>DAHUZT010000114.1 GCA_027315005.1 Acidimicrobiaceae bacterium | reverse complement strand
GGCTCGTGGGAGCCGTATGACGCGAGAGTGTCACGTACGGTTCTGCGAGAGCGGGAGGGGGAGGCTCCCTCCCGCCACTCACTTGAAAGGGGGATGGGGAACCGGGCTCGCGAGAGCACCGCGCCCCTGACTACCAATGGACCCGACCCCGTTCGTGCTGACCGACGACCATCGAGAGTTCCGCCGTTCGCTCAGGCGATTTGCCGAGGAAAAGATCGCTCCTCAGGCCGCCATTGCAGACCGCGACGCCGTCTTTCCGGTCAAGTCGCTGGATGCGTGCATCGAGCTCGAACTTCCCGCTCTCGGCATCCCCGCCGAGTATGGGGGGGTTGGGGCCGACATGATCACCCAAGCCATCATGGCTGAGGAGCTCTCCAGGGTGTGCGCATCGACGGCGCTCACCCTCCTCATCTCCAAACTCGGCGCCGTCCCGATGCTCTACTGGGGTAGCGAGGAGCTGAAGCGCCGGTATCTGCCCCGAATCGCCTCGGGCGATTGGCAGTCCAGCTACTGCCTGTCCGAGGCCGACGCCGGCAGCGACGTCGCTGCCATTCGCACCCGAGCTGTCCGCGAGGGCGACGGATACGTACTACGCGGATCCAAGCACTGGGTCACCAATGCCGGGCTGTCGGACTTCTACACGGTCTTCGCCGTCACCGATCCGTCGGCCGGTAGGCGGGGGATCAGCTGCTTTGTGGTGGAGACCGAGTGGGGAGTGGAGGTCGGAGCCAAAGAGGACAAGATGGGGCTACGGGGGAGCCCGACGGCACCGGTCAGATTCGATGACGTCCGGGTACCGCTCTCCAATCTGGTCGGTCAGGAGGGTCAGGGATTCACCATTGCGATGCACGCACTCGACCGCAGCCGTCCGGCCATCGGAGCCCAGGCGGTGGGCATCGCCCAGGGGGCGGTCGACGCCGCTCGCTCCTACATGGGAGAGCGCCGGGCGTTCGGCAGAGCTATCGCCGACTTCCAGGGTCTCAAGTTCATGTTGGCAGAGATGGCCATGCGAACCGAGGCCGCCCGCACGCTCGTCTACCGGGCTTGCTCGCTGATCGACTGCGACGACCCCGACGGTGAGCTGACGACAATTGGATCGATGGCCAAATGGCTGGCATCGGACACGGCCATGGAAGTGACCACCGACGCGGTCCAGCTATTCGGGGGCTACGGGTACACCAGGGACTACCCCGTGGAGCGGCTCATGCGTGAGGCCAAGATCACCCAGATCTACGAGGGCACCAACCAGATCCAGCGAGTGGTCATCGCAAAGAAGCTGCTGGGATAGTTCGCCCCCGCTCATCAATCCGGCAATAACTGATAACTAATAACTGATAACTGATATGATAGGGCAATGGACGGATGGGCGTTGCGAGAGCGACGCCGAAACGCGAGTCTGACCGCTGCCCAAGTAGCACGGGTAACGGGCACATCAGAGAGCAACATCGCTGCGTACGAGCGAGGGGGCAAGGTGGCCGGTCCGCTCACCCTCCAGCGCATCGTCGATGCCATCGACGCGGGCTCGGAGAGCACGATCTACGTCAATGGCCTCGTCACCATGCCGCAGGCTTCTGCCGCCATCCGCTCAGGTCTCCGCCATGGCTGGACTACGAGAGAGCTTCTACGAGTTGTCCGTGAGCTGCGGTCGAACTCGAAATGGATAGCTCGCCCGATCGACCAGAAGGTGTTTCTCGCTCGCCCGTCGACCACTGGAGACCGGCGTTGGGACGCGCTTCTCGCCGGCGCCACGGAAGAGCTGGCCGCACGAGAAGACATGCCTGCTCCCGACTGGGCCGAGGGTGTCCGGCTCGAGAACGAGTGGTTCGTTGCCGAAGATCCGGCGTTCAACGAGTATCTCCTCGCCCACTCGCCTGGGCCCTTCCGTTCCCGCAACGTCATGATTGATCCCGATGCACTGGAGTCGGTGTGACCGCCGACGGACCGCTGCTGGGGAAGAAGCGAATCTTGGAGCTGCTCACCGAACTCGGTCGGCGATGCGCTGACATTGGATTCTCCGTGGACATGTTCGTCGTTGGTGGAGGCGGCATTGCCTTGGCCTACGGCGAGGACCGAGCCACGCGGGACATCGACGCGATCTTCGAACCGAAGATTCGGGTCTATGAGATCGCGAGCACGATGGCGGATGAGATCGAACTGCCCCGAGATTGGCTGAACGACGGGGTGAAGGGGTTGCTCCCGGACTTCGAAGACAGCGGGCGACAGTTCACGGTGGAGAGTGGGGGGATTCGTGTCGTCGTGCCATCCCCCGAATATCTCTTTGCCATGAAGGCCGTGTCGGCCAGAATCGGCGTCGATGACGATGACGTGAGATTGCTCGGCACGCGGATTGGGATCAAGACGCCTGATGAGGCGTACGCGGCAGTCGAGAAGTTCTATCGACTAGAGCGCATCTCCGCCAAGGTGGGGTTCTACCTACAGACGATCTTTCAGGATCACGACGGACGCAGCTCCCAGGAATCGAGTGACTGAGGTAAGTCCGTCGTGATGTGGACTCCTCAGCCGGTTCATCCCTACTTTATTCCTGCAATTGGGCGAAACTCAGTGAATTCAGCGTGAGTCGATCCGGAATACACGCAGGTCAGCGCACTGGAGACGACCAGCCGGACCCCCCGAACCGTCCATACGGATTCTTGAAGGACTCCCGTGACCATAGACGCGTGGGTGGCCACGGTGCCTCCGATCAGCCCGAGCGTGGCAGTTGCGAGTTGAGCGCCTTCAGCTTCGTCGATCCGGCGGCGCCGTCAAGTTCTGAAGTCGGAGTTGCCCTCGTGCCACCATCTTGCAGTCGGCCACGTTCTCGATTTCGACAGGCCAGAGCTGCGGTGTTCGGCCGGTGAAGATCGGTGTGCCGATCGCCCGCACTCGGCCAGTGCGGTGGGTGCGGAGGAAATCGGTGGAGTTCGAGGTTCCGACCACCGCCATCTGGCCGGTGATCCCTCGGGCGGCGAGCGCCGCACCGTGGGCTGCCAACGGACTCCACGATCGAGGCCCAGACGCCACCGTGAACGATTCCATAGGGTTGCTGGTGCCGCTCGTCGATGTAGACATAGGCCACGACCCTTGTCGGGGTCAACTCCTCTACTAGAATACTCGCCGCGCTGTTCCATCCCGGTTGTGGGTCCATCCATCTCCTGTGTGTCGCCGGTCCCCCTCATCGTAGGAAAGATCCCTTTCTGTGGCACCAGTTCACGGGGACCCGGTCAACGGCGAGGACGACGAAGTCACGCCGCTACCGAATAGGTTCAGGTGTCCCTGACCATTCGGGTCGTGGTCAGGGTGTCCTGTTGCCGTAGCGTGGTTCCATGCTTCTGGCTGAGCGAAGATCCAAGCATGATCCGCCACCAACTGTCGTTTTTGATTCGTTCATCGATGAGCAGCCGATCTGGTGGATCTCTGTGAAGGGCGAGCGGGAGCCATCCGTCGTCTCCGCTTCACGACCGGGCAAAGTCGTCTATGCCTCCCCGTTCTTGTGGCGACCTCACGATCAGATTGAGATAACCATCGAGCCAGCAGGACAAGGCTCAGCAGTCCATCTGGTGCACACCAGTGACGAGCCATACGAAACACTGGAGGCGGCGGCCATCAAGCACCGGTGGGGTGAGCACATCGACCGGGACTTGCGAGATCGCTTCGACTGCGGCGGCCGCCCTTCCTCGTACGAGACCAGCTTGTATCGAGGTGACGTAGCTGACTGGTCGATTGTTGACCGGGTCCTTGACCGATACTGGCAAGCTGCCGAGCGCGTACCGATCTACTCAAGGTCGCACCTTCGAGGGCATAGTTTTCTCGCTCCCGGGGAGCTTCGCCCCGGGGACATCATCTGGAGTGGTGAGATGGGGCGCCATCGGTGCTCTGTCGGTTGCTTGCCCGAATCGCCCCAGGACCTTGAGAGTCGGATGAGGGTCACCGCTGAGATCTTCGTTCCGCTCTCCGAGTTCGAACGGCGGCTGAGGAGCGTGGATCCCAACGCGTAGCCCGGGTCCGGCGCTCCTGGGTTGTCCACCGCACACTGCCCCCGAACACCGGCTCGGTGACGTTATCCACTCGGTGGGACGTGACTCAGTGGCCATGACGGGGTGACGGCCGAAAGGTGAAGGAACATCGAGGCGACGTACCCCTGTCATGCGGGTAGGAACACCCCCTTGCTGATTCCTGGATGTCAAGATAACCTGACACTATGAGTCTGCTCTCCTCCGACGCCCTTCCTGTTGATCCGCTTGATGCGATAGAGCAGATCACGGCGAGCGAAGTGGAACTTGATCGCCTTAGGTGTGCGCTCGTCAGGAAGGCGAGGCAATCAGGAAAATCGTGGGAACAGATCGCGTCGGTACTCGGCACCAGCCGCCAGGCGGCATGGGAGTACTACACGGCTCGCTTCCGCACCGAGCTGGAACGGGCGACTGGGGCCAATGGAGATCTGTCCGAGGATGAAGCAACGGAGCTCGCTGTAGCGGAGTCGCGGGCGGTCCGGAGCCGTCGACGCAGCTGACGGTCACTTCGGTGAAGATCGTGATCGATGCCAACGTCTGGATCTCTGCTGCCATTCGGAGGGGTCCGTCGTACGTCATCGTCGACCGGTGGCTGGCCGGAGCGGAAATCGATGTGGTGATGTGCCCCGAATTGCTGCACGAAATCAGTGAGGTCCTGACCTCCAGGGAGCGACTTCGAAAGTGGATCTCCCAAGAGCGCGCGGCAGCCTTCATCGAGATGATCGGAACGATGGTGGACCTTGTGCCCGATCCTCTCGTGGAGGAGGTTGGCATCAGGGACGGTGAAGATGCCTACCTGGTGTCCTCGGCGCGGATGCACACCTGCGAATTCATCGTCACCGGCGACAAGGATCTCTTGGAGTGGGAACACCAGGAGCCACCATGCATCACTCCAGCTTCGTTCTTGGATCGGTGGTGAGGCATATGCGGATCGAACCGATCCTGATGCCGCTGGGATCTCGCCAGCTCCCTCGGTTGGTCTGCTCCGTCAGGTCGACGGTGAACGGGACTGTCGTAGGGAATTGGGTTCCGTGAGCGATACCGATTCATCCCAAGCTTCCGAGACAGCGAGGCGCCTGTCCGCGCTGGAGGCGGAACTTGTCGAGTTGAAATCGGAGATCGCCAGGTTCCGCGCTCTCCTCGGTCTCGAGGACCGTGACGCCGGCCCTCGAGTCACTCGGACCGACGATCATTGTGTGGCGCCGACGTTGGTTCAGGTGAACAGCAGAGGAGAATCGAACGCGCCCTGGGTGTCGCAGAGCTCGACGTCGAGCGAGAAGGTGGCGACCTTTCGGTCCCTCTTCGTCGGACGCGACGATGTCTATGCACGTGCCTAGAGCAGTCAGCGAACGGGCAAGGTGGGCTGGAGTCCAGCGGTCCTCGGTGGCGTCGCCAACGCCAAGTCACCGGATCGCGAGTACCTGCCGTACACGGAGGAAGTCGTGGAACGGCATCTCGCCGGCGAACTGCATGTGGGGACCTATCCGTTGCTCCACGGCGACGTTTGTCGACTGCTTGCCAGCGACTTCGATGGTCCCGGGTGGGCACTGGATGCAGGCGCCTACCTCGATGTGGCCCGTTCTCTGGGGATTTCTGGCCTTCTGGAACGCTCGCGATCGGGCGACGGCGGTCACGTCTGGATCTTCTTCGCGGATCCCGTCTCTGCCTCCTCGGCACGTCGGCTTGGGGTGCATCTCATTCGGGAGGCGATGACGGTCCGCGCTGAAATCGACCTTGCGAGCTACGACCGGCTGTTTCCGACGCAGGACTTCATGCCCAAGGGGTCGTTCGGCAACCTGATAGCGCTGCCGTTGCAGGGAGATTGCCGGAAGCGAGGGACGACGGTCTTCATCGACCCCTCGACGATGGAACCCTATGCCGATCAGTGGAAGCAGCTTTCGTCGATAGAGCCGGTCACCGCTGCCTTCCTCGACGAATTGGTCGACAGCATGGGGGACCTGGAGACGGGACCGGACGCCCACACCCTGCGGCGGAATGCAACCGTCGCCTCACAGGTAGATCCTCCACGCTCGATCGATGCCCGGGCCGGCGCGATGCTCTCGATCGATCGCGTCGGTGTGCCCCCCGCCCTTGTGGCGGCACTGAAGCACGCTGCTTCCCTCCACAACCCGGAGTTCTACGAGAAGGAGCGGATGCGCATCTCCACCTGGAACACCCCCCGCTTCATCCGCTGCTACCGGGAAGCTCTTGGTGACCTGCAGCTACCCCGGGGGCTCCGAGACGCGTCTGAACGCATCGTGAAAGAGGCTGGAAGCGAACTCCGTATCGTCGACGACTTTCAGGACCCTGAGCCCGTCGCCGTGGAGCTCGTCGCGACCCTCACGGCAGACCAGAGCGAGGCGGTCGAAGTGCTTGCTCCCCACGAACTGGGCATGCTGGTCGCCCCGCCCGGATCCGGAAAAACCGTCGTTGGTTGCGGTCTCATCGCCCGGCACAAGGTGCCCACCCTGGTAATAGTGGACCGGAAACCGCTCGTCGACCAATGGCGGGAGCGTCTCGTGACCCACCTGGATGTTGACGCGAAGCAGATCGGTCAGCTGGGTGGAGGGAGGAGCAAGACAAAGGGCCTGATCGATGTCGTGATGGTCCAGAGCCTGGCGCGTCGCGACGACATCGCAGAACTCACAGCACCCTATGGGATGGTGATTGTCGACGAATGCCACCACGTGCCGGCAGTGACGTTCGAACGCGCCGTCCGCGAGATCCCGGTGCGCAGATGGATCGGGCTGACGGCGACTCCGTACCGACGAGATGGTCTTCAGGCCATGATGGCGATGCACTGTGGACCCGTGAGACATTCCATGTCCGCACCGGCGGAGGCGGATCGCCACTCGCTGCAGCTCACCATCCACCCGACCGCCCATGAGACCGCCGAGGATGGGCAGCACATCCAGACCACGTTTCGGGGACTGGTGGAAGACGGGGACCGGACGGCCGCCATCTGCGACGACGTCGCCGACGCCTCCGCCAAGGGCAGGAACTGCCTGGTGCTCACCCGTTGGACCGAACATCTTGACCTGATCACCGCTGCACTGGTCGAGCGTGGGGTCGATCCCCTGGTGATGCACGGCCAGATGGGCAAGAGGGCCCGGACTGCGGTGTTGCAGCAGTTGGACCGTTCCTCCGGCACAAAGAACGGACTCGTCCTGGCCGCGACGGCCAGCCTGCTCGGAGAAGGCTTCGACTGTCCCCCGCTTGACACCCTGTTTCTGGCGTTCCCCATCAAATTCAAAGGAAGCGTGGTGCAGTACGTCGGACGAGTCTTGCGACCTACGGCCGAGAAGACGAGTGTCGAGGTTCATGACTACGTGGATGCGTCCGTGCCGGTGCTGGCTCGCATGCATCAAGAACGCAGGAAGGCGTACGCGTCACTCGGCTTCGACGTGCCGAAGAAGCGCGAGAAGGCCGGTTGATCTCCAACTCGCAACGGGTGGGATCGGCAGCTCAACCTCCCATCAGCTACGAACTCGGAGCACCGCGTGAGCACGCTATTGAGAATGTGAGGCTTACGCCCGACCAGTCGGCACCCCCATTGAAGAATGGGGCGGAGTACGACCCCGGTCCGATCGCCGGCGCGGAAGCAAAGACGGCGGTCACTGGAGCGGGGCGTATGGTGCGAATCGCCGAGCAGGCAGTGAGGTAGGGCGAAAGCTGAGCGAGGCGTCGTTGCCCGGTCCTTCGGCCGAATCCATCCCTACTTTATCCCTACAACTCGGCGGAACCGGGTGGATCTGGGACCACTCGATTTCGAATACACCCAGGTCAGCGCACTGGAGACCACCCGCTGGACCCCCGAGAGGGTCCACCCAGATATGCGAGGGCACCAACCAGATCCAGCGGGTGGTGATCGCCAAGAAGCTGCTCGGGTAGGGTTTTCTGCCCTGCCGATCGGATTGCAGAACGCTCTCTATGACCTGAGTGGTTTCTATGACCTGAGTGGTTTCTCCACCTCCGGAGAAGACATGGACCTGATCGAGTCCTTGGCCGTGTGCCGCCTTTTGGACCGTCACACGATGCCTTGACGAAAGGAGCTCACCGTGCTCACCAATGGCCTCCACCACGTTGCCACCATCACCAAGGACTCCGACCGGCTCAAGGACTTCTACCGAGAGGTGTTCGGCGCCATCGTCCTCAGTGATGGCAGCGAGTTGCCCGACGGTACGGGGCCGCGGCTGACCGTCATCCAGATCGGTGACGTTTGTGAGCTGAACGTCTTCCAGATCGAGGGCAACACGGAGGCCGATCGGCAGGTTCCGATGTTCGGAAGGGGCCGGCTCGATCATTTCGCTCTGAGGGCGGCATCGCTCGAGGCGTTTGAGGAGATCAGGGACCGACTGATGTCCAGGGGAGCCGCCGACGACTTCGTCACCGACTTCGGATCGATACTCAGCGTGTTCTTTCGCGACCCGGACGGATTGGAAGGTGAAGTTTGTGTCGAGAACCCCGACGCGGTCCACGGTGCGAACAACCCTCCCGGCACCAGGGCGGCCCGCTACTCGTAGACGACTGTCCCGGGGTTGGTGCTGCAAGTCGTGTCAGTCGCTGTAGTCGACGTCGCCTCGTCCGGTCCCCGACCGTCGGTCGTGGTGGCTGCGCGGGGTTCAGCGGTCCTCCGACTGGTCGAGGGAACCTTGAGCCGACCGGCGATGAGCGATCCGTCGGGGCGCGCGCTGGGGAGGGCGTCGAGGCGTCACCGGCCCGGAGTGTAGGTGCCGACGCGGTCCCGACCAGGGTGCAGGCGGCGCGGTGAACCGGTCGGCCAGCCAGTACGCCGCCGACTCGTAGTTGATCCTCCATCCCCGGAAATCCGGCCAGGCGTCATCCGCCGTCCGCTCGACCGGAAAGCCTGCCTTCTCGAGCATGGCTACCGCCTCGGCGAATTCTTCGAAGGTGAGGATGATCGAGCCGTCCGGGTCGGGGTCGGGGTCGACCGTGAAACCTTCGACCGCCGCCAACCGGTTGACGGCGGTGAACCCCATGCGAAGGCAGAGCCGTGACCGCGACGAGGACGTGCTCGGAGCGAGGGCCAGGTGCATGGCCGCTCCGTCCATCACGGCCAGTAGGCCCACCTGCCACGAGAGCCAGGGGAGCGGTGAGCGGAACAGCATCATGACGGGATAGGTCGAATGGCTCTCGGCCACATCGGCCGACCACTGCTCCCACTGGTGGTACAGGTCGGGGAGCGCGTCGATGATCCCGACCAGCTGGTGGCGGGCGAGGAGCTCGGGCCCCCACGCCGGGACGCCGGCGCGGCTCTCGAGCATGGCCACGAGACCCTCTCTCCGATTGAACGCCGAGTACAGGGTTGGAAGATAGGCGATCTGGAGGGCGACCACGACTACCCATGAGCCCCCGGCAGCGATGTCGATAGCGCGGTCCGGAGTGCCGGCAAGACCGATGGTCCCCACGGTGAAGAGGGCGCCGGTGGCCTGGACCAGGGCCGTGCCCAGGCTGTGGACGGCGCCGGCCAGCATGAGGGCGTACCCGACGATGAAGCACAGAGCCCAGCAGCCCAACTGGGCGAGGAGGGCTACCGGTCCGGCCGGAGCCAAGAGGCTGTCCTTCCCCTCGTAGGACCTGGCCAATCGGGAGAGGCCGAGAAATCCGACCTGGACCGTGCGGTTGATCATCGTGGTCAGCCGCTGGAACCCGCGTGGCTCTCGGGGAAGCACGATGGTGAAGAGCACGCTGGTCGAAGTGAGGACGACGAGGATCAATCCGATCGCGAAGAGGATCTCGGCCATCCGCCTATCCGCCTCGCCCGAGCTCGCCGGGGATGCCGTGGTCTCGTTGACGACGATGCGGCATGCTCCGGGTGCGGACGGCCACGATCCGGTGGAGCGGTGGGTTCATCTTCGACCTCGTTCTGGGCTGTGTCGCAAATCTCGGGTGGGCCGAATGCGGGGTGTGCGGATCCCCTGCCTCGGCGTCACTACCTTGCAGTTGCAGTTTTCTTCCTGGAGTGGGGTGGCGTCGAACCTAGCGTCGCTCCGAGGTGTCGGATCGGTCGAGCGGAGTCCCTTTCGGGGCATCCGGGAACACCGGAGACTCCCGGTAGAACCGGTTCTATACTCTCTCCGGTCCGGGAACGTGGGGTTCACCGACCCCAACCGGCCACCACGGATCGTCGAAGGGAACCACCATGGGCCAGCCGGTCATCGTCGAAGCGGCACGCACACCAATCGGGAAGCGCAACGGTTGGCTTTCCGGCTTCCACGCCGCCGAGCTCCTCGGAGCGGTCCAGGTCGAGCTCGTGAAGCGGGCCGGGATCGACCCGGGATCCGTCGAGCAGATCGTTGGGGGGTGTGTGACCCAGGCGGGCGAGCAAGCTTCGAATGTGACCCGCACCGCATGGCTCAGCCAGGGGATGCCCTACGAGACGGCGGCCACCACCATCGACTGCCAGTGTGGATCGGCCCAGCAGGCCAACCACTTCGTGGCCAACTTGATCAGTGCCGGGGCGATCGACGTCGGTGTGGCCTGTGGAATCGAGGCCATGAGCCGGGTGGGGCTCGGTGCCAACGCCATGAACGGTCCGGGTCGGTCGAGACCGGACCGGTTCCCCTGGGACATGCCGGACCAGTTCGGCGCAGCGGAACGGATCGCGCAGAAGTACGGGATCAATCGGGACGACGTCGACTGGCTCGGTTGCGAATCTCAGCGAAAGGCTGCCCGGGCTGTAGCCGAAGGTCGATTCGACCGCGAGATCGCGCCTGTCGAGTCCCCTGTGACCGGAGGCGATGGCCCGACTGGAGAGCGCACCCTGGTGGCGAGAGATCAGGGGGTGCGCGACACGACGAGGGAAGGGCTGGCCGCCCTCAACCCGGTGCTCCCTGAAGGCATCCACACCGCCGGCAACAGCTCCCAGATCTCCGACGGTGCAGCCGCGATCCTCTGGATGTCCGAGAGCAAGGCTGCGGAGCTCGGCCTTGCGCCCCGGGCGCGCATCGTGGCCCAGACGCTCGTCGGATCGGACCCCTATTACCACCTGGACGGGCCGATTGCTGCCACAGCCGATGTGCTGAAGAAGGCGGGGATGACCATGGAAGAGATCGATCTCTTCGAGGTCAACGAGGCGTTCGCCTCCGTCGTCTGTTCCTGGGGCAAAGTCCACGGGGCCGATTGGGACAAGGTGAACGTGAACGGAGGTGCCATCGCTCTCGGCCATCCGGTTGGCTGCACCGGTTCGCGGCTCATCACCACCGCCCTACATGAGCTCGAGCGGTCCGGCGGACGCGTGGCCCTGATCTCGATGTGCTGTGGCGGGGCGCTTGCCACCGGCACGATCATCGAGCGGATCTGACCGGCATGCCCGGAACCGAACATCTGAATTTTGAACGGATCGGTGCCACCGCTGTCGTCACCATGAACCGACCCGAAGCGAAGAATGCCTTGTCGGGTCCGATGTTGGTCGGCATGGTGGACGCCTGGAGGGAGATCGACGGGGACGACGCTATCCGGTGCGGTATCCTCACCGGCGCCGGGGGAACGTTCTGTGCAGGCATGGACCTCAAGTCGAGGTCCGGTCCCGGCACGGAATCGGTCCAACGACGGATGGTCGAGGACCCCGACCTGCACTGGAAGGCGCTGCTGCGGCACTATTCGCTGAAGAAGCCGTTGATCGCCGCCGTAGAGGGTTGGGCGGTGGCCGGTGGAACGGAGATCCTCCAGGCAACCGACATCCGGGTGGCCGGCCGAAGTGCAAAGTTCGGTGTGTTCGAAGCCCGGCGGGGTCTGTTCCCGTTGGGTGGTTCGACGGTCCGACTGCGGCGCCAGATCCCTTATACAGTGGCCATGGATCTGTTGCTCACCGCCCGTGAGGTCTCGGCCGATGAGGCGAAGGACATCGGGCTGATCGGCCGGGTCGTGGACGACGGCTTCGCCCTTCAGACCGCCCTCGACATCGCCGAGTCCATCGCGGCCAACGGCCCACTGGCCGTCGAAGCCATCAAGGCGTCGGTCAAGGCAACCGAGGGGTTGCCCGAGGACCAGGCACTGAAAATCGAGCTGGAGTTGGGATGGCCGATCTTCGCCACCGAGGACGCCAAGGAGGGTCAACGGGCATTCGCTGAAAAGCGGACCGCCGAATTCCGACGGCGGTGAGCATACCTGGAGGGTCCGACCTGGACCACTTGGAGCCGCGCCGACGGTTGGCCGAAGCGCTCCGACCGATCATCGCCATGGTGGTGGCCTCTGAGCTCGATGACCACGCGATGGAGGAGGCGGCGGAATCGATCGAACAGGCCGGCGGTCGTTTGGCGGATCGGGCCGGCGGAAAGCGACCGCGCCCGCAGCTGGACGTGACCCGCCCACCGCAGGAGTTCTTCCCGACCAGCCCGGTCATGGGCCTGGTCAATCCCGTGGCCCCACCGGTGCTGCTCGACGTGGTGGACAGTGGCGACAGCCGACCCCGGGAGATCCGAGGACGGGTCACTTTCGGTGACGCCTATGAAGGACCACCGACCTGTGTCCACGGCGGCGTGATCGCCGAGACATTCGACGAGGTACTCGGAGCCGTCAACATGGTGGCGGGGAGCCCGGGGATGACCGGGACCCTGACCGTCCGCTATCGCCGGCCGACACCGCTCAACACCGATCTGACGATCGTGGCACGCTTCGTGGGCCGGAGTGGTAGAAAGATCCGGACCTGGGCGGGTATGTACAGGGGGGAGCAGCTGACTGCCGAGGCCGAGGGCATCTTCGTGGAGGTGCCTCCCGAGCAGTTCCTGTCAATCGCCGAGGGGAACATCGACAGTGCCGACCCCGGTATGGTCGAAGCCGTTCGTGCCGAAGCCCTTCGGGTGGGTCCGGCCGATCTCCCGAGTCCACCACCGGGATCCGGTAGGAGCCGGTAGGAGCCGGACCGCCGCTCGATTGACCGGCGTCTCCCACCCGCCGCCGGGGCCACCGTCGCGAACAGACGTTCCTCAGATCTTCTGGCGCCCCTCCCAGTAGGGATCGCGCAGCTTTCGCTTGTAGAGCTTGCCGTTCGGGTCCCGGGGCATGTCGTCGGTGAAGTCGATCGATTTCGGCGTCTTGAACCTGGCCAGCCGCGTGGCGCAGTAGGAGAGGATGTCTTCGGCCAGCTCCGGAGAGGGATTGACGCCGTCGGCCGGCTCGACGACAGCCTTGACCTCCTCGCCCCATTCATCGTGCGGGATGCCGAACACCGCGACGTCCCCGACCTTGGAATGGCCGAGTACGACATTCTCGATCTCGGCCGGATAGATGTTGGCCCCCCCGGAGATGATCATGTCGATCTTGCGGTCACGGAGGAACAGGTAACCGTCCTCGTCGAGGAAGCCGACGTCACCAACGGTGAAGAACTTGCCGATCCGATTTCCGTCGGTCTTCTCCTTGTCCTTATGGTAGGAGAAGTCCCCGCTCTGCATAGCCATATAGACGGTACCGATCACATTCGGCTCCTCGACGCGCACGCCGGCATCGTCAAAGATGGCGATCTCCGAGATGGGCCAGGGAAGGCCGACGGTGCCGGGCTTTTTCAGCCACTGTTCGGCGGTCACCAGAGTCCCACCGCCTTCGGACGCGGCGTAGTACTCGTCGATGGCATTTCCCCACCACGCGATCATCTTGTGCTTGACGTCGATCGGGCATGGTGCCGCGGCGTGGATCATATGGCGCAGCGAGGAGACGTCGTGACGAGCGCGGGTCTCCTCGGGCAAGGCAAGGAGCCGATGGAATTGGGTGGGAACCATGTGTGAGGTGGTGACCCGGTACCGCTCGATCAGCTCCAACATCTCTTCGGGGAGCCACTTGTCCATCAGCACCACGGTGTGTCCGAGATGGATCGACGCCCCCGCGTACCGGATCACCGCGGTGTGGTAGAGGGGAGAACCCACGATGTGAACGTTGTCATCGTGGGGTTGCACGCCGAACAGGAAGAGGATCCCCGAGAGGCCCAGCGCCGCCTCCTCGGGCGTGGCTCCGCTGAGCGGGCGGAACACCCCTTTCGGGTTACCGGTCGTCCCCGAGGTGTAGTTCATGACGTCGCCGATGGTTCGGCCGGTGGGATCGGTTGTCGGCTGGGCGTCGCGCATCCTGGCATAGGAGCCGAATCCCACGATTTCCCCGACCGCGAAGCACCGTGTGGAGGGAAGTTCTGCCTCATCGGTAGCGTCCAGTGCAACCTGGCTGAATCGTTCATGGGCCACAAACACCTTGGCCTCGGAGTCGGAGAGGATGTAACCCACTTCGGGGCCGACGAGATGGTGGTTGATCGGCACGAGGTACCAGCCGGACTGGAGCGCTGCCAGGTAGAGCTCGAACATCTCCACCCCGTTGGGGAGGAGCGTGGCCACGACGTCTCCGGTCCGGAGCCCGAGCGAGCGTAGGAGGTGTACCGCCTGGTTGGCCCTGCCGAGCAGCTCACCCGCCGAGTACTCGGTCCGGTCGACGTCGACCAAGGCCAGATGGTCGGGATCTTCGTGGGCAAGTGCCCAGAATCCGAGATCGCCCATGTCTTTCGTACCCCCTCCGGCCCTTCGGGCGGATCGTGTTCGCTGGACGCTAGAACAGGTTCTCGTATACGGTCAACCTCCGCCCGCCCGAACGGCCTCGGCGTGCCGGGCTGGTCGGTTCGAAAGCGATGCGGATGGAGGTGGGGCCCGTCATGGGCGAGTTCCTGCAGGGGAAGTCGGTTGTCGTCACCGGCGGCGGCGGCGGCATCGGGCGTGCGGTGGCCCTGTCTGCAGCAGCCGAGGGAGCCCGGGTGGTGGTAGCCGACATCGGCGTCTCCATCGCCGGCGAGGACCCGAGGAGCGAGGTAGCCGAAGCCGTGGCGGGCGAGATCGTCGCCGCCGGTGGCCAGGCGGTGGCGATGGCCGAGAGCGTCACCACCCTTGCAGGAGGTGAGCGGATAATCGCTGCAGCGGTCGACAACTTCGGACGGGTCGACGGCGTCGTGGCGGTGGCCGGCATCCTGCGGGAGCGGATGTTCTTCAACCTGTCCGAGGAGGAGTGGGACGCGGTGGTGGAGACCCACCTGAAGGGCCACTTCACCGTGTTCCGTGCGGCCACGGCCCTCATGCGCAAGCAGGAGGGCGGTGGTTCGCTGGTGGCCTTCACCTCCGGGGCCTTCGCCGGAAGCGTCGCCCAGGCCAACTATGCGGCGGCCAAAGGCGGCATCGTCTCCCTGGTGCGCTCGGTCGCGGCAGGGCTCTACCGCTACGGGGTCACTGCCAACGCGGTGGCCCCGGTCGCCCGCACCCGGATGTCGGCCAACGTCCCGATGGATTTGGCCGAGATGGGCGATCCCGAGGACGTCGCCCCGCTCGTGGTGTTCCTCCTTTCCGACCGTGCCAGGCATGTGACCGGGCAGGTCTACACCTCGGTCGGCTCGAAGATCGCGGTGTGGAACCAGCCCCAGGAGGTCCGTTCCGTGTACGCCGAGGGGCGGTGGACCCCCGAGTCGATCGCCGACCGCCTCGATACCACCGTTGGTCAGGAACGAATGCCTCTGCTGGACCACTTGGAAAACTACCGCAAGGCGGCCGAGGCCAGGTCGCCGGTGGAGGCGACCCGGTCCCAGTCGGAGCCGGCCGCGCCCTGATGGGTGGGCGCCGGCAGCAGCCGGATGGCGCGCCGCCGTTAGTGTCTGGCAGGCTCGTCTTTATCCGGTGCCGACACCGAGCGGATCGCTCCGGTGGTCCAGTATCGCCGTGAGCGTCAGATCGACGGATCAAATCGACGGATCAGGGATCAGATCGACAGGAGAGTGCGAAATGGGACAGGTGCCTCTGGTTGACTACCTCGTGCTCGGCGACGACCCCCACCTGGTGGCGAACCAGTGCGCGTCGTGCAAGGCGAGGTTCTTCGACCGGCGCAATGCCTGTGCAGCGTGCGGAGCTACGGCCTTCTCCGCTGTCGATGTGCCAACCGAAGGAGAGTTGGTGACGTACACCATCGTGGCCTTTGCCGCCCCCGGGGTCCCGGTTCCCTTCATCGCCGGGGTCATCGACTGCGGTGGTACGAGTGTCAGAGCCAACGTGGTGGGATGCGAGCCGGATCCGGAGCACGTGCGGCTGGGCATGAAGGTGCGACTCAAGACGTTTCCGATCGGTACGGACGGGGATGGGGTCGATGCAATCGGGTTCGGCTTCGAGCCGATAGACACCAAGGAGGCGCCATGAGCGATTCGGTCTGGATACTCGGGATCACGATGACCAAATTCGGGAAGAGCCCCGAGAAGGACGTCATCGACCTGGCCTCCGAGGCGGCCCTCGCGGCTCTCGCCGACGGTGGGGTCACCATGAAGGACGTCGGTATCCTGGCTGCCGGCAACCTGATGAACGCATCGGCTGGAATCGGTCAGCAGCTCCAGAAGCAGATCGGACAGACGGGTATTCCGGTCTACAACGTGGCCAATGCCTGTGCCACAGGTGCGACTGCGCTGCGAACGGCGGTCATGGCGGTCAAGGCGGGCGAGTGCGACGTCGGCATGGCGGTCGGTGTCGAAAAGTTGGCCGGTGCGGGCCTGCTCGCTGGTGGGAACCGAAAGGCCGATGGCGATTCGTGGACTCCGAGCGGTCGCTACGGATCGGTCGCGCCGCTCGACGGTCGTGTCGGTACGGAGACCATGCCCGGTGTCTTCGCTCAGATCGGCATGGAGTACGGGCACCGCTATGGCGGAGCCGACTTCGAGCTGTTCGCCAGGATCAGCCAGAAGAACCACGCTCACTCGACCCTCAACCCGTTGGCCGCCTACTCGAAGAAGATGTCGCTCGAGGAGATCATGGGTGACGTCATGATCGCCTACCCCAACACCCGTCCGATGTGTTCGGCCAACTGTGACGGGGCGGCGGCGGCCGTCGTGGTCAGCGAAGCCAAGTTGCGGATGCTCGATCCCGACCAGAGGCGTCGGGCTGTGAAGATCTCGGCTTCGGTCCTCACCACCGACCCGTGGGAGGAGGCCTGCCAAGTGTTGCCGAACGTCAACACCCTGACTCGGAACGCCGCCGCAAAGGCCTACGAGCAGGCGGGCGTCGGCCCCGAGGACCTCGATCTGGTGGAGCTGCACGATTGCTTCGCCACCGCCGAGCTGGTCCACTACGACAATCTCATGCTGTGCGAATCGGGTGGGGCGGTCGACTTCTTCAACTCCGGTGTCACCTGGAGGGACGGTTCGATCCCGGTCAACGTCTCGGGTGGCCTCGAGTCGAAGGGCCACCCCATCGCCGCTACCGGCATTGCCAACATCTGGGAGGTGTGCCACCACCTGCGCGGTGAGGCAGGTGATCGTCAGATCGAAGGTGCGAGCGTGGGCCTCGCCCACGTCATCGGGCTCGGATCGGCCTGCGGTGTCCATGTCCTGGAGAAGGCGGCCGCGTGAGCTGATCAGGCTCTGGCGGCCAGGTTTCAACCCGTCACCGTTGGCCGCCGGACGGGTCGTTCGACACCTCGTCGACCAGACCCCACGAGCCTGCCGTCTCAGCCCCGATTCTGCGACCGGTCCAGGCCAGCCAGGCCGTTCGGTGGCGGCCGATCCTGCGGGGCAGGCTGACGGTTCCCCCCGCACCGGGGATGAGCCCGAACGACAGCTCGGGGAGGCCGATCGAGGTGCCGGGCGACGCGATCACCCGGGAGGCGAAGGCGGGTAGCTCGATCCCCGAGCCGAGGCATACCCCATGGAGCACGGCGGTCGTGCGGTCGGACAGGTCGTGCAAGAGGGATCCGAGGTTGCGGTCCATCCGGATCAGATGGGCACTGGCCGGATCGGACCTGCTCCCGAACTCTTCCAGATCGCCGCCGCTGGAGAACGACACGCCTGATCCTCGGAGTACGACTTGGATGGTCGGATCGGCCGCTGCCACGAGAAGCGCTTCCCACAGTTCGTCTCGCATGGCTGCATCGAGGGCGTTGCGGACCTCGGGGCGGTCGAGGGTGACCATCAACCGGTCCTCGCTCCGATCGACACGCACCGCGGGCCGCGCTCTCAGGTCCCTTCGGCCGGCGGGGTGGGTCGCTCGCCACTCGAGGAATTCCGGTCCGGCCTGGAGAGCGGCATAGACGGCGGATTCGGCGATGAGACCATCGCCGACTGTTCGCCGCTCACTCCCGCGGAGTAGGAGCGCAAGGGCGGTGGCGGCGACGGGGCGGGAGCGGCAGGTGGCCAACACCGTCTCCAGGTCCGCACCTTTGGCTACGACGTCGACCAGTGCCGCAGGGCCTTCGGCCACCGTTGCGGGGGATCCTTCCATCACCACGACGGCGGGCAGCAAGCCTGCGGCTTCGATCAGCGGCTCTTCAATCGGTCCGGACGGTTCCGGGTCCCCGGTCACCACCACGAAATGGCCGGTCACCCCGCCGAGCTGGCGGCGGAGGAACGGCGAACCGAGGGCGTCCACGAATTCCGTCCATTCGAGGTGCATCACCGGGATGGAGGGAACGTAGCGTGCCGATCGCGGTGCCACAACTGCTCGTCGCGACCACCGACTCGGCCACGAAGACCGGCGGTCCTCCAACCGGTGGCGGGTGTTCGCGTTCGACTCAGGTCTCCGACTGCCTGGACAACGGTGCGCTCGCCCCGGTGGCGTGAACTGTTGTACGGGAAGGGGGTTCGTCGACCTCCGGCCGGTCGGGCGTGCTCGGTGGAGGGACGATGCGGTCCCCTTCGCCGCGCCGCCAGCGCATGAGCGGGCCGAGCCGGGTGAGGAGCAGAGCGATTCCGGCAAGCGAAAGGCCGATGCCAGCCAGTTGGACGAGGAACGACCCAAGGTGGCCGGGCTCGGCGAGCCACAGGTGCTGATCGGAGAACCGTTCGATCCCCCAGAGGACCATCCCGACACCGAGGACGATCCCCGCCGGAGGTGGGTTCGCCGTTCGGGGAGCGGCAATCTTCTCGTGCGGTGATGGCCGGAGATCGGCACGCTCCTCTTGCCCGGCATCCGCACCGTCGGACTCCGGGATCTCCACTCCGAACGAGGAGGTGGGTCCTATCCGATCGCTCACCGCCCGGAGGGCAAGGTCGCCCCGGACGCCGTCCATGCCCTGGTCCTCGATCTCCGATGCGTCGACCGTGTCTGACCGATCACCACCCAGCAGGCTCGGCTCGGTTGAGCGCAGCCAGCGTTCGACGAGCAGCAGGATGACGAAGATGGACAGGTCTTCTGCTGCCTGGAACAGGGGAACTGGCAGCCGCTTGCCCACCTGTCCGGCGTAGTACATCCCGAACCACTGGTTGGTCCGGTGTCCACCGCCTGCGATCATGAGCTGGGGACCGAGAAGCCGACCGATCCCCCAGCAAGCCATGAGCACCGGTGCCATCAGGTCGGCGAAACGCAGGATGGACAGCTCTGGGCAGCGCCGCCGGGTGATCACGATTGCGGTCGGGACGCCGAGCATGAGGCCCCCGAAGGATGACAGGCCACCCTGCCAGATGGCGATGATCTGAGCGGGGTTGTGCGAGTAATACGACAGGTTGGCCAGGACGTGCATCGCGCGTGCGCCAACGATGGCTGCAACGATGACCCAGACGAACATGGCCGTCACCCACTGCCAGGAGTATCCCGACCGGCGAAGACGACGTTCGGTGTAGCGCAGCCCGAACCAGAAGGTGAGGGCAAGGCCGATCCCGTAGGTGTGGACCTCGAGGAACCAGATGTGGAAGGCGACGGGGATCGGTCTCATGGCGTGCGCGCTCTCATGGGGATGGCGGACCCGGTCCGATGGGTGCCGGAGTGCACCGGAGCCGATCGGGGCTCACCCAGTATGCACCAGCACTCAGACGGGGTGAGGGCGCCACGCAGGTGCATCCTCTGCCGGCCCCGCTGGACCCACCGGTGTCCGGATCGACGGGTCTACTGGACCCGGCCGACCCCGGCGAAACCAGCGCCCGTGCGCACCGGGGTGATGTGCACTCCGAGGCCTGGCGCCGGCGCCTCGATCATCATGCCGCCACCGACGTACATGGCCACGTGCTGGCTGCCACCGGGACCGTAGAAGAGCAGGTCACCGGGCTGGATGTCGGACAGCGGGATCTGGATGGTGGCACCGAACTGGGCTCCGGAGGTCCGAGGCAGGCTGATCCCGACCTGGGAGTAGGCCCACTGCACCAGCCCGGAGCAGTCGAAGGCGACCCCGGGAGTTTCACCACCCCAGACGTACGGGACGCCGAGTTGGGACTCGGCCGCCTGGACCGCTCCGGCCGCACCGC
Source organism: Acidimicrobiaceae bacterium (assembly GCA_027315005.1). GTDB lineage: Bacteria > Actinomycetota > Acidimicrobiia > Acidimicrobiales > RAAP-2 > Bog-756. The sequence goes on along the minus strand of DAHUZT010000114.1, from coordinate 125,070 downwards.
CGGCCAGGCTCGGGAGCGGGCCGGAGCCTGGGGCAGGTCCGCCCCCACCACCAGCTCCACCCGCAGCGCTTCCGGTAGGTATCTGGGCACGGGGCTGGGACCGGGCCTGTGCCTGCTGCGACGCAGCCACTTGGGCGGTGAACGCCGCTTTCGCCGCAGCCGCCGCCGCCTGCTGTTGGGCGGCCTGCTGGGCGGCCACCAGGGTCTGGATCTGCGAGTTCACGCTGTTCAGCGTGGCATTGTACTGCGAGAGCAACGCGGCCGACTGGTTCTCGGCGCTCTGGAGGCCGTCACGGGTGGCGACGGCCCGGCTCGACTGCTGCTTGAGGGTCGACTGCGCCGCCTGGAGTTGACTCTGCGCGGAATGGAGTCGGTCGATGACGGTGGTGACGTTTCCGTTTGCGATGGAGGTGTACTCGGACCGGATCCCCGACACGTTGACGTTCGACGAGAACATCACCGTCGCCTGGCTGCTCTCGCCGCTGCTGGTGTAGCTGGCGATGGCCTCGGTCCGGAGCTGAAGCACGTCCCGGTCGACCGCTGCCTGGTCCTTCACCACCTTGGCCTGGTTTGCCGAGATCTCCGACTGGATCTGGCTCAGTTGGTAATCCGCCTGTTCCACCTGCCCGGAAAGTGCCTGTTCCTGGGCCTGGATGCCTTGGAGCTTCGCCGAGATGGCGGATGCTTCGGCCTTGTCGCTGGCTATCTGGTTGGCGGCGGCCGGCTCCGCCGTGACCACCACCGACGAGGCCACGCCAACGAGCCATGCCACGGCCAACAGGGCGCGCAGCTTCCGGCGTGACGGACTCCGGGGGTGGGGGGAGGCGTTTGGCCCAACCGTCGAGATGTGCTCGGCGCGAGGCATAACGGGACCACTGTCTAGTCGATGTAGCCCACGACCACAAGCTTTGGGTGTCCAACCGGTGTGTGAGCTGGGACTTGTCGCGGCCGACTATGGTCGCAAACATGGGCGAACGCATCGAATTTCCGAGTAATGGGAGCACCGGGGAGGCTTATCTGGCTGTCCCTCAGGGCGGTTCCGGATCCACGTCCGGCATCATCGTCCTCCAGGAATGGTGGGGATTGGTCGACCAGATCATGCGTACCTGCGATCGTTTCGCGGCCGCCGGGTTCACCGCGCTCGCTCCGGATCTCTACCACGGGACCACCGTCCCACTCACCGAGCCCGACGATGCGGGCAAGGCGATGATGGCACTGAAGATGGACACCGCGTCACGCGATCTGAGCGGGGCGGTTGACGAGCTGAGTCGGCGCACCGGCCGATCCCACGTTGGGGTGATCGGCTTCTGCATGGGGGGCGGGCTCGCCCTCGTCCTCGCCACCCAACGGCCGGACGCGGTCAAGGCGGTGGTGCCCGCCTACGGGTTGATCCCCTGGCCCGACGTGCAACCCGATTACCGCCGGCTCGAAGCCAAAGTGCAGTGCCACGCCGCGGGGCACGATGATTTCTTCACTCCCGAAGCGGCGAGGGAGCTCGAGCGCGAGCTGACCCGTCTGGACAAGGACGCCGTGCTCCACATCTATGCCGACGCCGGGCATGCCTTCGCGAACGAGGACCGTCCCGAGGCGTACCATCGCGAATCGGCCGAGCTCCTTTGGGAACGCGCCACCGAGTTCTTCCGGTCGAACCTCTCATGAGCTGATGACCGGTCCCGTGCCCCGCAGCGGTGCCGGTGCCGGTGATGAGCCCGGAGGCCTGGTTGTCAGCTACCTGATGCTGGGCCTGCGGCTCGGTCGGCACATCGAGGGACTGGTGGATGCCTACTACGGACCTCCCGGATTCGCCGCCCTCGTGGGAGCGGAGGCGCTTCGACCTCCAGAACGACTTGTCGCCGAGGCTCGGGCCTTGCTCGCCGACTTGGACGCCGGCGAGCCTCTCGACGGCGCGACCGGATCGGATCCGGGTGGCCGCGGTCGCCCATACTCCCGGCGCCACTGGCTTCGGGCCCAGACGCTCGGGCTGTTGACCAGCGCCCGCAAGCTCGCCGGGGAGCCGATCGGTTACGCCGACGAGGTCGAGGCTTGCTACGGCATCCGTCCCGCCCGGGTAGCCGAGGAGACGATCCGGGACGCTCATCGCCAGCTCGAGGACGTGCTGCCCGGGACCGGATCGTTGGTCGAACGCCTCGTCAACTGGCGCGAGGCCCAGGCCGTTCCCCCCGACCGGCTCGATGCGGCGATCACCTCGTTGGCCGATGACCTGCGCGATCGGACCCGAAGCCTGTTCGGACTGCCGGAGGGGGAGCAGGTGGAGTTCGTGCTGGTGGACGGCCAGCCGTGGTCGGGCTTCAACTACTACCTCGGTGGGCTGGTGAGCAGAGTTGCGGTCAACACCGACCTTCCCGTCCTTTCGACCGGGCTCGCCCACCTGGTCGCGCACGAGTCCTATCCGGGCCACCACACCGAGCACACCCGCAAGGAGGTGGGACTGGTCCGAATCCGCCACTGGTGGGAGGAGAGCATCTTTCTCGTCGGTACTCCGCAGTGCCTGCTTGCCGAAGGACTGGCCGACCTCGGCCTCGAGGTCGCAGTCGGCCAGAGGCCCGAGCCGATGGTGGCCGAACACCTGCGCCCGCTGGGCATTCCCTACGACGCGGACGTGGTGGCCATGGTGGCCGAGGCGTCGGAGGCTCTGGGTGCGGCCCGTCAGAACGCCGCCTTCCGGCTGCACGAGGACGGAGCCGATCCGGACACGGTGGCAGACGAGCTAGCGGACTGGGCTCTGTTGTCCCCCGACCGGGCGCGGAAGGCCGTGGAGTTCCTCACCCATCCGACATGGAGGGCCTACCTGACCTGCTACGTAGAAGGGCTTCCGCTCTGCCGGAGCTTCGTCGGGGACGATCCGTCCCGGTTCGACCGGCTGATCTCCGAGCAGCTGACCCCCGATCAGCTGGGGAGCGAGACAGCCGGCCGGTCCGACGCGGAGCGAGGTTAGGAAGAGGCCGCGCGGAGAGGTGACAAGGCCCTGAACTGGGAGTTTGAACAGTTGTCGATGATGAGCAGCTACCTCGCCGTCGGCTGGGACGCGCCCTGAACGATGTTTGACCTACGAAGCCGAATCAGTTCCAAATATCGCCGGAGATCGCACCGGATTCCACTTGACTGCGATTTTCGCTTGAGCCCGCCTGGGTCCGGGTCAGAAGACAAGTGCAGCGTTCACGTTTCTCGAGCCGCACATCCTCTGTGCTCGACCGTCACCGGCCATAGGGTTTCGGGTCTACCCCCGCACCAGACTGTGGCCCTCTTTGCGCCTGATGCGATCCCCGCTGCGCTCTGCCTCGGAGATCCAACAGATCGACCGTCGATCTATCCGATCGGGTTGCACACCGTTTACTGACAGGCACCACGGGATGACGAGACAGGGTGCTGCTTCTGGAGTGCCGATTCCACGGTAGCTGGCCCGAAGACAAACTTGTAGAGAATTTGGAGCTTGACTCTGTTGAGATATTGATTGTGCTCGATGTGATTGCCGCGCTTTCGAACAGAGATGACGTCGGTCACCACGGGGGTCCTCCATCTGCGGTAGTTGAACAACCTCAGACTGGTGCGCCCCCGTTTCGCGCTGGCGGATCCCTGCCGTTTGACTACACCCCGCTCAATTCCGATGTGCCGTTTGGGGTGAATGTCTTCTCGTCGTACCATGTGGTCATGTCCGAACGTTCCCGAAACCTGCCACGCCGCTCGTGCATGTCGTCTCCCGGATCGAACGAGCGCTTTCTGGCCAAGGCCCCGACCGTACCCGCTGACATGAGCTTCCTCGATCTGGAGGACTCGGTGGCCCCACTCGAGAAGGAGTCGGCGCGCTCGAAGGTTGCCGACGCCATCAAGAACCTCCCATGGGATGACCGGGTGCTCTGCGTGCGTGTCAACGCATGGGATACCCAGTGGACCTACGAGGATGTGATCGAGGTGGTGTCCAACGCCGGCGAGCGTCTCGACGAGTTGATGCTGCCAAAGGTGCAGACGGCCTCCGAGGTGGTCGCACTGGACCTCCTACTCAGCCAGGTCGAGCAACGGTGCGGGCTCAGTGTCGGCCATGTCGGCATCGAGGCCCAGATCGAGACCACCCGCGGGCTGATCAACGTCGAGGAGATCTGCGCGGCGTCCCCGCGTCTCGAGACCATCATCTTCGGCCCGGCCGACTTTGCCGCATCCATGGAGATGCCCGTTCTCACCGGAGGCGTGGCGATTCCGGAGTACCCGGGTGACCATTTCAACTACGTCTTCTCGAAGATCCTGATGGCGGGCCGGGCCAACGGGCTACAGGTCATCGACGGGCCGGTCCTCAAGATCCGTGAGCTCGACGCACTGCGCGAATTCTCTCAGCGCACCCGCGTCCTCGGGTATGACGGGAAGTGGGCCCTCACCCCCGACCAGGTTGGAGTGTTGAACGAAGTCTTCTCGCCCACCCAGGAGCAGTTCGACCGGGCGTGGAACATCCTCCGGGCGTACCGGAAGGCCACCGAGGACGATCGGACCGGCGCGGTCATGTTCGGTGACGAGATGATCGACGAGGCGTCACGCAAGATGGCCACCAAGTTCGTCGTCCGGGGAGAACGGGCGGGTCTCAGCCACTCGGCAGAGACCGGGGCCGGGTGATCGACGCAGTCAGAAGGTGAACCTGCGATGCCACTCCTCGAGGACGGTGTAGTCACCGTGCACATCGACCGGGCTCAAGGTCGGCCGATGGTAGAGGGTGAGCTCGAGGTCGGACGCAGTACCCGTCACGACCAGGTTGCTTCCCTCGAGCGGAGTGTCGTCCTCTGATCGTCGTTCCACAGCGACGTGGTCCCGATCGAGGGTGATGAACCACTGCGACCCGAGATCGGACGAGCGAAGCGTCATCACCCTTCCTGTGCCCGGACTGCGGTCACCGCGAGCGTTCACCAGCACGTCTAGGACTTCGTCTATCCCGTCAGCGGCGAGCTCTGCACCGATGGGATCGACCGCGCCGTGCGCCCACTGGGCATCGGTGCGGTGAACGGCGAGCTCGTGTGCGCCGCGTCGAGCCACGAATCGGGCATGTTGATCGGCATCGAAGAAGGTCCAGACTTCGCATTCGGCCGGGGTGGCCCGGAGTTCGGCGAACAGATGCCCAGCGCACTGAGCTGTCCACCCAGGGAGCCGGTCGTCTTCGGGAGGATCGCCCAACTCGGGCTTCGGGCGGCCGGTTCCCTCGCAGAGCACGTGGGTCCAGAATCCGCAGAAGTCACCCACGTGCCGGGCCAGATCGGCGATCTCCCACTCGGAGCAGGTCGGTACCACGTCGTCGAGCTCCCCGGACTCGATGGCGAGCATCAGGGTGTCGGTCTCGCCCTCCGCAGCGTCGATCAGGTCGGAGTACTCCACCGGCTCACCGTAGCCGCGATGCTCGGCCGCCCCTCGTGGCAGACGCGTCGGCCACGAGGCGGCGGGCGATCACTTTCAGGGCCAGTGTCTCGTCGGCGCCCTCGAAGATCGAGAGCACCCGTGCGTCGACGAAGTAGCGACTGACCGGGAACTCCTCGGCATAGCCCATACCCCCGTGGATCTGGAGCGCTTCTCTCGTGACCCACTCGGCCGCCCGGCACACGTAGGCCTTGATCATCGAGGCCTCGAGCGCTCCGGACCCCTTGCCCATCAGGCGGGCCACCTCGTAGGTGAACTGCCTTGAGGCCTGGATGAGCACCGCCATCCGAGCCAGCTTGGTCCGGGTCAGCTGGTACCCGACGATCGGCGAACCGAAGACCACCCGGTTGCGCGCGTAGTCGAGCGCGGCCTCGTAGGCCGCCTGCATGACACCGACCGCCCGGGCCGCGGTCTGCAGCCGGCCGTTTTCGAAGCCCTGCATCTGGAGGTAGAAGCCCTGTCCGAGCCCGGCCTCTCCGCCGATCAGGTTGGCCGAGGGCACGAACCAGTTCTCGAAGGCCACCTCGTAGGAGTGCATACCGCGGTATCCGAGGGTGTCGATGGCACGACCTTCGATCCTCCCGGCCGGTCCGGCCGGGAGGCCACCGGCACCTGGTTGCTGGTCGAAGACGAATCCGTGCCCGTCCGCCTGGGGCTTCTCGACGAGGAACAGTGACAGGCCCCGGTGAGCCTTCGTGCGGTCGGGATCGGTGCGGGCCAGCAACAACAGCACGTCGGCCCGGGCGGCGAAGGTGCACCATGTCTTGACCCCATTGACCAGCCAACCTCCCGAGGTCGGGGTCGCGCTGGTCACCACTGCGGCCACATCCGATCCGAAGTCCGGTTCGGTGACCGCCACCGCCCCCATGACCTCGGCCGACGCCAGCCTCGGAAGCCAGTGCTGCTTCTGCTCCTCGGTCCCGCCGTGAACGATCGCCCGGGTCAGGATCTCCGGACGGGTGATGAGCGAGCCACCCGCCCCGAGCGAACCCCACGACAGCTCTTCGGTCGCTACCACCATCCCGAGATAGTCGCCCTCGCCACCGGTTGCGAAACCGCCGTACTGCTCCGGCACCGACATCCCGAAACCACCCATCTCGGCCATCCCCGAGATGATCTCCTCGGGGATGTCGGTGTTGGCCCGATGGATGTGCTCGGCACGCGGCCGGATCTGTTCTGCGGCGAAGCGGTGGAAGGTCTCCCGCACCAACTCGTAGTCCGGGTCCAGGTGGCGTTCTCCGGGGAGATCGGCGAGTGACGCCAGGAACCCTGCAGCTCGGTAGGTCGCCATGAAGGCGTCGGCCGGCGCCATCCAGTCGGAGGCGACGTTCCATTCGGCGCTCCGACCCACTGTACGGGCGGCCAGGTCGGCGACCGCATCGGCGGCAAATGCGCACGCGATCCGGGCCTCGATGTCGCCGAGCGCACCGTAGGAGAGAGCGGCCTCGGCAGTACGGATGCCGGCTGCGGCGTGGGCCAGATCATAGGCGAGTACCTGGGCCGCATCGGGCCCACCAGCGGAGGCCAGGGCCTCGATGCCGGCGGCGACGACCGATTGGGCGACGGTGACCGCGCCGGCTGCGGCGGCGAGGTCGGGGAGATGTGGGTCTTTGCTGTTCACCAGCACAGCGTACCGGCCCGGACCTGGCACCCATCGTGCGAACCGCCGCTCGTCGTCGGATCAACCCGACGGCACCTGTGCGACGACGGTGACGAGTGGTGGGAGCACGACCGGGTCGTCTCCCGGGTCCACTTGCGTGACCAACTCGAGGTAGTCGGCCACCGGTCCCGGGCCGGCTGACGCCGGTGCTTCCGCCCAGGCGTCAGCGGTGATCAGCCCGATGTCACGGGCCAGCGAGGGGAGTATCGCCCCCACATCCGGATGGCGCGCGGACGGCATCGAAAACGGTCGTCCGTTGATGCGTCCGGCGGAAGTGACGGGTTCTTGCGCCACCACCCAGCCGCCTGGCCGGACGGCACCGGCCATCCTCGCGAGCACGAGCGCCGGATCGACCACGTGCAGCAGCAGAAAGCGGCAGAAGGCGAGGTCGACCGCCTCGGGGAGCCGGAGGTCCTCGGCGGCCTGGGTTATGGCCAGGACCTGGCTGTGAGCGGCGGCCACGGCGGCGACTTCGTCGCGTGCCAAGGGATCGCTGTCTATGGCATAGACCCTTCCCGTGCGTCCGGTTATCTCGGCCAGTGCCACGGATACGTCGCCTCCACCTGCACCGATGTCAGCACAGATCCATCCGGGACCGAGACCGAGACGGTCGAGCGCAGTGGCAAGGGGGCGCCGGTATACGTCGTCCCTGAGCCCTCGTAACGGCATACGGTCAGGCTATCGGGAGGTCGCCTCGGCTCCGGGGTCGTCCGCTTCCGGGCCGGTGTTCGCGGGGCAGTAGTCTCGGTCCCCGTGAGAGTGACCATGATGCTGTGCGACGCGGCGCAGGTCTCGGACGGCAAGTTGTACGTGCTCGGAGGCGGGTGGAGCATGACCGGTCCGGACCCCGTGCCATCGGCCATTGCCCTCAAGATCGACGTCGGTTGGCACGAAGCCGAGGCCCCTCACCATTGGGAGCTCTTCCTCGAGGACGCCGACGGGGGTCCGGTGCTGGTAGACACGCCCGAAGGCCAGCATCCCGTCGAGGTGCGGGGGGAGTTCACGGTCGGGAGGCCCCCGGGCATCCCCGAGGGTTCTCCCATCGACGTCGCGCTGGCAGTCAGTCTGGGTCCTCTCCCCCTGACCCCGGGTACCCGCTTTCTGTGGCGGATGGCCATCGACGGCGAGTCGCAACCGGACTGGGTCCTCGGGTTCACCACACGTCCGTCACTGGTCCGCGAGTGAAGCGTCGCCAACGGGGGGCGCACAGCCTCCGAGAGACTGGGGGCATCGGGCCGTGACCGTGTACGACCGTCCCTTTGGCCGGTATTTCGAGGAGTTCGAGCCTGGGGACATCTACCGGCATTGGCCGGGAAAGACGATCACCGAGGCCGATGACCACCTGTTCTGCATGATCACCATGAACCACCACCCGCTGCACATCAACGCCTGGTACGCCGAGAACGAGACGGTCCAGGGGCGAAACGTCGTGGTCGGCAACCTGGTCTACTCGCTCGTCCTCGGGATGAGCGTTCCCGACGTCAGTGGAGCGGCCATCGCCAATTTGGAAGTCGAATCACTGGTGCACCGGGCCCCCACGTTCCACGGAGACACCATCTACGCTGAGACCAAGGTGATCTCGAAGAATGCGTCGAAGTCACGCGAAGACCGTGGTGTGGTGACAGTCGAGACCAAGGCCTTCAACCAGCTGGGGAATGAGATCTGCTTCTTCAGGCGGAAGGTGATGGTCTGGAAGCGTGATTTTGCACCGGCGCGACAGAGGCCCTACACCGGGGACGTCTGGTCCTGAGAACACCGGTCCCGTCGGCGGCGTGTCCACCAAACCGGGCCGGCTCGGGTTCGCCGCAGGTCGTTCGGCTGCCGCACGATCCGGTCCGCGCCAGCACGATCGGTCGGGCGATCGAGGCCTGGGGGACGGCGGGAGGATCCACATCCAGGCGTCCGGGACTCCCTTGGCGGTCGACCCGTGAGCCTTGGGGCGTCTTGGTTAGCGAGGTGATGGCCCAACAGACCCAGGTGGCGAGGGTGGTCCCCGCCTACGGGCGCTTCCTCGGCGAGTTTCCGACTCCGGCTGCTTGTGCCACCGCACCACTCGGACGTGTGCTGCAACTGTGGAGTGGGCTCGGCTATAACCGCAGGGCCCGCGGTCTCCATGGTGCTGCGACGGCCATGGTGGATCACCACGGGGGTCAGGTCCCCTCGACGCTCGACACGCTTCTGGCCTTGCCGGGGGTGGGCGAGTACACGGCCAGAGCCGTGCTGGCATTCGCGTTCGACCACGATGTCGGTGTGGTCGACACCAACGCCGGACGGGTGCTGTCCCGAGCTGTCTCCGGTAAGCCCCTCGAGCGCCGTGAGGCCCAGTCAATAGTGGATGCCATGGTTCCGCCAGGGAAGGGATGGACCTTCGGCCAGGCTCTGCTCGATCTCGGCGCGGAGGTGTGCGTGGCACGTCGTCCCCGCTGTGATCGCTGTCCCATACGGTCGGCGTGTGCATGGTCGGAGGCCGGGGGGGTCGATCCCTCGACGGGATCGGCCGGCACCTCGTCTGCACAGGGGAAGTTCCAGGGGTCCGACCGCCAGGGTCGAGGCCGGCTCATCGACTCGCTACGGGTCGGGGAGATCACCGATGCAGCCGCCCCCGCAGTGGTTGGATGGCCCGACGATCCCGACCGCGCCAGGCGCGTCGTCTCCGCGCTGGTGGCCGAAGGACTGGTGGTGCGGCACGGGGACGGCGTTCTGAGCCTCCCCTTCTGAGCAGGTCCCCGGAGCACTGGCACCGCCGATCCGCCATCGCACGATGCGGCTAACCGTCGATGAATGCGAGCAATCGGTCGTTCGTCTCTTCGGGCCTCTCGAGGTGGACGAAGTGCCCTGCTCCCTCGACGGTCACGATCTCAGAGCCCTCGGGTAGAGCGTCGGCGACCCCACCGATGCTGTCGATGCCCATGCAGCCGTCACCGCGTCCGTGTAGGTAGAGCGTGGGCTGGGGATGACCAGCGGCCCCTGCGGCCTGGGCGGCTGCGGCACCGGGGTCGGAGGGCGGTCCGGCCAGCATCGCGCGGTAGTAGCCCAGTGCGGCAGACAGGTGCTCGGGTTCACCGAGGGACTCCTTCACCCGAGCCACGTCCCAGCTCCCGTCGAAGCCGGGCGACCAGTCGGACCAGAGGCGGTCGATGAATGCGAGTCCGTCGAGGGTGACGACATGCTCTGCCAGAGGGGTCTGGACGAGGAAGATGTACCAGCTCCGCCGGAGCTGGTCGTAGGAGAAGAACGACTCCGCCATCGCACTCTGTGGTGGGACAGCTGCCGTGACCACCCGCCGCCACCGTTCCGGCTGATATGCCGCTGCGCAGTACGCAGTCAGCGCGCCCCAATCGTGTCCGACGAGGACCGCGTCGTCCCCACCGCCGAGCGCCTCGTGCAAGGCGCACGCATCGACGGCCAAGGTGCCGGTGTCGTACGCACCGTCGGCCGGCACGGACGACGGTGCGTACCCTCGGAGAAACGGCGCCACGGCGTGATGCCCGGCACTCGCCAATCGCGCCATGAGATGGCGCCAGGTATGGGCCGTGTCGGGGAATCCGTGCAAGCAGAGCACCAGCGGTCCGGATACCGGCCCGTCTTCGAAGAAGGAGATCTCGATCCCGTTTACGGTCACCCGGTGTAGCTCCATGTCCGGAGGGTACTCCGCGCCTGCACCAACATCGCGTCCCGGTGCATGGAGGTCCGTCGATTCGGTCCATCTCCTACCGGGTGACTAGCCTGCTCTTCGGTGAAGATCACCTACTACGGAGTCCGGGGGTCGTGCCCCTGTTCCTCCGACGAGCATCGACGGTACGGGGGCAACACGTCCTGCGTACTCGTCGAAGCGGTGGGGGAACCGCCGCTGATCCTCGACATGGGTACTGGAATGCGCGCCCTCGGGGTCGACCTGGCGGGCCGTTGTGCCGAGCCAGGTGCCCCCCTCGGAGCAAACGTCCTGCTGTCTCATCTCCACTACGACCATGTGCTCGGCCTTCCGTTCTTCGGGCCGATGCACGATGTCGGCAGTACGCTCGACATCTACGGACCTGCCCAGGACGGCTCCTCACTTCACGACGTTCTGGCCAGTGCCGTCCAGCCTCCGTTTTTCCCGGTCGGCATCGTGGACTTCAAAGGGTCGGTCCGGTTCCACGATCTGTCCGATCCCGTCGACTTCCAACTCGGCGGCCTGTGTGTCACTGTCCGCTCCGTTCCGCATTTCGAACGGACCCTCGGATATCGGATCGAGTTCGAGGGCGAGGTGCTGACCTATCTCTCCGATCACCAGGCACCGGCCGACGGTGACACTGTGGATGACAACGTGGTCGAGCTGTGTCGCGATGCCGATCTGGTGATCCACGACGCCCAGTACACCGAAGAGGCGTTCCGCAATCGACCAGACTGGGGCCATTCGACAGCCTCCTACGCGGTGAAGGTGGCACAGGCGGCCGGTGCCAGGAGGGTGGACCTCTTCCACTACGACCCTTCGCTCACCGACGACGTGATCGACGAGTTGTTGTCGGCGGCAGGTGATCTGGCCGCCGGCGGTGAACACCCAGTGGAGGTGCGTGCCGCCGCCGAAGGGACGTGTGTGACCCTGGGGGTCGTGGAGCGTGTTGGACGGAGCCGGGTGTGAACGCAACGGTCGACACCGAGCTGTTCAAGGACGCCATGAGCAGGTTCACGACCGGTGTGACCATCGTGACTGGCATCGATGGAGGTCTTCCACTCGGGTTCACCTGTCAGAGCTTCGTCTCGTTGTCGATCGATCCTCCATTCGTCGCCGTCGCACCCGCCCGTTCGTCGACGAGCTGGCCGCGCATCGCTCGGACCGGCTCGTTCTGCGTGAACGTACTGGCCGATACCCAAGAGGACCTCTGCCTTGGCTTCGCCGTTTCGGGTGGGGACAAGTTCAACGGCGTGACGTGGAACCCGGCTCCGATATCCGGTGCTCCGGTGCTCGATGGTTCGTTGGCGTGGGTCGATTGTCGGCTGGAGCTTGCCCACGACGCCGGTGATCATGAGCTCATCATCGGGAAGGTGCTCGACCTCGGGACCGCGGAGGGTGCACCGCTACTGTTCTTCCGGCGAGGATTCGCTACTGTTGCCCGGCGCGAACACGAGGCGAAGAGGGGCTGACCAGTGCCGGAGATCGAAGCATCGAGCATCATCCGCGACGTCATCGTCGTCGAACCGGACGCCCACGGTGACCAGCGGGGGCGGTTCGTGGAGACCTACAGGAGGAGTTGGTTTCCCCAGGGCCGGGAGATGGTCCAGGCCAACCGCTCGGAGAAGCAGGGCGGGGCGATCGTCGGCCTTCACTACCACCTCCACCAGGCGGACTACTGGTACGTACTGAGGGGGACCGCCCGGGTGATACTCCACGACCTGCGGCGGGGTTCACCGACCGATGGTGCCACCCTGGAGCTCGAACTTGATGGGGAGAGCGATCGGGGCGTCTTCATCCCGCCCGGAGTCGCCCACGGGTTCGCCTCACTGACCGATCTCACCCTCTGGTACTTGGTCGACGGCTACTACAACCCCGACGACGAGCTGGGTGTTGCCTGGGATGACCCCGCCATCGGCGCCGACTGGGGACTGGCCGATCCGATCCTGTCCGAGCGCGACCGGGTGAACCCACTCCGTGACGACATCGAGCCCGCACTGGAGCCACGCTTCGGGTTGCGGACCTGAACGTGATCGGCGATCGCACCACAGGAAGATCCGACCGGCTGGGGTCGCCGAGCAGTGGCGTCCTCGTGACCGGAGGAGGATCGGGGATAGGCCGGGCGACAGCGCTGGCCTTGGCGGAAGTGGGTCGCCCTGTGGCTGTCTGGGATCTCGACGGTCAAGCGGCCGAGGCAACTGCCGCGGCCTGCGCCGAACAGTACGGAATCGCTGCACACTGGGAACGGATCGACGTCACCGACTCGTCGGCCCTCGCGGAGCGAGTACCAGTGGTCGCCACGGAACTGGGGTCACTCGGAGGTTTCGTTCATGCCGCCGGCGTGGCGGGACCGATGGAGGTCGACTCCATCGACGACGAGATGTGGGCCACGACCCTGGACGTGAACCTCCGCGCCGGGGCGATGCTGGCCAAGGCGGCGATCGAACCGTTCACCAAGGCCGGTCCCGGATCTGCTGCCGTCCTCATCTCCTCCATCGAAGGCCTCTTCGGAAGCAGCCTGCTCACCGCCTACTGCGCCTCGAAGGGTGGTGTCCTCGGAGTCACGAGATCGATCGCCCAGCGCTTCGGTCGTGAGGGTTTCCGGATCAACGCGGTCTGCCCAGGCGCAGTGGACACCCCGATGCTTGCGCCGGCGTTCGACCTCCTCCCCGGATTTCGGGGGCGGCTGGAGGAGCGTACCCCCCTTCACCGGGTATCGAGCCCCGATGAGATCGCGCGGCCCATTCGATTCCTCCTTTCCGATGAGGCCTCGTTCATCACGGGAACCCACCTGACCATCGACGGAGGGCTGACCTCGATCACCGCCATCTGACCGGAGCGGCAACTTCCGCCCTCCGGTCCTGTCCCGGAATTCGCTGGTGACCGGGAATTCGTCGCCGCGGACAGGGGAACGATAGGGGACTTGATCCCCGCCGGGAGCGCCGGTCGGGTTGAATGGATGGCATGTTGCTCGTTGTAGCCGCCGCCGCAGTGGTCGTGGTCGTCGTGGGGCTCGTGCTCATCATGCGGAGACCCGGAGGGGACGAACTGAGCTCGGTCCGCCAGTACCACACGGCCCTCGGCACCCTGGAGCACTTCGCCGATCGGGCTGAACGACCTGGTCCGGCCACGATCGCCCGGGCCGCGACGGCTCCCCCGGCGGTCATCTCCAGCCCCATCGCGGCCGAGAGTGAGGAAGCGACGCGCCCCGACCCGACCGGGCCGGCGACACCCGGAACCAGCGAATTCGATGCCCATGCCGAGCCCGCTCCACCTCCGGTATCCCCCTCGGAGTTCGGAGAGGCAGCGGAGTCCCCCGCAGCGGAGTCCCCCGGGCACCCGACCTGGTCGGCCGGGGATCAACCTCCCACCGGCGTCACCGGACAGACCTCGTCCGGTCAGCGTTTCTATCGCAGGCCCGGGGCGTTCATCCCCGAGGATGCTTCCCCGCGGGGTCTAGAACCTCAGCGTTTGGGTGCAACCCTCGGTCCGAATCCCTCCGGTCGGGTACCGCCAATGCCGGCACGGTCCAGTCGTTCCTTGCCCGAACCGGGTGTGCCGCTCGTATTCGACGACTCGAAGCCTGCGGAAGCGAATGGCGAGGCCACACCAGAAGCCCTGGTCGCCGACCCCAATCCCATCCGGCGCGTCGATCGGGCCCAGCAACACGCGCTCGAGTCGATGAACAGGGGATCGCGACGGGGTGGTGCCGTCGTCGCCCTGCTGGCGGTGCTGGTCGTGCTCGGCGCGCTTGCTTACATCGGCAGCAGGAGGTCCAGCTCCGCCCATCTGACCAACCCTCCGCACCCGGCAGCAAACGCATCCACGACCACCGCTCCGGCCGCGAACGCCCATCGCACCGGAGGAACTGCCACGTCGAAGAAGCGCACCAGACCATCCCCGGCCCTAGGGTCTCCGAACACGATCACCTCGTCGACGTCCACGCTGACGACGGGGACCTATCCCGTCCCCGGTCCCAGCTATCAGGTCACCGTCGCCGCCACCGGTCCGTGCTGGGTGTACGCCACCTCGCTCTCCTCGGGGTCCGTCTTGTGGACCGGCACCCTCCAGGCAGGCAACACCCAGGTGATCCAGGTCACCGGCAATGCTCAAGTGGAACTGGGCAGCCCGGCGGCTTCGATGAAGGTCGGGAAGGCAGACGTCGAGCTCCCGAGCCCGCTGCACACCCCATTCTTCGCCACGTTCACCACATCGAACGCCGGCTCGGCTCCGCCCGGCTGACCGCTGACCGGTCAGCCACCGGCCGACACCCAGCGAGGTCGTGCTGAAGCGAGTTGACTGTAGGACTGGTGAAGACCTAGAACAGAGCAGGCTGGAACAGAGCAAGATGAGTGGCGTCGCGACGTGTACAGGGGGGGACCATGAACAGGCGAGGGTTGTTTCACCGATCTGCTGGCTCTGCGGCGGCCATCGTGGTCGGTCTCCTGGTCATCGCCCAGGGGGGAGCCGCTGCGGCCACGCCGAACAGTCCGTCGACGAGCCGTGCGCCTTCCTCCACCCAGACGTCGACGGGCGGCTACTGGGAGGTCACTGGCGGCGGTCGGGTCACCGCGTATGGCGCGGCCAGCCTCCACGCCCCCGCCCCCGGAGGACCTGGGGGTCCACCGCCCTCCCTGGTGGTGGGCATGGCTGCCACGCCCACCAGCCAGGGATACTGGTTGGTGACCTCGTCGGGCGCTGTGCTGACCTACGGCGACGCCTCGTCGTTCGGCTCGCTGTCCGGGCAGCCGACCTCCTCGCCCATCGTGGGCATGGCCGCCACCCCCGACGGTCAGGGGTACTGGCTCGTCTCGGCGGCTGGAGAGGTCTACCCGTTCGGAGATGCCGGCCAGCGAGGCTCGCTGTCCGGTTCACCCACCTCACCTATTGCAGGCATGGCTGCGACCCCGACCGGCAACGGCTACTGGCTGGTGGCGCGGGACGGCTCGGTGTTCGCCTTCGGTGATGCCACCCAGCTCAAGCCGGCAGCAGGCGGTGCGGCGCCCACATCCGCTGTGGTGGGCATCTCCGCCGATGTCACCGGCAGTGGGTTCTGGCTGGTGGCTGCCAACGGCGACGTGGTGCCTTTCGGTGACGCCGGTTCGTACGGTTCGGCGGCGGGCCGGTCTCCGGCCTCGCACATCGTGGGCATGGCCACCACCCCCGACGGCCAGGGCTACTGGGAGGTCGCAGCCGACGGGACGATCTACTCCTTCGGCAACGCCGGCTCCTTCGGCCACACCACGAACCTGTCGCACGGCCCGAAGGAGAAGGTGGTGGGCATGGCACCGGTTGGCGCCACGGTCGGCGGGCGGGTCCTCCTGGTCGGGAGCTACCACGGCCACCGTGGGAAGTACCGCAGCATCCAAGCTGCGGTCAACGCGGCCCGTCCCGGCGACTGGATCCTCATCGGCCCGGGGGACTACCACTCCCATGCCGACCTGACCTCGCCGCCGACCTCCCAAAACGTCGGCAGTGGCTGGTACGGTGGGGTGCAGATCTCGACGCCCGACCTCCACATACGCGGGATGAACCGGTCGTCGGTCATCGTCGACGGGACGAAGCCCGGATCGCCCGCGTGCAGCAGCAATCCGGCCGACCAGCAATTCGGTCCGACCGTGGCAGGCGAGACCGGTCCGGTCGGACAGAACGGCATCGTTGTCTGGAAGGCGAACAACGTGAGCATCCAGAACCTCACCGTTTGCAACTTCCTCGCAGTGAACGGAAATGGTGGCAACGAGATCTGGTGGAACGGCGGCTCAGGGTCCGGTCAAATCGGCATGGCCGGCTACTCGGGTAGCTACCTGAGCGCCACCACCACGTTCGACGGCAAGGTCCACGGCGTTCACGGATACGGCAACTACGGGATCTTCTCCAACAGCGCCGCCGGTCCCGGAGTCTGGAACCAGATCTACGCCAGCAACTTCGAGGACTCGAGTATGTACATCGGTGCCTGCCAGCAGCAGTGCGACGCATGGATCCACAACGCCTGGATGGAGAACAGTGCCCTCGGCTACTCGGGGACCAACTCCGGAGGCATCCTGACCGTCGACCATTCCCAGTTCGACAACAACGAGGACGGATTCGACACCAACACCCAGAGCGTCGGAGACCCGCCGCCCCCACAGAACGGCACCTGCCCCAACGGCGGGGTGAGCGCGCTCACCCATACCACCTCGTGTTGGGTGTTTATGCAGAACGACGTCCACAACAACAATAACCCCAACGCTCCCGGCTACCAGGCGGTGGCTCAACCCACCGGGACGGGGATGACCGTCTCAGGTGCGACCAATGACACGGTGATGAACAACGTCTTCGCCAACAACGGAGCTTGGGGAACCCTCTTCGTTCCCTATCCGGACACCAGTCCGGGAGGCCCCGGGGTGTGCACAGGGTCCGGTGGTCACCTTGCGCTCGGCGCCTGCATCTACGACCCGGAGGGCGATGCGCTACTCAACAACACCTACACCAACAACGGCTTCTTCGGAAACCCGAGCAATGGCGATTTCGGCGAGATCACCTTCTTCACCGGAGAGCCGCAGAACTGTTTCGCCGGCAACGTCATGCCCAACGGGAGCTCACCGTCGAACCTCGAGCAGACCCAGCCGACCTGTGGGACGCCGACCACCCAGACCGTCTCGTCGAGCCAACTGGGTAACCCCAGCTCGCTGATCAACCAGGTCCTCTGCGACACCGGTTTCGCCTCGAGCTTCGGCCAGTCCTGCACACCCACCCAGGACAAGTACCCCACCCCGGCCTCCAATGCCCCCATCCTGACAGCGGTGCCGACCAGCCTGCCGACGATGCCCGACCCGTGCGCGGGGGTTCCCTCCAACGCGTGGTGCCCGGCCAAACCCTCCAGCACCCCCACGACCTCGGTGGTCGTCCCGGCGAATGGCGCGGCCCTGCAGGGTGACGTGGTGCTCGACGCCTCGGCCTCGAGCCCGACAGGCATCCGCTCCGTGCACTTCGTGTTGTCCGGTGGACAGCTGCAGGGGTCGAAGACGATCGCCGCGGCCACCGCGACGACCGATGGTTACCTGGCCGGATTCGACTCGGCCACCGTGCCGAACGGGACCTACCGCTTACAGAGCGTGGCGGTCTCGGCCAACGGGTCGACCGCGACAAGTGCACCGATTGCAGTCACCGTCGACAACCCACCGCTGGGCTCCCAGGTCCTCGTCCCCTCCGCCGGTGCCCTGACTCAGGGTTCGGTGCTCGATGCGGTGGCCTTCGGTCCGGCTCCCATCAGATCGGTCCGCTTCGAGCTGAGCGGGCAGGGCCTAGTGGGCCGTTCGATCGGCACCGCCCAACTGACCCCGTACGGCTGGATCGCCAGGGCAACACACCTCAACGGGCTTCGAGGAGGTTCCTACACCCTCCAGAGCGTCGTCGTCGATGCCAGGGGCGCCAGCGCCACGAGCCCAGGGGTGGTGGTGAACATCGTCGGAGGCCGTCCCTAGCACGGACCTCCTGGCGGTGGTCTTCGGGGCTCGTCTGCGGGCCGGTTCCATCGGTGCGGCGGTCACCCGGTGTTCTCCGGGCCCCGTCCCCGTCGCCGGATCATTCCGTGCCGGTGGCAGCGGTATCGGCCAGTCCCAGGGCATCGAGGATGAAGGCGTAGATGAAGGCCTCGTCCCTCCAGGCCTCGTAACGGCCCGACGGGCCGCCGTGCCCGGCCTCCAGCTCGACCTTCAACAGCACCCGGTTGTCGGGGTTGGTCTCTCGGAGCTTGGCGACCCACTTGGCAGGCTCCCAGAACCCGACGCGGGGATCGGAAAGGCCGCCAGTGGCCAGGATGTCCGGATAGCGAAGCGGAACACCTTGGGAATCCACCGCTCGCACATTGTCGTAGGGCGAGTACGATTTCATCAGCTGGTACACGGTGGCGTCGATCACCGGGTTCCCCCACTCCTCCCATTCGAGCACGGTCAACGGAAGCGTCTCGTCGAGGATGGTGGTCAAACAGTCGACGAAGGGGACTTCCGCCACGATCGCCCGGAACAGCTCCGGGGCCAGATTGGCTGCTGCCCCCATGAGCAGCCCCCCGGCGCTGGCACCCCGGGCCACCAACCGGTCGGGTGCGGTCCGGTGTTGGTCCACCAGCGTCCGGGCGCAGGCGATGAAGTCGGAGAAGGTGTTCGGCTTCGCCGCCAGCCGCCCTCCTTCGTACCACCGCCTTCCGAACTCGCCGCCGCCCCGTACGTGTGCGATTGCGAAGATGAATCCCCGATCGACGAGGCTGAGCCGCAACGAGGAGAATATCGGATCGATGGAGACTTCGTAGGAGCCGTAACCGTAGAGGAGACAGGGCGCCGGAGTCCCCCCGCCGGGTGGTCCGACAAGGTCGGCCCGGTAGACGAGCGAGATCGGTACCTCGGTTCCGTCGGCACTCGAGGCCCAGACCCGTTCGGTGCGGTATCGCTCCGACTCGAACCCACCGAGCACCGGCTGGCGCTTGAGTAGGCTTTTCGTCCCCGAGTCGAGCTCGAGGTCGAAGACCGAGTGCGGCGTGACCAGGGAGGTGTACTCGTAGCGCAGGGTCCGTGACCGGTACTCCGGGTTGGAACCGCCCCAGACGGTCGAGGGTGAGTCGGGGCCGGCCACGCGAACCGACGTGCCTGATTCGGCGTCGATCACCCGGATCCTCGTCTCACCCTCCTCGCGTTCGTAGACCACGAGGTGGTCGGCGAAGGCGTCGATCCCCTGGAGGCGGATCCCCGGACGGCCCGGGATCAACTCGCTCCAGTGTGCTCGACCCGGTTCGTCCTCGGGCGCCTCGACCAAGCGGAAGTCGTCGGCACCATCGTTGGTCACGATGAGGAACCGGCCACCGTCGTGGCCCCCTGCGCTCCGGTGATCGTGGTCGACCGCGTACTCGATGCCCTGCCGCCGAGGCTCGATCACGGTGAGATCGGACTCTGGCTCCTCGGCGCGTACGACCTGCACCTCGGTGGTCATCTTCGACTCCAGTACGACGAGGATGAACGCGTCGTCCCTGGTGCGCTCGACCCCCAGGTAGAAACGCTCGTCCCGCTCCTCGTACACGAGGACGTCCCCGCCCGGATCCCCACCTATCCGGTGGCGCCACAGCTGGTGGGGACGCATGGCCCGGTCGACCCGCACGTAGAAGACGGTGGTGCTGTCGTTCGCCCAGGCAGCGCCGTAGGACGTGTCCTCGATGGACTCGTCGAGCTCGGTCCCCGAATCGAGGTCCACGAAGTGCATGGTGAACTGTTCGCCACCCGTGGTGTCGGTCGAGTAGGCGAGCAGACGATGATCCGGGCTCACCTCAAGCGTCCCGACAGCGAAATAGTCGTGACCCGCGGCCAGCGCATTCTCGTCCAGCAGAACCTGCTCCCCGACAGTTCCGAGGGTCGAAGGGATGGGGCCGGGTCCAGGCGAAGCCGGGCATCGGCAATGGATTCCGTAGCCCTCGCCTTCACGTGTCCGTCCATAGTAGAGCCACGGTCCCTTCTGCACAGGGACGGACCGATCGGTTTCCTCGATCCGATCGACGATCTCGGTGAACAGGGTCTCGGTGAGATCGCTGCACTCGGACATCATGTCGGCGGTGTAGGCGTTCTCGGCCTCCAGGTGGGCAATGACCTCGGGATCTTCCCGGTCCCTCAGCCAGTGCCATTCGTCGACACGGACGTCGCCGTGGGCGACGAGCTCGACCGGCCGTCGAGGCGCCGAGGGCGCAGGGTGGACCGTACGGGTGAGCCGCCGCGCAGGTCTCGAAGGGGAGTCTGGCGACGACGATCCGATCTGGTCCATGAGTGGATGGTACGACGTCCGCTCCCTGGCGATCGGTGCCGTTCCCCCCACCGTGCCGAGTTGTTACTATCTGTATAGGAGAAATCGGCCGTCCGCCCGGACGGTGCTCCGGGAGTGCC
The DNA here is from genome assembly GCA_027315005.1 of Acidimicrobiaceae bacterium. Lineage (GTDB taxonomy): Bacteria > Actinomycetota > Acidimicrobiia > Acidimicrobiales > RAAP-2 > Bog-756. The sequence goes on along the minus strand of DAHUZT010000114.1, from coordinate 104,450 downwards.
CATGACAACCGCCGAACTCGATCTCGGAAAGTACAAGCTGGGGTGGTCCGACGAGGAGGACTACGTCTTCAAACCGAAGAAGGGCCTTTCCGAGGCGATCGTCCGCGAGATGTCGGCCATGAAGCACGAGCCGGACTGGATGCGTGACTTCCGCCTCCGTGCCCTGCAGCGATTCGAGAAGCGGCCGATGGCGGCTTGGTTCGCCGTGAACATGCCCGATCTCGACTTCGAGGACATCTACTACTACATCAAACCGACCTCGGGGCAGGTGGAGGACTGGAACGAGCTACCCGACGCCATCAAGAACACCTACGAGAAGCTCGGAATTCCCGAGGCAGAACGCAAATACCTGGCCGGGGTGACGGCCCAGTACGAGTCCGAGGTCGTATTCCATCGCAATCGCGAGGATTTGGAGGCGCAAGGGATCATCTTCTGCGACATGGACACGGCGGTTCGTGAGCACCCCGACCTCGTGCGCAAGTACTTCGGGACGATCATCCCTCCGGGCGACAACAAGTTCGCCGCCCTCAACTCGGCGGTATGGTCCGGAGGCTCGTTCATCTACGTTCCGCCCGGGGTGGTCGTGGACCAACCGCTCCAAGCGTATTTTCGGATCAACGCCGAGAACATGGGCCAGTTCGAGCGGACCCTGATCATCGCCGATGTCGGTTCTCAGGTGCACTACATCGAAGGCTGTTCGGCCCCGGTGTACACCACCGACTCGCTCCACTCTGCCGTCGTGGAGCTGGTGGCCTTAGAAGGTGCCCGCATCACGTACACGACCATCCAGAACTGGTCGAACAACGTCTACAACCTGGTCACCAAGCGTGCCCGTGCCGAGGCCGAGGCGCACGTCGAATGGATCGATGGCAACATCGGTTCGCGCCTCACCATGAAGTATCCGTCGGTGTACCTCGTCGGTCCGAAGGCTTCGGGGGAGGTGCTCTCGGTCGCCTATGCGGGCAGTGGCCAACATCAGGATGCCGGGGCCAAGATGATCCACGCCGCTCCCGAAACCACCTCCACGATCGTGTCGAAGTCCATCTCCAAGGACTCGGGCATCACAACCTACCGAGGATTGATCCATGTGGACGAAGGTGCCAAGGAGTCCAAGAGCTTCGTTCGATGTGATGCCCTGCTCCTCGACGAGACGGCTCTCTCGGAGACAAAGCCGTACATGGAGGTCAGAGAGCGCGACGCGCGGATCGGCCACGAGGCAACGGTCTCGAAGGTCGGCGATGACCAGCTCTTCTACCTGATGAGCAGGGGGCTTTCGGAGACCCAGGCCATGGGCATGATTGTCAATGGCTTCATCGAGCCGATCACGAGGACCTTGCCGATGGAGTACGCCGTGGAGTGGAGCCGGCTCATCGAGCTCCAGATGGAAGGCTCGGTAGGCTGATCGCAAGCGAGCTGGCAGGGCTCGGTGTGCTCGGGAGCGGAACAGGCTGGTGATCCCGTCCCCGATGGTGGGGACGGGCAATTGAGAGGCAGGAGTTCGCCATGCCGATGAGGGAGGAATGCAAACACTTCCAGAGCCGCACCTACGACTCTGGCGAGGTGGCTCGGTTCTGCGTCCTGGATCTGGCACCGGAGGCGCCGTGGCGCTGCCCGGAGAACTGCCCTTCCTACGCCCCCCGATTGGCCGACGTCGGTTGGGCTCACGGCTCCCTGGTCGAGCCACCTCTCGAACCGATGCCCGACGTTCCCGGTGACGAAGCGGCCAAGGTGCTCGATGAGGCCGAGGACATCGTGAACGCCATCGGGCCCGAAGCGGTCGCCGAGGCAAGGCGCGATGACGAGCGCAGGGAATCCAAGGACCGGCGCTGGTGGCGCCATCGGCACTGATCGGACCCCGGCGGAGTCGATCAGAGCGACGTCGTCGAGATCTCGTGGCCGGATCGCCTCAGTGTCCGGAGAACACGGCCGGCCGCTTCTCCACGAATGCGGCCATGGCCTCGGCCAGATCATCGGAGATCAGGAACCCCGCGTTCCAGGTGGCGACGTAGTCCAATCCGTCCGCCACACTCCGGCCATCCCCTGCGGCCAACACGGCCTTGGTTCCCTGCACGGCCAGTGGCGAGTTCGCGGCGATCTCGGTCGCCAGCGCTCTCGCGTCTTCGAGAAGGTGCTCGGGGTCGGAGCTCACCGAGTTGACCAGCCCGATGGCCTCGGCTCGTGCGGCACCGATGTCCCGGCCGGTGAAGGCCAGCTCGGCGACGTGCCCGGACCCGATGATGCGTGGCAGGCGCTGGAGGCTGCCCAGATCGGCCACGATGGCGACCTTGGTCTCCCGTACCGAGAACACCGCATCTGCACTTGCCAGGCGGATGTCGCAGGCGGCGGCCAGGTCGACCCCACCACCGATGCAATAGCCTTGGATGGCGGCGATCACCGGCAGCGGGCAGTCGGCGACCGAAGTCACAGACGATTGAAGCCGGACGATCTGCTCCCGTGCGGACCGGGCCCGCGCTGCCGGTGAAAGTGGGGCCGCACCCCGGTCCGGTCCACCGGTCAGGTCCCCCATCGCCACCAGATCGAGGCCGACTGAGAAGTGGGGGCCTCGTGCAGCGACGACGACGGCACGGATAGTCGGATCGCTGGTCACCGCCTCCATCGCTCTCGGGAGGTCCTCCCAGAACGTCGGTCCAAGGGCGTTGCGCTTTTCTGGGCGGTCGAGCCATACCGTGGCCAAGGGGCCGTCCATCTCGATGGTGAGGACGTCCGAGACGAACGGGAGGGCTGGAGAACGGTGCGAGCCAATCGGCGGAGGAGTCATGGCACGAGCGTAGGCTGATCGAATCGGGCCGACAGCCGGACCCGGTAGGCTGGGGCTTCGAGGCTCGTGGTCCGGGCCTCGTCACGCGAGAGGCCACTTCGCTGTCCACTTTTACCGCTGACAGTTCCGCCAGGCTCTCCGGGCCTCCGTGGTTGCAACGCCGCCGCCGAGCAGCGGCCGAGTCCTTCGCGTCCTCGCCCCGTCCGAGCGAGAAGGAGGAGATCTGGCGGTACAGCCGGATCGACCAACTCGAACTCGACCGCTTCGTCCCGTCCGACGGGTCGACAGATCGCACCGATAGGGGATCCGTGCCTGTTGTCGCGAGCCGGGCTCGAGAGTTGGCGGACGATCTCGGTCCGATGTCCGGCATCCTGGTCACTGTCGACGGGACCCTTGCCGTCAGCTGGAAGTCCGACGAACATGACGTGCTCCTCGGGCGGATCCGGGAGCATCCGGGAGCCGAGGAGCTGCTCGGCTCGGTCATGACCGATCCGCAGGATTTCGATCTGCTGAACGATGCCTTCTCCCCTGACCCGTTGTTCATCGATAGTGGCGCCGGGGTCGAAGTTGGGCCTCCGGTCGTGGTGGTCCATGTCGTCACCGGTGCGGCGGGCCGAGTGGTGTTCCCGCGCACGGTGGTCAGGGCGCAGGAAGGCTCCCTACTCAGCGTGATCGAGTTGGTGGTCGACCTGAACTCTGGTCTGCTCACCTCGATCGACGACGGGGGATCCACCATTCGCACCGACGCGTCCGAGCCGACCAGCTTGGTCGTTCCGGTCACCGAGCTTCAGGTGTCCGGAGGTGCCGCGCTGGCCTATGTCTTCCTACAAGCGCTCAGTCCCTCGCAGTGGCAGCTGGGCCACCAGGCAAGCACGGTCGGGTCCGATGCGGTCCTGCGGAGTTTCACGGTCGCCCTCGGTGGCGGGTACGCCCGGGTCCGAACGGATTCGTCCCTGGTGGGCGAATCCGCGGCGAGCGAGCTGCGCGCGGCGTTCTTCGGCCGTGGTCACCAGATGCTCGATTTCCGCACCATCCAGGACCATCGGGCTCCGCGGACCAGGAGCGACCTGCTGTTCAAAGGAGCGGTGGCCGACCAGTCCCATTCGGTGTACAGCGGACTGATCCGCGTAGAGCGCGGAGCGGTCAAATCTGACGCCATGCAGACCAATCACAATCTCGTCCTCGACGAAGGGGCGCAGGCCGACTCGGTGCCGAACCTCGACATCGAGGAGAACGACGTTCGGTGCAGCCACGGTTCGACCGTCGGACCGGTGGACGAGGACCAGCACTATTACCTCGAGTCACGCGGGGTTGAGCCGGAGATGGCGGAGCAGCTGATCGTCGAGGGGTTCTTCGAGGACATCGCCGAACAGGTACCCGTTCCATCTGCCCGCGCCCTGGTGGGCCGGGCCCTGGCGGAGCGCGCCGGCGGGCGGCATGGCTGAAATGCGCGTCCCGCTGGAACGTGCCGTTCATCGGATCCGGCTCTGCTCCGTGGATGAACTCGCTCCGGGTGAGGCACGCCGGTTCGACGTGGAGGGTCTGCGATTGGCGCTCATCCGAATCGGTGACGACTACTACGCCATCGGCGACCGGTGTAGCCATGAGGACTTCTCACTGGCCGACGGTGAGGTCTGGTCCGAGGAGTTCGAGATCGAATGTGCAAAGCATGGCTCGACCTTCGATCTCCGAACTGGCCAGCCGTGTTCTTTGCCCGCCACCAAGCCGGTGCCGGTCTATGACGTCCGGATCGAAGGCACGGCCGTCTGGGTGGAGGTCGGGTGAGCACCGGCGAGCTCCGCATCGAAGGTCTCCGGGTGGCTATCCCCGGCCGGGAAATCCTTCGCGGCATTTCTCTCACGGTCCGTACCGGCGAGGTACATGCGGTCATGGGCCCGATCGGATCGGGCAAGAGCACACTGGCCCATGTGCTCATGGGCCGGTCTGGCTATGAGATCCTCGGTGGCACGGTCACCCTCGACGGTATCGACCTCCTGTCGCTTCCGACCTGGCAGCGCGCCAGGGCCGGGCTCTTCCTGGCCATGCAGCAACCCATCGAGGTACCCGGGGTGTCCCTGGCCAGGACGCTGGCGGCTTCCCGCCCGGAAATCCCAGCCGGCGAGATCGGTGCCGGGGAGAAGGCGAGCCGGGTGAGGGTACGTCTCCGCTCCGAGGCGAACCGGATCGGTTTCGACGCACGATTTCTCGAGCGGTCCCTCAACATGGATCTCTCCGGGGGCGAGCGCAAGCGGAACGAGACGCTGCAGATGGGTGTGCTCCGTCCCAGGTTCGCCATATTGGACGAGATCGACTCCGGGCTCGACGTCGACGCGCTGGAGGCCGTGGGCCGGCGGGTCGAGGAGGCCACCACTGAGTGGGACCTCGGAGTGCTTGCCATCACCCACTTCCGCCGGCTGCTCGACGTACTCCGCCCGGACGTGGTCCACGTGCTTTCGGACGGTCGGATCGTAGCGACCGGCGAGCGCGAACTGGCCGAGTTGGTGGACCGTACCGGGTACGCCGAGTACGCCTGAACACTGAGCCACACCGTCGGCTGCTCCTCCTCAGTTCGGTCGAGGTGGCGCTACTAGCCGGCCAGAGCCGCCGCGGCGCGGCTGAAGCTCAAGTTGCACGACGATCACGTCGACACAACCCCTGTAGGAGCCAGCACAGAGGTGATTTATGAGCGCACCGGCTGTCGGTCGATCAGCCATCGAAGATCAGCGGGCATCCATCGAGCCCGAGGATGCGCGCCCTGTCTCGAATGGACGATCCAACTGGATCAATCCCAAGCTCCTCGCATATCTGATGGGACCGATCTCTTTGATCGTGATCTTCCTGCTGATGCGATTCGGCGTTGCAGCCCAAGAATCGCCTTGGCTCTGGCTTGGGGTCTTCATCGCCGTGCCCATCGTCAACCTGGAGGTCGACCACCTCTGCGGAGCCAGGAAGTCACGGCTTCATCTCAACATCCGAATTGCCGTGCAGGCGTCGGCACTGACGTTGGTCATCTACCTGACCGGATGGGGGCCGGTGCTCTGGGGAGCCTATGCGTTCCTTGCCCTGGAGAACGTCGCCCACGGGGGCTCACGCATCTGGCGGTTGACGGCCCTGTGGAGTGTTGTTGGTATTGCGTGTGGACAAGTCGCTGTGTGGCTTCATTGGGTGCCGTCGATGATGTCGACCAGTCAAGGGAATTCCCTGGCTCTCATGGGGACTTTCGTTCTACTCTTCATCATTCGCATGGCCGCAGCCACTATGGAACAGAAGGAGCGCGCCGATGCATCCAAGCAGTTGGTCGAGGACCGGTATCGTTCGCTGATCCAGAATTCGTCTGACACCACGATGGCAATGGACGGAGACGGCATCTGTACCTACGTCAGTCCCGCAATCGTCGAGCTGCTCGACTTCGAACCCAACGATCTGATCGGTCAACCTGCCACTGCATTCGTGCATCCTGACGATCGTGATCGAGTGACCAGCCAGCTGGGCGCTCATTTTCAATCATCGGCACAAACCGCAAGCCTCCAATTCAGGATGCTCAGGAAGGACGGCACCTGGCGCGAGGTGGAGGCAGTTGTCGCCAACCAGCTGGACCGGCCCTCGATCGAGGGTTATGTGGCCAACATCCGCGATATAACCGAGAGAAAGGAGTTTGAGGCCCTTCTCGCCCATCGCGCACTTCACGATCCCCTGACCGGGCTTGCGAACCGGCAGCTCATCTTGGATCGTGCGGAGCAGATGCTCGCCAGAACCCGTAGAACCTTCGATCCCGTCGCCGCCTACTTCATCGATCTCGACAACTTCAAGGATACCAACGACTCAATGGGTCACGAGGTCGGGGACAAGCTTCTCCGGGCGGTGGCCGACCGCCTGGTGGGAATGCTGCGAGCCAGCGACACCGTGGGACGCCTTGGTGGAGATGAATTCGTGATCCTTGCCGAGGGACCGTCGCTGTCAGCAGGACCGGAGACGATCGCAGAACGGGTCAGGGAGGTTCTCCGGGAACCTTTCGTCATTGATCCCTATTCCGAGGTTCCGATCACGGTGACCCCGAGTGTCGGCATCGCTGCCGGCGATCGTCTGTCAGCTCAGGAGCTGCTGCGAGACGCGGATATCGCTCTTTACCGGGCCAAGGCGGCTGGTCGGGACTGCGCCGTCCTCTTCGAACCAGCAATGCAGGCGGCCGCCATTGATCGGTTGAAGCTCAAGGCTGACCTCGATTCAGCGCTGTCGCAGCATCAGTTCTTCATTTTGTACCAGCCGATCTTCGAGCTGGAGAGTGTTCGGTTGAAGGGAGTGGAGGCTCTCCTCCGATGGAATCATCCGACTCGGGGCGTCATTTCACCTGACAACTTCATCCCGATGCTCGAGGACAGTGGGATGATCGTCGACGTGGGCCGATGGGTTCTTCTGGAGTCTTGCCGGCAGGCGAGCATCTGGAAGGCCCGAGGTTACGAGACGACGATGTCAGTCAACGTGGCGATGCGACAATTGGAGAACGATTCCTTCGTCGAACATGTGAGGGAAGCCCTCGCCGCCACTGGTCTCGCACCAGGGTCGCTGATCATCGAGGTCACCGAGTCAACCCTCATGCGAGACGCCGATGCAACTGTGAGCCGCTTGGAGAAGCTCAAGGAGCTCGGTGTGATGATCGCGATCGATGACTTTGGAACCGGCTACTCCTCGCTGGCTTACTTGCGCCAGTTTCCGGTAGATATCCTGAAGATCGACCGGTCGTTTGTTGCCGATATGGACGGTCGACCCGATGCAGCCGCGTTGATCCACACGTTGGTCGAACTGGGTCGAGCCCTCGGACTGTCCACATTGGCCGAGGGTATCGAAGACATGTCGCAGCTCGAGAGCCTGCGAATCGAACAGTGCGATTCGGGGCAGGGATTCATCTTTTCGAAACCCGTTCTGCCTAGCGAGATCGAAGAGCGACTCGCAGACACGGACGATCACGCCTTCCCCATCGACTCGCCGGCGGGCTGTCCATCGCCGCCGTCACGATCGAGTGCGGCATCGACGGTGGCTTCTCCATAACGGCATTCAGCCTTCCGGTCGGCACCGGTTTGGATCGCGGCGGACCCCGAGCCGCCGCGGCCCGAGAAGCACCATTTGAGGTGACGCCCGGGCCGTTCAGCGCCTTCCTTGCTGAGATCGATCCCCAGTGGGTCCGATGGGACCGTAAGGTCTGTACCGTGACACGACACCGGCGACATCACACTCGGTCGGTCCGGCGCTATGACGGCCAACTGGCCGTGGTCACCGGTGCCTCGTCGGGTATCGGGCGCTCGGTGGCCCTGACCCTGGCCGAAAGAGGCGCATCGGTGATCGGGCTTGCTCGTCGTCGCTCATTGCTCGACCAGCTCGCCGCAGAACTTTCCGGACGATCACCGGGAAGCACTACACAGATCTGTGACGTGGGGGACGCCGACACATTCCGCGACACGTTGGACTGCATTCAGGAGGAACGAGGGAGCATCGACATCCTGATCAACAACGCCGGGATCGACCTCATGCTCGCGGCCACCGGAGGTGGCGGGACCTCTTCCGTCCGGCAGGTGTTCGACGTCAACTTCTTCGCCACGGTGGCCGGCACCCTGGCCGTCCTGCCCGGCATGATCGAGCGGCGATCCGGTGTCGTGGTGAACGTCTCCTCCGATTCGGCCCGTGCCCCCGAGCCTGGACAAGGTGCCTACGCAGCGTCCAAAGCCGCCGTCTCGGCTTTCTCCGAATCGGTTGCCCACGAAGTGGCCCCCCGTGGGGTGCACGTCCACCTCCTCTACCCGGGCTGGGTACCCACGGCAATGGGATTGTCGGGCAATGAGGACGGTGGTTCCCTGCCGCCGAGGATGGTGCGTCGCACCGCAGACGGCGTGGCTGCCCTGGTTGCCGATCGGATGGGCGGTCCGAAGGTGGACATCAATGCCGCCCTCTTACCCCTGCTGGCTCCAATGGCCCGAACGCTCGTCCCCATCGCCTACCAGAAGGCGATGCGACGGCTGGCCACCACGTGAAACACGGTCCGCGTGTGAATGGGTCAGCATCAGACTCGATCCCCCCGGTCCGGTATCGCCGAAAAGCGAGATTCGAATGAAGAGAATGAAGAGGAGGAAGGCTCATGGTCAAGGGTGAAGGCACGACGGTGGCGAAGGGTGTGACGCCCGACGAGGTATTCGACTTTGTGCTCGATCCGGCGCAGTACGCCAAGGCCGATACAAAGATGGTCTGGGTCACCAAGCTGGCCGACACCCCCGACGGCATGCTGGCCCGTGAAGACGGGAGGTTCCTCGGTCGCTTCGCCGGCTCGGTCATTACCCGGTACCGGTGGGAACGACCCCGCAGCATCGACGTGACACTGGAGCATGGAGTTCCGCGGGGCATCCACGCATGGTTCGAGATCGATGCCATAGAGGGAGGCACACGCATTCGCCACGTGGAAGAGCTCGATCTCGGGCACGGGCGGCTCGGCTGGATTCACGACCAGGTGGCCGCCAAGTGGTTCGCCAACTCGGTCGAGGCGGAGGTCACCGAGATCGGCCGGCTGCTCGAAGCAGGCGAGCGCGGACACGGCGGGGCCGGGTCGCACCCAAGACGGCCATACGTGATTTCCCCGGACGGGGAGTAGCGATGGACCGAACAGGAGATTCCGGCAGGCGCTTCGGTGGGCAACGGACTGGTCGATCTTCTTGGAGATTGAGAAGGGCGACGTGATTGCCCGCTCGAGCCCGTTCGGCGGGTGGAGCTTTCAGGCGGTCTCCTGGTCGCCCTGGTCGAGGCCCTGAGCGAGGGTGTTCCAGCTAAGGGTGGCGCACTTGATCCGCACCGGAAACTTCACCACCCCCTGAAGGGCTGCGAGTTCGCCGAGCGCGTCGACGTCGATCACGTCGGGTTCGGTGTTGTCGCCCGATGAGCCATCCGGATTGTCCACACCGTCCGGCCCGGCCGGAAGCGTCGACTCATGGATCGACATCATGCTCTTGAACGTACGGATGAGATCCCGAACCTCCGGCACCGGCTTCCCCTTGACCGCGGCAGACATCAACGAGGCCGAGGACTGGCTGATCGAGCATCCGGTCCCAGAGAACTTTATGTCGGAGAGGATCCCGCGCTGGAGGTCGACTGTCACCACGATCTCGTCCCCGCACAACGGGTTGAAGCCCTCGACCCGCAGCGCCGGCGGCGATGCCAATTCGCCACGATTGCGGGGGGAACGGTAGTGGTCGAGGATGATCTCCCGGTAGAGACCTTCGAGAGCGGACATCAGTGATCACCCGGTCGATTCGGCTGTCGAACGCTTCCCACGCCGCCACAGTACCTCCCGGCGTTCATCCGAAGAACGCTCCGGCGTGCTCGAGCGCGTCCGCCAGCCGAACCAGGTCGGACCCGTCGTTGTAGAGCGCGAAGGACGCACGAGCGGTGGCGCTGACTCCGAGACGCCGCATGAGCGGCTTCGCACAGTGGTGCCCGGCACGCACGCATATTCCGTACTCGTCGAGCACCTGGGAGATGTCGTGGGGGTGGATGTCCCGATAGGCGAAGGAGATCACACCTCCCCGAGCCGAGGGTTCCCGTGGTCCGAAGATCCGGAGATCGTCGCCGAACCGCTCCTCGAAGAGTGCGAGCGCGGCGGAGGAGAGGGAGATCTCGTGGGCCCGCACCCGGTCCATTCCGACCGCGGTCAGGTAGTCCACTGCCGCACCCATGCCGATCGCCTCGGTGATCGGAGGCGTACCCGCCTCGAATCGCCATGGTATGTCGTTCGGGGTGAACCCGTCCTTGCGGACATCCAGGATCATCTCACCTCCTCCGAGGAAGGGCGGGAGCTCCTCGAGTATGGCCTCGCGGCCCCACAGGACGCCGACACCGGTCGGGCCGAGCATCTTGTGGGCGCTGAACGCCATGAAGTCGACTCCGAGCGCGACGACGTCGGTGACCTGGTGGGGAACGGACTGGGCCCCATCGGCTATGACCAGCGCCCCTGCGCCGTGGGCGGCCGAGGAGATCTCGGCCACAGGGTTGAGCGTCCCGAGCACGTTCGACATGCACGTCACACCCACCAGCTTGGCCCCCTCCAGCAGCCGGTCGAGATCGTCCAGGATCAGCTCACCCCGGTCGTCGATGGGGATCCACCGAATGGTGAACCGGCGTTCGGAGGCCAGCATGTGCCAGGGGACGATGTTCGCATGGTGTTCCATCTCGGTGAGGACGACGACGTCGCCTTCACCGAGGTTGGCCCGTCCCCAGGTGCCGGCGACAAGATTGATTGCCTCGGTGGCGTTCTTCGTGAACACGATCTCTCGGCCCGGATTCGGTGCGCCAATGAACGCGCCGATCTTCATCCGTGCGGTCTCGAACCTCGCAGTCGCCTCTTCGGCGATGGCGTAAACGCCCCGGTGGACGTTGGCGTGGGTGGTCTCCTCGTAATTGCGCATGGCGTCGAGGACGGCAATCGGCCGTTGGGATGACGACGCCGAGTCGAGGTAGCAGATCGGGTGGCCGTGCACTTCGATCCCGAGCAAAGGAAAGTCCTTGCGCAGCAGCGCAACATCGAGCGAGTCGCAGTTCGGTGCCTCTGCAGGCTCGATCCGTCCCGACCTCGATGTCGAGTCGGTCAGCTCCGCCATGGCTCATATCCTTCGGACTCGAGTTGTCGGGCCAGCTCGTCCCCACCTTCGGCCACGATCACCCCATCGACCATCAGGTGCACACGGTCGGCCGACAATTCTTCCAACATCCGTCGGTAATGCGTGATCACCAGGATGCCCAGATCCGGACGATCCGACCGTACGGTCCCCACCCCCCGGGCCACGGAGCGCAGAGCATCGACGTCGAGGCCGGAATCGGTTTCGTCCAAGACGGCAAGCTCAGGTTCGAGCATGGCCAATTGGAGAATCTCGTTCCGCTTCTTTTCGCCACCGGAGAACCCATCGTTCAGGTGACGTTCACCGAAAGCAGGGTCCATTCCCAGCCTCTCCATCCACTCGAGCATCATCAACCGGATCTCGAGCACGGAGAGATCCATCCCGCGGCGGGCCGAAAGGGCCTGGCGGAGGAATTGGATCACCGGAACCCCCTCGATCGTCTCCGGGTCCTGGAAAGCGAGGAACATCCCGGCCTTGCCCCGGACATCGGCCGGCCAGTTCGTGACGTCCTCGCCCTTCAACAGGATGGACCCCGCGGTCACCTTGTAGGCGGGGTTGCCTAGGAGCACGTTCGCCAGGGTGGACTTGCCCGAGCCGTTCGGACCCATCAGCGCATGTACCTGTCCCGCCCGAACGGTCAGTTCGACACCGCGGAGGATCGGAGTCCCTTCGGCCTCGACCCACAGGTCGACGGTCTGGAGCAGCGGGGGCGGGCTTTCGCTCATGCCGGGGTGAAGCCCAGTTCGGTCGGCTGTGACAGCGGATGCACGCTTCCCATGCTAGCCCGCCGTTGGATTTTCCCCTACGGTGATAGTGATAAAGCGGTTCACTCGGACCGACCGGCCCGAGTGGTTCCGTCCGGCTCACCGTCCGGCTCCACCGTGCGGGTACGGTGGCGTGATGGCCGACCCGTGGAACTACGCCGGCCCGGTGGCCCAATGGGCAACGGTGGGCGGCGTGGTCACCCTGGTCGACGAGTCGACCTTCGTCATCAGCGGATCTGCCGGGGACATCGTCCCGGACACGACCCAGGGCCTCTTCGTACGCGACACCCGTATCCTCTCCCGATTCGAGATCCTGATCAACGGCGTGCCGGTCGAGCCGCTGGCCGCCACCAGCGACGCCCCGTTCTCGGCGACGTTCGTGTCCCGGTGCACGCCCTCTGCCGGACTTGCCGACTCCACGCTGATGGTGTTCCGTGACCGGTATGTCGGCCTGGGCATGCGTGAGGATCTGAGAATCCGGAACGTCGCCGACGATCCGGCGTCATGCACCGTCGATGTCCTGGTCGGCACCGACTTCGCCGACCTGTTCGCCGTCAAGGAGGGGCGGGTTGGAGCCGCCACACCCGAGGGAGAGGTCACGGTCGAGGTGTCCGAACCACCCGGCGCCTCAGACGGCGCCACCTGGACGGGCCAGCCGACGCTCACCTACTCCTACCGCCGGTCCGGCGTGGTGCGGGGAGTCCAGCTGCGCTTCTCCGGCGCATCGATGGTGACCGGCGATCGGGTGACCTTCACGGTGACCGTTCCGTCCCGTTCGGAATGGACGGCCTGTATCGAGGTGGTACCCGTGTTCAATGGCGAACCCACCGCCCCGCGTTACCGCTGCGGCCAGCCGGTCGACCGGGCCACTCCCACCGAGCGACTGGCGCAATGGCGCAGGCGGGTTCCACAGGTGGAGACCAGCCATCCGGGGATCAAGGAGGTGATCGCTAGGAGCTCCGAGGACCTGGGCGCTCTTCGGATCTTCGACCCCGACTATCCGGAACGGGTGGTGGTCGCGGCGGGAGCACCGTGGTTCATGACCGTTTTCGGTCGGGACTCCCTGCTGACCGCCTGGATGGCGCTCCTGGTGGACCCCGATCTGGCCCGCGGCGTACTCCAGACCCTGGCCCGGTTCCAGGGGGAGGACGTCGATCCGCGTCGCGACGAGGAGCCCGGGCGAATACTGCATGAGATGCGATTCGGCGACGCGGCCTCGCTGTCACTCGGCGGGGGAAGCATCTACTACGGAACGGCCGACGCCACTCCACTCTTCGTGATGCTTCTCGGTGAGATGCGTCGCTGGGGCGTGGCGCGGGAGTTGGTCGACGAGCTGCTTCCCAATGCGGCTCGGGCCATCGAATGGATCGAGCGGTTCGGAGACGCCGACGGCGACGGCTATGTCGAATATCAGCGGGGCACAGGGAGCGGGCTCGCCAACCAAGGTTGGAAGGACAGCTGGGACGGGATCCGTTATGCGGACGGGTCGGTCGCCACCGCCCCCATCGCCCTGTGCGAGGTGCAGGCATACACCTACGGCGCCTATCTGGCGACCGCCCATTTCGCCTTCGAGGTGGGGGACACCGCGGTCTACGAGAGGTTTCGGGCCAAAGCCACACATTTGAAGGCCGCCTTCAACCGGGATTTCTGGCTCGAGGACCGTGGGTTCTTCGCAGTCGGGCTCGACGGCGACAAGCGGCCGATCGACTCACTCACCTCCAACATCGGGCACTGCTTGTGGACCGGAATCGTGGACGAGGACAAGGCCCAGCGGGTGGCGGAGCGCTTGATCGGATCGACCATGTTCACCGGATGGGGCCTGCGAACTCTGGCTGATGACAGTGGGGGCTACAACCCGATCAGCTACCACTGTGGCTCGGTATGGCCGCACGACACGGCCATCGTCGCGGCGGGCCTGGCCCGCTACGGCTTCGATGCGGCCGCCCAGAAACTCATCTTCGGGCTCTTCGACGCCGCTGCCGTGGGCGGTGGACGACTCCCGGAGCTGTTCAGCGGGCTCGACCGTTCAGAGCTGACCGTGCCGGTCGGCTACCCCACCTCGTGTTCACCTCAGGCCTGGTCCGCCGCCTCACCCCTACTCTGCCTCCGGACCCTGCTGCGGTTGGACCCGTGGGTGCCGTACGGCAGGACTTGGCTCTCGCCCAACCTTCCGGAGGAGATCGACTACCTGAAGGTGGCGGGCATCCCATTGGCCGGATCGCACGTCACTATCGAGGTCGGATCAGAGGTAGCCGGGGGGTTGTCGATCGTCGGGCTCCCTCCCGAGATCGAGCTGATCAGAGAGCCGCGCCGTCCCTCGACTGCGGTGTGATCCCGTCGCCGACCGATTCGCGCCAGCGGAGGTGGAGCGGGCGGGCAGCGATCACCAGCCCCGGGATACCCATTCGTCGAGATGCGGTGACTCGGCACCAATGGTGGTTCCGGCGCCATGGCCGGGCAGCACCAGGGTGTCCGGACCGAACTCGGTGAAGATCCGACCGTCGATCGACTCGATGATGGTGTCGAAGTCGGCGTTCTCGAAGGAGGTGTTGCCGGGGCCCCCGGGGAAAAGGGTGTCGCCCGTGAACAGCAGAGGCGTCCCCTCCACCGCGAAGCACATCGAACCCGGGGTGTGTCCGGGTGTGGCGATGGTGGATATCCGGAGGCGACCCACCGTGAGAACCGACCGGTCTTCCAGCAGCTGATCGTATGAGGGGAGCATGTCGGCGTCGGTGACCGCCACGTCGATCCCGGCCGCCCGCACGGCCTCGACCGCCTGGATGTGGTCCCAATGACCGTGGGTCTCGACAACCCGTCGCACGTCGAGCGCCCGGCACACCTCGAGCAGCTTTTCGTGTTCGTTCGCGGCGTCGATGAGCAGCGACGCTCCGGTCGCACGGCAACGGATCACGTAGACGTTGTTGTCGACAGGGCCGACCACCAGGCGATGAACCTCCACCGCAGCGTCTTCATAGTCGACCTTGGTGGCTACTGCCATCGGGAACCTCCCCGGTCCGTCCGGACCCGAGCCTACTTTCCCATGGCGACTCGTTGGTCAGGGTCTCGCTGCTTCTGGTAGACAGGCAGGGTTCTCAGAGGAAGTGAGCAAGGATGAATTTCGCCTTCAGCGATGAGCAGGACGAGCTCCGCCGATCGGTACGCCGATTTCTGGAGGACAAGTCGCCCGAGACGGAGGTCCGCCGGCTCATGGAGACCACGGAAGGTTATGACCGGGGGGTCTGGACGCAGATGGCCGAACAGCTCGGCCTCCAGTCCCTCACAATCCCCGAACAGTTCGGGGGATCGGGATTCACCTACGTCGAGCTGATCGTCGTGCTCGAGGAGATGGGGGCGTCGCTGCTCTGCGCACCCTTCTTCTCCACCGTGGCCCTCGGTACCAATGCCATCCTCACCTCCGAAGACGACGAGGCCAAGGCGGAGCTCCTTCCGGGTATCGCCTCGGGAGAGACAATCGCCACCCTGGCCTTCACCGAGGACACTGGCCGCTGGGATGCCGACGGCATCACGCTCGAGGCAGTGCATTCGGAAGGACAATGGAAGCTGAACGGCCACAAGTCGTTCGTGATCGACGGCCACACCGCCAACCTGGTCCTCGTGTTGGGCCGGACGTCGGCCGGCCTTTCGCTCTTCGCTGTGGACGGGACGGCCGGAGGGCTCAGCCGGACCGCCCTTCCAACCATGGACCAGACCCGCAAGCAGGCCAGGCTCGAGTTCGTCGACACCCCGGCCCGTCTTATCGGGGCCGACGGCGAGGCCGGCACCGGGCTGACGAAGACCCTCGATCTGGCGGCGGTGGCGCTGGCGGCCGAGCAGGTCGGCGGTGCCCAGCATTGCCTCGACATCTCGGTGGATTACGCCAAGACCCGCATCCAGTTCGGTCGTCCGATCGGCAGCTTCCAGGCGATAAAGCACAAGTGTGCCGACATGCTCCTCGAGGTGGAGTCCGCCAAGTCGGCCGCCTACTATGCCGGCTGGGCGGCAGCGGAAGACTCGGACGAGCTTCCAGTCGTGGCGAGCCTGGCGAAATCGTACTGTTCCGAGGCCTTTTTCCACGCCGCCGCCGAGACCATCCAGATCCATGGCGGGATCGGCTTCACCTGGGAGCACCCGGCTCATCTCTACTTCAAGCGGGCGAAGTCTTCGGAGCTCATGTTGGGCGATCCGGCATATCACCGTGAACAGCTCGCCCAGCGCATCGGGATCTGAGAAGCGGTCAGGGCGGCGACGAGATGCGTGAGCCGAGATTTCTCACCGGCTGGCTCCTGCTCGGGCTGGTCGTCGTATTCGGAGTGGGCGGTGCAGTCCTCGGTGTCTCCCAGGCACCTTCGGGGGTACCGCTCCCCAAAGCGGTCGCCAACACCTTGAAGGCCAGTGGGTACACCCAGGTGGTGACCGAGAGTACCCCTCAGGGAAACCAGACCGATCACCTCGTGTACCAGGCGCCCGACCGTCTCGGTGGGTACGTCGAATCCGGAGCCAGACGGACTTATGTGTACGTGATCGGTTCGTTCGAGTACCAGAGCCGGAGCGTGCCCTCAAATGCGGTTCCGGCTCATCTCACCTTCTTCCGTCAGGCGGGCCAGGGGGCCAAGGCCCTCGATCCGGCGCGTGGCTACTTGTCCTATGCCGCCCTCGGACGGAACATCCAGCAAGCCGGTTCGACCTACTCGTTCTCCATACGCCGTTCCGGTCAGACCGGCCACTTCACCTTCACCGTCTCGGGTCGCTACGTGTCGGAGGTCTTCTTAGGAGTCAGCAGCTCGTCGGTCCGGCTGGTGATCTCCGGGGTGGGGACCTCGCCCGCGGTGGCACTCCCGCCCGGCTCCCGAGTCGTGAGCTCGTAGGCGACGGGGTCGCCGCGCCGGTCCCCCCGGGCGGCAGGCTCAGTGTCCCTCGTCACCGGGGCAGCTGATGGCGTCGTCGATGGCGTCGTCGATGGCGCAGCGGAGCTGACGCGACCGCGTCTCGGGATCGGGAGCGTCGGTCAGCCATCGAACGACGACGAAGTGACGGGCGCCGACCTCGACCAGTGGGCCCACGGTCGAGGGTTCGACGCCGCCGGTCACCCACACCGGCCAGGGGGACCTTCTGACGGCCGCACCGATGTACCCGACACCGGTTCCGAGGCGCCCTGGTTTGGTGGGGGTCGGGGTCACTGGTCCGGCAGACAGGTAGTCCACCGGTACGGGATCGGCGCCGGAAGATCCCTCCCCGCAGGCCGCGGCCAGCTGGTCGGGCTCATGGGTGGACAGGCCGACGATCGCCCTTTCACCCAGGATCCGTCGGGCGTCCACCGGAGAGGTGTCGTCCTGGCCTACATGGACCCCGTCGGCCCCGATCTCTGCGGCCAGATCGGGTCGGTCGTTGACGATGAAGGGGACCCGGCGGCCGCGGCACACCGCCTGGACGACCTCGGCCCGTTCCAGAAGGCGCTCGTCGCAGAGGTGCTTCTCCCGTAGCTGGACGATATCGACGCCACCGTCGATGCACGCGGCGACGAACTCTTCGAGGTCTGGCCGGTCCGGCGTGCAGAGATAGAGGCGTCGGGCGCCGATATCCCAGTGGCTCCCGTCCCCAAAAGACCCGGTCACCTGCTCCCGTCCCCAAGAGACCCGGTCATCACCGGGTGACAGCACTCGCCCTGGCCGTTGCCTTCAGCTCCTGCTTGTACTGCCGGACCTTGACCAGTGCCTGGGGGGAATCGATGTCGGCCACCGACATGAAGGTGTCCGGCTCACCGTAGGGTTCCGCTGCAGCCCGCCATCCAGCAGGTCGCACACCGAGCTGCTTACCCAGCAGGGCGACGAAGATTCTGGCCTTCTGCTCCCCGAATCCGGGGAGCGACTCCACCCGGCCGAGCAACTCCTCACCGTCACCTACGCTGCTCCACACGGCTGCCGGGTCCCCGTCGAACCGCTCGACGACAGCGGTGCACAACGCCTGGACCCGCCCGGCCATCGACTTGGGGAACCGGTGTAGAGCCGGCTTCTCGCTGAATCGATCGACCAATTCCCGAGGTTCCATGGCGGCCAGCTCGCCGGCATCCAGCTCACGGCCGAGCCGGTCCCTCAGCTGTCTCGGAGCGGCGAACGCGCGCTCGAGGGGAATCTGCTGGTCGAGCACCATGCCGATCAGCAGGGCCAGCGGATCCTCGGTCAGGAGGCAGTCGGCTTCGGTGTCGCCGGTCAGACGGAGGCCGTGAGCCATGCCAGGAGTGTAGGGGCGTAGGGGGGTCGGCGCCCGACCGGCGCTACCTGCCGCTCAGGCAGACCACGGGTCGGGAGATCCGGCGTCCACCCCGTAACGGGCCAGAGCCTTGTCGGTGGTCCCCCCCGGAAGCCAGCCGTCCCGTTCGAGTCCGGAGAGAGCTGCGATCACCAGGTGCGCGGCGTCGATCTCGAAGAATCGCCTCAGCACCTCGCGGGTATCCGACCGTCCGAAGCCGTCGGTCCCGAGCGACGTGTACGGCCGGGCGACCCATCGTGCGACCTGATCGGGGACAGAGCGCATGTACTCGGTGACCGCGACGACCGGACCAGTCCCACCCGACAAGCACTCGGTCACGAACGGGGTACGCCTGGGAGCCGAAGGGTGCAGCCGGTTCCAGCGCTCGGCGGACAGGGCGTCCTCGCGCAGGGCCTTGTACGAGGTCACCGACCAGAGATCGGTGTCCACGGACCAGTCGTCAGCCAGCAGGTCTTTGGCCTCCGTGGCCGCGCGCCAGGTGGGCCCGGAGAAGAGCAATGTGGCGTGAGGAGGGCCACGGTGCTTCCTGGTCTTCGCCTTCTTCCCCGCCTTCGGTGAATTCGGCGGAGGGGGGACGATCTCGTCATGTTGCACGGGGGCGCTTCGGGGGCGATGCCGGTACATACCGGCGATGATCCCGCCTCGTATCCGGTCGGCTTCCTCACCGTCGACAGCGAGCGCGGGCATCGGATAGTTCTCGTTGTAGAGGGTGAGGTACCAGTAGCGGTCTTCCGCATTCGGACCTGTCATCCGCTTGATGGCGTCCTCGACGATGACGGCCAGCTCGTAGGCGAAGGCCGGGTCGTAGGCGGCGACGCTCGGCACGGCCGAGGCCAACAGGAGTGACTGTCCGTCCTGATGCTGGAGCCCTTCGCCATTGAGCGCCGTCCTACCGGCGGTACAACCAAGGAGGAATCCGCGTCCCCGGGCATCGGCCAGGGCCCAGAGCAGATCGCCGACCCGCTGGAAGCCGAACATCGAGTAGAAGAGGTAACAAGGGATCATCGGCTCGCCCCAGGTGGCGTACGAGGTGGCCAACGCCGTGAAGGAGGCGGTGGCCCCCGCTTCGGAGATGCCCTCCTCTAGGACCTGGCCGTCGGCACTCTCGGCGTAATGGAGCGCTAGCCCGGCGTCCACGGGGGTGTACCGCTGGCCCTCGGGGGCATAGATCCCCACCTCGCTGATGATCGATTCCAGCCCGAAGGTGCGGGCCTCGTCCGAAACGATTGGAACGATTCGTCGACCCACCGACGGGTCACGGACAAGCGCGCGCAGCAGACGGGCGAAAGCCATGGTCGTCGAGGCCGCTTGCTTGCTCGACCCGGCCAGTAGATCGGAGAACGTGGCCTGAGGTGGGGGGTCGAGTGGTCGCGACCGGTCGAGGCGAAGTGGCAGCGGACCGCCGAGCGCATCGCGTCTCGCCGCCAGGTAGCGCCCCGACTTCGAGTCGGGATCGGGGCGATAGTAGGGAGGAAGGTCGGAGTCGAGGGCCTCGTCGGGAATCTCCTGCTGGAGAAACAGCCGGTTCCGCAGAGTGAGCAGCTGCGCCCTGGTCAGCCTCTTGATCTGGTGGGTCGCATTGCGGGCTTCGATCTCGGGCCCGAGCGTCCAGCCCTTGATCGTCTTGGCCAGGATGGCGGTCGGAGCGCCCACCTGTTCTGTGGCCGCCCGGTAGGCGGCGTAGAGCTTCCTGTAGTCATGGCCGCCCCGGGGAAGGGCCTGCAAGGCATCATCGCCGAGATCGGCCACCAGAGCTTTGAGACGCGGGTCAGGCCCGAAGAAGTGCTCCCTGATGTAGGCCCCCGATTCGGTGGCGTACTTCTGGAATTCACCGTCGACCGTCGCATTCATCTTGTTCAGGAGGAGGCTGTCGACATCGAGAGCCAAGAGTCGGTCCCAGGTGCGGCCCCAGATCACCTTGATGACGTTCCAGCCCGCTCCCCGGAAGAGCGCTTCGAGCTCCTGGATGATCTTGCCGTTGCCCCTGACCGGGCCGTCGAGGCGCTGGAGGTTGCAGTTCACCACGAAGGTGAGGTTGTCCAGGTGTTCCCGACCGGCCATGCCGAGGGCGCCCAAGGTCTCGGGTTCATCGAACTCGCCATCCCCCACGAAGCACCACACCCGGCTGTCTGTGGTGTCCACAATGTCACGTGCTCTGAGGTAGCGGGCCACATGGGCCTGCCCGATTGCGTTGATCGGTCCGAGTCCCATGGAGACCGTCGGGTACTCCCAGAAGTGGGGCATGAGGCGCGGGTGCGGGTAGGAGGAGAGGCCATCGCCCCCCACCTCGAAACGGAATGCATCCAGCTGGCTCTCGGACAGCCTCCCTTCGACGAAGGCGCGGGCGTAGATGCCGGGCGAGGCGTGTCCCTGGAAATAGATCTGGTCCCCGGGGCGCCCGCCACCCTTTCCCCGGAAGAAATGGTTGAAGCCGACCTCATACAGTGCGGCCGAACTGGCATAGGTGGACAGGTGGCCGCCGATGGACTCCGAGCGGACGTTGGCCCGTACCACCATGACCGCCGCGTTCCAACGGATGTACGCCCGGATACGCCGCTCGAGATACTCGTCACCGGGGAACTCCGGTTCCTCGTCCGCCGGGATGGTGTTGACGTAGGGGGTGGAGACCGTGGCCGGGAATTCGACCTGCCTCTGGAGGGCCCGCTCGAGGATCCGCATCAGAAGGTAGCGTGCCCGCGAACGGCCCGGCCCGTCGACGATGTCATCGAAGGCCGCCAGCCATTCCTCCGTCTCGGATGGATCGACGTCCGGCAACTGGTGGCTAACGCCGTCGAAGAGCACCTGTCCATCGTCCCACGGTCGCCGGTCGGGCGAAAGAGCGCTCCGGTGCGCAAGGTGGTGATCAACGGGCAAGCTGTGGTCATGAACAGTGATCGCGACCCGACACGTACCGTCGTCTACACCGACGGCTCATGCCTCGGAAATCCGGGACCGGGGGGATGGGCATGGGCGGTCGACGGCGGTGCGTCGGACAGCGGAGGAGAGCCGGAGACGACAAACCAGCGGATGGAGGTCACCGCCGTGCTGCGGGCGCTCGAGACGCTTGCCGGGCCGGTCTGCGTGGTGAGCGACTCGACCTACGTCGTCAACTGCTTCCGACAGCGGTGGTGGGACGGCTGGAATCGCCGTGGCTGGCGGAACTCGCAGGGGAATCCCGTGGCCAACCAGGATCTCTGGAAGGCCCTCCTCCCCCTCGCGCTGGATGACGACCGGTCGGTCATCTTCCAATGGGTGAAGGGACATTCCGGTGACCGGATGAACGACCTGGTCGACCTGATGGCCACACAGCAGGCGGCGGCCCAGCAGGCGGCGGCCCAGTAGGCGGCGGCCCAGTGGCAGGCCCCCGATCCGGTCGCGACTGCTCCATTCTGGGTGGGTTTGGCTGGGGACTGGCTCTCCCGTAACCTGCTGGCATGGAGATCCAGGGATGCTCGGCAGTAGTGACTGGTGGTGCCTCGGGTCTGGGTGCCGCCACGGCACGCAAGCTCGCCGAGCTCGGTGTACGGGTGACGGTGTTCGACCGAAACGAAGAAGGGGCGAAGGCGGTGGTGGCGGAGCTCGGTGCCGGCACCAACGTAGTCGCCGGTGACGTAACCGATCCGGCGGACTGCCAGAAGGCAGTCGACCAGGCAGCAGAAGGAGGAAATCTCCGGATCGCAGTCAACTGTGCCGGCACAGGTTGGGTCGGTCGGGTCATCAACCGTGACGGATCACCCCACGATCTGGCGCCGTTCCAGTTCATCCAGAACCTCAACGTCATCGGCACCTTCAACGTGATGACCAAGGCGGCTTCGGCCATATCCGCCACCGAGCCTCAAATCGACGGAGAACGAGGGGTTATCGTCAACACCGCATCGGTGGCCGCCTTCGACGGCCAGATTGGTCAACTGGCCTATTCGGCCTCGAAGGGGGCGGTCGTCGGGATGACCCTTCCGGCCGCCCGGGACCTGGCCGTGGTGGGTATCCGGGTGGTGGCCATCGCCCCGGGACTGTTCGATACCCCGCTCTTGGCGATGCTCCCCGACGAGCAGCGGGAGGCACTCGGTCGGTCGGTCAACTTCCCAATGCGGCTCGGAGTTCCCGCCGAGTACGGAGAGCTGGTCGCTCACATTGCCACCAACAGCTATCTGAATGCCGAGGTGATACGGCTGGACGGCGGGATCCGGATGCCGCCCAAGTGAACCTCGGGTGATTGCGTCGAGGAAGGGCGGTCGACGGTGACCGCCACGATGGAACCTGTCCTTGCCGCACCGCGATCGGGCGACGACCCGGTCATCAGGACGGTCGAGCTGACCAAGATCTACGACGGTGCCGATTTCAGCGCAGTCGACCACCTCGATCTGGTTGTGGGCCGTGGCGAGATCTTCGGGTTGCTCGGTCCGAACGGGGCGGGCAAGACGACGACGGCCGGCATGCTCACCACCAGGGTGATCCCGACCTCGGGCCGGGCGACGGTCGGAGGGATCGACGTCGTGGCGCACCCAGCGCAGGCAAAGCAGATCCTGGGTATCGTCAGCCAGCAGAACACCCTCGACCGCCAGCTCACCGTCTGGGAGAACCTCTACTTCCACGGCAGGCTCTTTGGCATCTCGGCCGCGCAGTCGCGCCGCACGGCGTCGGACCTCTTGGCCAAGTTCCAGCTCGAGAAGTGGGCCGAGGCCTCGGTGTACGCGCTGTCCGGCGGGATGGCCCAACGACTCATGGTGGCCCGGGCGATCTTTCACCGGCCCGCGGTGCTCTTTCTCGACGAGCCCACCGCCGGGCTCGACCCCCAGAGCCGTCTTGCCCTGTGGGAAACGCTCCAGGAGCTGAACGGCGAGGGACAGACCATCATGCTCACCACCCACTACATGGAAGAGGCCGACCAACTCTGTGGACGGGTGGCGATCATGGACAAGGGCCGGATCCTCGCCCTCGACACCCCGGACATGCTCAAGCAGCAGGTCGACGCCGACACGATCATCACGGTCACCACCTCTGGCCAACCCGACGATCTGGCCGAAATCCTGGCCTCTGGGATCCCTGGCGTGACCCACTCGCGGGTCACTGAAGGCACCGTCGAGCTCGACGTCAAGGGCAGCGACCGGCTGCTGCCGAGGGTGGTGGCTGCGGCCGAAGACGCCGGATTTCCGGTTGCCGACCTCTCGATAAGCGAGCCGACTCTCGAGACGGTCTTCATCAAGCTGACCGGTAAGGAGTTGCGGGACTGATGGGCGTCACCACCGGTACCGGCTCCGGCGCCAGAAAGGCGCCGGCCACAAGAATCGGAGACGTTCCTCTCCGCTCCACCTTCGACGCTTCGAGGTCGGCGTTGTGGGCTCTGGTGCTTCGCGACCTCGTGGTGCTGCGCAAGCACTTGATCGAGTTCGTGATCCGGGTGCTGGTACAACCCTTCTTGCTCTGCTTCGTCTTCCTCTATGTGTTCCCGAAGATCGGGCAGGGCATCGGCGGGGCCGGTCCCGCCGCCCAATCTGCGTTCGCCACGCTGTTGGTGCCCGGAGTGGTGGGAATCTCGATCCTCTTCCAGGGCGTTCAATCGGTGGCCTTGATCATGTCCCAGGAGTTCGGCTTCACCAGGGAGATCGAGGATCGTGTCCAGGCTCCATGCCCCATCTGGCTGGTGGCCCTGGCCAAAGTGCTGTCGGGGGCGGTCCAGGGGTTGATCTCCGCCATCATCGTCCTGCCCATCGCTTCCGTGGTGCACGCACAGGGGGTGGAAGCGCATCTGAACCTGACCTGGTGGGTCATCGTCACCCTGATCCCGTTGGCCTGCGTGACCATGGCCTCGCTCGGTCTGCTCCTCGGCACGAGCTTCGAACCCCGGAACATCGGATTGATGTTCGGATTCATCATTCTGCCGGTGACCTTCCTCGGTGGCACCTACTACGAATGGACCCGGCTCGCCCCGGTCAAGGTGGGAGCTTGGCACTGGTTGCAGACCGTGGTCCTCATCAACCCGCTCATCTACGTCAACGAGGGAATGCGGGCCGCATTCACCGATGCGCCCCACATGCATCTCTACATCATCTATCCGGTGCTGCTCGGATTCCTGGTGCTCTTCCTCGGCCTCGGCCTCCGCAACTTTCGCCGGCGCGTGCTGTCCTGAGCTCATCGGTTCGGACCGCAGGTCAGCTGTTCTCCGTCGTTTCGGGACCACTGGCAATCCCTGGTGGACGACGACCGTGGTGTGGTCGTCGTCCGGTGCGCGCCCGATAGGCTGATGGCGATCGGTAGGCACGTTCTCCCCTGATGACGGAGGTGGTTTCCACGGTACCGAAGGTGACAGGCGATGGATCGGCACCGGGGGAGAGCCGGCCGGAGGGTGAAGAAGACCGTACGTTCGATGTGGTGGTGGTCGGGGGTGGGCCGGGTGGCTACGCCGCCGCCCTCTACGGAGCGTCCGCGGGCCTGTCCGTCGCGATCGTGGAGCTCGACAAGGTCGGGGGGACCTGCCTCCATCGCGGCTGCGTGCCCGCCAAGGAGTTCCTGGAGACGGCGACCGTGTCCCGTACGGTGGGCAACGCCGCGGCGTTCGGTGTCGGTGCGTCGAGCGGTCCCGTGGGAGACCAACACCGAGGTCGGGTCAGCGTCGACTTCGCGGTCAGCCAGGCCCGCAAGGACCAGGTGGTGGATCAGCTGTTCCATGGTCTCGAAGGGCTGCTCAAGGGTCGGAACGTCGTCACCTTCCCCGGGAGGGGCAGGCTGCTCAGGGGGCATCAGGTCGAGGTCGTTGGCCCCGGAGGGACGACCACCGTGCTGACCGGAACGAGCATCGTGCTGGCCGCAGGCTCGGTGCCGAAGACGATCCCCGGCTTCGAGGTTCGCGGGCGACTTGTTATGACTTCCGACGAAGTGCTGGACCTGGACGAGCTGCCGGCGTCCGTAGCGGTGATCGGTGGCGGTGCCATCGGCTGCGAGTTCGCCTCGTTCCTTTCGGATCTAGGGAGCGCGGTCACCATTTTCGAGGCCCTCGACACCATCCTGGCCGGTTGCGACGAAGATGTCGTACGGGCCGTCTCCCGCTCCTTCCGCAAGCGGGGGATCGACGTGAAGACCGGGTCACGGATCGAGGGCCACACACCGGACCCCTCGGGAAGCGGGACGGTCATCGCCTATGACGGAGGCGAAAAGCTGGCCGTGGACGCCGCCGTCGTGTCGGTGGGTCGACGCCCCCGGACCGAGGGGCTGTTGGCCTCCGGGACGGGTGTCGAGCTCGACGACCAAGGGTTCGTAGTCGTCGACGAGGTGATGCGAACCGGAGCGGACGGGGTGTACGCGGTCGGGGATGTTGCAGCGGGGACCCCGCAGCTCGCCCATGTGGGGTTTGCCGAAGCCATCGTGGCCATCAAGGGAGTCCTCGGTGAGCCGGTGGTTCCGGTCGCCTACGACCGTGTGCCCTGGGCCATCTACTGCCATCCTGAAGTGGCATTCGCCGGCCTGACCGAACTCCAGGCCCGCGACGCAGGGTTCGAGGTGATCGTGAAGAAGGACCCGTTCGGTGGCAACAGCCGTGCCCGGATCATCGGCGACACCGACGGCCTGGTCAAGGTCGTCGCCGAACGGCGACCCGACGGGACGACCGGGCGGGTGCTCGGCGTCCACATGGTTGGACCGTGGGTGACCGAGCAGCTCGGTGCCGGTTATCTCGCTGTCAACTGGGAGGCGACGGCCGAGGAGGTCGCGCAGTACATCCAGCCACATCCGTCGCTGTCCGAGTCGTTCGGTGAGACGATGCTGGCCCTGACCGGAAGGGGGCTGCACGTTGGCTGACGTGACCATGCCGCAACTCGGAGAGACGGTGACCGAGGGCACAATCACCAAGTGGTACAAGTCAGTCGGCGACACGGTCGAGCGGGACGAACCCCTCTTCGAAGTGTCCACCGACAAGGTGGACTCCGAGGTGCCTTCACCGTCAGCCGGTGTACTCACCGCGATCATCGTGGAGGAGGGTGACACCGTCGATGTCGGGGCCCGGCTGGCGGTGATCGGTGACGGTGCCGCCTCGGACGCTGTCGGGACGCGGGACGTACCAGCGGACCAAGACGTACCGGCGCCCGCAGCAGACGGCGGTGGCAAGGCCGACGGCGGTAGCCCGGTCGGCAGCTCCGACACCTATGGTCGCGCGCCGGTGCTGTCCCCGGTGGTGCGCAAGTTGTTGGTCCAGCACGAGCTCGACCCCGCCGGCATCGAAGGGACCGGTCTCGGAGGTCGCATCACCCGGGCCGACGTCGAGGAGGCGATCGACCTCGCCGCGTCCGGATCGGTCGTACGACCCACTCCGGTGCCGAACATCGCAGGTCGGCAACCGGCCCCGAGCACCTCAGCCTCCGCATCCCCTCCGGCCGGACGTGACCGCCGACAACCTGAACGACAGCAGGCCACCGTGACTCCTTTGGCCCCGGCGCCCGCGGAGCGGGACATCGTCGTCCCGTTCACCAATATCCGCCGGCGTACCGCGGAGCACATGGTTCGCTCCAAGGCCACTTCGGCCCACACCCTGATGGTGAAGGAGATCGACTACGAACGGGTGGAGCAGGTCCGCCGGACCCTCGGTGAGCGGTTCCGGGCCGAAGAGGGGTTCGGCCTCACCTATCTGGCCTTCGCCGCCCGAGCTGCGGTGGAGGCTCTTGCCGAATTTCCGAACCTCAACTCGTCGATCGGTGATGACGCCCTCATCGTGCATCGGGACATCAATCTGGGCATCGCCGTCGACCTCGACAACGAGGGCCTCATCGTCCCCGTCGTCCACAATGCTGAAGAGCTGAACCTGCGGGGCATGGCCCGGCGTGTCCGCGACGTCGCCGATCGATCGAGGACCAAGCGGCTGAGTCTCGACGACATCAGCGGTGGCACCTTCTCCATCACCAACGCAGGACCCTTCGGCACGCTGATCACCGGAGCGATCATCAACCAGCCTCAAGTGGCCATCCTCTCGACCGACGGAGTCTCCCGCAAGCCCGTCGTGGTGGAGCTACCCGACGGGACGGAATCGATCACCATCCACTCCGTCGGACTGGTCGCCATGAGCTTCGACCACCGTGCCGTAGACGGGGCCTACGTTGCCCGGTATTTGGCACGGTTCGCCGGTATCCTCGACGAACGCGACTGGGCCGGTGAGCTCTAGCCAACTGCTGTCGTCCAGCTCGGATCGGTCCGGTCGACCGTGAAGGTCCGCTGGCTGGGACGGGTCCCTTACCGCGAGGCGTGGGACCTGCAGCGCGCCCTGAGCGCGCGGAGCGACGAGGACTATCTGTTGCTCCTCGAGCATCCGCCCGTCTACACGATCGGTCGAAGCGGTGATCCCGACCACGTGCTCTGCGATCCGGCCGCGGTCGGAGCCGAGCTCGTGCACGTGGACCGAGGAGGGGATGTCACCTACCACGGTCCGGGCCAGCTCGTTGGCTACCCGCTGCTCACCATCGGTTCCGGGATGGAGCGGGGGGTAGGACACGTCCATCTCGTCGAGCAGATGGTGATCGACGCACTGCTGGCGCTCGGGTCTCCCCCCGGAAGTGTCGGTCGGCTCGAGGGCTTTCCGGGAGTTTGGATCGGACCGGACGGTGGCAGCACCGAATCGGGGACCGGACCGCGCAAGGTCTGCGCCGTCGGGGTCCGGACCTCCAAGGGTCGCACCACCCACGGGTTCGCCCTCAACGTCACAACCGACCTCGCCATGTTCAAACACATCGTGCCTTGCGGCATCGTCGGGTTCGGGGTGACGTCACTCGAGGCGGAAGGCATTCCGGCGACCATACCCGAGGTGCTCGATGCGGTCATCGCCTCGGCGGATGCCACCTGGGGCCCGATCGAGGACGTCCAGAGAGTGACCGACGCCGGCTCTCGGCGGGATAGCCCGGCGACCTCGAGCTCCCGGTCGTCCCGAGTCCACCCTCTGCCGGAGCCGAGGGGTACCAATGATCCGAAACCGGTTGCGGTGGCGTTCGGGGACACCAGGGGTGAACGGTCCCTCGACCGTCGGCTGCGTCGAGCAGGTATCGAGCCAGCCGGTGGATTGGGCACCACCGCCCGGAAACCAACCTGGATGCGGGTCCCCGCGCGCATGGAGAGCGGGTTCCTCGATCTCCGCCAGGAGCTCCGTCGCAATGATCTGGTCACGGTGTGCGAGGAGGCCGGTTGTCCCAACATCTACGAGTGCTGGGCCGATGGGACCGCCACGTTCATGATCAACGGATCTCGGTGCACCCGCGCCTGCGGCTTCTGCCAGGTCGACACCCGACGCCCCCTGGCGCTCGACACCTCGGAACCGGCACGGTTGGCGGAAACCGTGCAACGCATGGGCCTGGCACACGCCGTTGTCACCTGCGTGGCGCGCGACGATCTGTCCGACGGCGGAGCAGGCGCCTTCGCCGCCACCATTGCCGCCATTCGACAGCGCTCACCCTCGACGGTGGTCGAGGTGCTCATCTCCGACTGCAAGGGCGAACGTGTCGCGCTGCGTACCATCTTCGACGCCTCTCCCGACGTGCTCAATCACAACCTGGAGACCGTCGCTCGCCTGCAGCGAGCCGTTCGACCCTCGGCCGGCTATGCCCGGAGCCTGGCCGTGCTGGCCCGGGCCAAAGACGCCGGCCTGACGACCAAGTCGGGGTTGATCGTCGGGATGGGCGAACAGATGGACGAGGTGCTCTCGGCGCTGGCCGATCTACGGGCCGTGGGCGTGGACATCGTCACGGTGGGCCAGTACCTGCGTCCGAGCACCAGGCACCTACCGGTGTCCCGGTGGTGGACCCCCGACGAATTCGACGTCATCACCCGGGCGGCTGCCTCCATGGGATTCGCCCACGTTCAGGCATCCCCGCTCACCCGATCGAGCTACCACGCACGTGAGGCTGCTGCCGCATCCTGCCTCGCATCAGGTTCCGGCCTACAGCCGGCGGCACTGGTGTGAGCATGGATGCGTCCGCCACCGGCGCCGTCGAAGCGAGACGCTCTCGGATCTCCCGAGTGCTGACCCGGATGGAGGAGGTGGGGGTGGGTGCACTGCTGCTCTCCCTGGGGGCCGACCTTCCGTGGCTCACCGGGTACACGGCCATGCCCCTGGAACGCCTCACCGTGCTCGTGCTGCCCCGTGATGGGGAAGCGGTGCTCGTCGTCCCTGCCCTCGAGGCGCCGCGGGTGCCCACCGAAGGCGATCTCTTCCGGATCGAAGCCTGGGCGGACGACGAGAACCCGCTGTCACTCGTCACGGGCCTGCTGTCCGACAAGTTGGGGCGATCGCACCTGGCCATCTCCGATCGCACCTGGGCGACCTCACTGCTCGCCTTGGAGGAGCGGCTCCCTTCGGCCCGTTGGTCCAGTTCGTCGGCCGTGACCGGACCCATCCGCGCCGTCAAGGACCCTCTGGAGGTCGAGGCGCTCCGGCTGGCGGGAGCGGCCGCCGACCGGGTGGCCGCCTCCTTGCAGGCAGGCGACATCGACCTGGTCGGCCGAACCGAGGCCCAGGTCTCGAACGAGATCGGTGCCTTGCTGCTCGCTGAGGGTCACCGCCGGGTCAACTTCGCCATCGTAGGCAGCGGCCCCAATGCCGCGAGCCCTCATCATGAGCCGGGTTCGAGGGTGATCGGGGCAGGAGAGACGGTCGTATGCGACTTCGGCGGCTCCTGGTCCCTCGGGGACGACGTGGGTTACTGCTCGGACATCACCCGCACGGTGGTGACCGGCGAGCCCGACCCCGAGATCTCGGAATGTTATGAGGTCCTTCGTCTCGCCCAGGAGGCCGGGGTCAGGTCCGCGTGCTCGGGTGTACCCGCCGAGGACGTGGACCGAGCGGCCCGTTCAGTCATCGAGGACGCCGGGTACGGGGACCACTTCATCCATCGTACCGGCCACGGCATCGGGATCGAGGAACACGAGGACCCCTACCTGGTGGTGGGGAACCGGGAGCCGCTCGTCCCCGGTCATGCGTTCTCGGTCGAGCCCGGCATCTACGTTCCGGGACGCTTCGGCATGCGGCTGGAGGACATCGTGGTCATCGGTGGGGACGGGATGCCCGAACCGGTGAACCGTGTGGACCATGATCTGGTGGTGGTGGACGTCTGATGGATCTCGGGATCGAGGGGCGGGCCGCGCTGGTGACGGCTGCTTCCCGTGGACTGGGGCGGGCGGCTGCCGAGGCCCTGGTCGCCGAAGGTGCCCAGGTCCTGATCTGCGGACGCGACCACGGCTCGCTGGACGAGGCGGGAGCGGCACTGCGTGCCGGCGGCACCCGCGTCGAGACGGTGGCGGCAGATGTCACCGATCCGGCGGTACCTCGGATGCTGGTGGAGGCCACGGTCGAGGCGTTCGGCGGCTTGGACATCGTGGTGGCCAACGCCGGTGGACCACCCCCGGGCCGGGCGCTCGATGTGGAGGACGAGGATCTCCAGTCGGCGCTCAACGCCAACCTGCTCTCGTCGATACGGCTGGTCCGCGCGGGGGTGCCGGTCATGGGCCGGCAAGGTTGGGGTCGGATCTGCTGCATCGCCTCCTACTCGGTGGTTCAGCCCATCCCCCGGCTGGCCCTGTCCAACACCGCACGCACCGGACTGTGGGCCTGGGTGAAGACGGCCGCCCACGATCTGGCCGAGGAGGCACGGGGCGTCACCCTCAATCTGTGTTGCCCTGGGCCGCATGCGACCGACCGGATGCGCGAGCTCGGAGGGGTGGGACCCATGGGCGACCCGGGCGACTTCGGTCGGGTGGTGGCTTTCCTGTGTTCACAGCCAGCAGGTTTCGTCAACGGGGCGGCCCTCGTCGTCGACGGCGGTGAGACTCTGGCTCTCTGATGCGACCCGTACGATCGGCGGGCGCTCAGGTGTTCGTCCTAGCCCGCCGGCAGGTCGGGGCGCTCCTCCAGCTGCGTCGGGTCTCGGTGCTCTCGGAGCGGCAATCGAGGGTTGGTCCGCGTTGGATCGACGGGCGGAGGGGCGACGAGACGATCCGTCTGCCCCGATCGCACCGATCTGGCTCGAGGCATGTCCGAAGAGGGTACCGAAAAGGGCGGGGGCGGGAGGTGCGAACCCTGACCGTTACCGGCTGGGAAGCCGAACCGCGGCAGATTTCGGGCGCCGGCGGGCCGGAGTGGCTCGCCCGTGGCACAGGACGGCCCGAAGCGGGCGGCGTCTGCGTCGAAGTACCCCACGCTCGCAGCCTTTCTGATCCTCTGGTCGTGCCTGCGCTTCAGCTTGGTGAGGACGAGCACCAAGGCGAGGAGAGCGATGAAGGTGGCCAGCACCCCTTCGACCCGTACGGCCAGTTCGACCACTGCCAGTTCATCGTGCACTGTCCCCACCCCCTGCTCCCAACCATCGTAGCGACGGTCCGGACACTTCGATAGGGGCAGCTGCCGGCTCAGGCCACGAAGTACTTCGCCTGAGGATGGTGACACACGATGGCCGTCGTCGTCTGCTCTGGCGTCAGCTGGAAGCCGTCGCTCACCTCGACGCCGATGCGCCCGGCACCGAGCAGGTCTGCCACCTTGGCATTGTCCTCGAGGTCGGGGCAGGCGGGGTACCCCCATGAATACCGCCCGCCCCGATACTTCTGTCGGAACAGTCCGGTCAACGTGGGCCCGTCCTCTCCGGCGAATCCGAGCTCCTCCCTGATCCTCAGGTGCCAGTACTCGGCGAGCGCCTCGGCCATTTCGACACCCAGACCATGGAGGTAGAGATAGTTCTGGTACTGATCATCGGCACGGAGGCGAGCGGTCTCCTCCGACACCCGGGAGCCCATGGTGACCACCTGGAAGCTGGCCCAGTCCGGTTCTCCAGACTCGACCGGCCGGAAGAAGTCGCTGATGCACAGCCAGGGTGCGGTCACCTGCCGGGGGAACGTGAACCGCACCAGCTCCGCTGTCCTGCTCTCGTCCTCGTACAGAACGAGATCGTTCCCGTCGGCGTTCGCGGCGAAATGCCCCCAGGCAACCTGCGGGACCAGGATCTGCTTGGCCTTGGCCTCGGCCAGCTGCGCCCGCAGAAGACTCCGGATCCGTTCCTTGAAGGCATCGTCGTCCTCTCCACCTTCCGGCCGGAAGCCCCAGTGGTTGCGGAACAGTGCGGTCTCGTTGAGGAAGGAGGCGAGGTCATCGATGGCCATGCCCCTGGCCACCCGGCTTCCGAGGAACGGAGGCTTGAAGACCGGGTTGTCGGTCGCGACCTCCGGCGATCGTCTCGGCAGCGTCTCTCCTCGGGCCACGGCCTCGGCCGCCGCCTGCCGTCGGAGCTCGCTCTTTCGCGGTCCGAGTTCGCGACCTCCGGCGATCCGGCCGAACCCGGGATCGTCTTGCCCGGAACGGGCCAGTTCTACCAACCGGTCCATGGTGCGCAGCCCCTCGAACGCATCCTTGCCGTAGAAGAGCCGACCGTCGTAGATCTTGCGGAGGTCCCGCTCCACGTAGGTTCGGGTGAGGGCGGCCCCACCGAGGATCACCGGGATGTCAGAGAGGCCCCGCCGCTTCAGCTCCTCCAGGTTGTCGCGCATGATCAGGGTCGACTTGACCAGAAGGCCGCTCATGCCGATGGCATCGGCGCCGGACTCCTCGGCAGCAGCCACCATGTCGGAGATACCCACTTTGATCCCGAGGTTCTTGACGGTGTAGCCGTTGTTGGTGAGGATGATGTCGACGAGGTTCTTGCCGATGTCGTGCACGTCGCCCTTGACCGTGGCCAGGACGATCACGCCCTTGCCGCCTTGGTCCGCCTTCTCCATGTGCGGCTCGAGGTGGGCTACCGCAGTCTTCATCGTCTCGGCCGATCCGAGAACGAAGGGAAGTTGCATCTCGCCCGAGGCGAACAGTACTCCGACGGTCTTCATCCCCGAGAGCAGATGGTCATTGATGATCTCCAGCGCTCGGAAGCCTTGTTCGAGGGCCTGATCGAGATCATCCTCGATACCGTTGCGGTCCCCGTCGACGATGCGCTGTTCGAGCCTCCGCTCGACCGGCCAACCCGAACGGTCCTCGGTAGCCGCCGCCGCAGTGGGCGACACCCCCTCGAACAGGGTCAGAAGTGCGGAAAGCGGGTCATAGCCTTCTCCCCGCCGGTCGTAGATCAAATCGAGGCAGATCTGGCGGGCCCCCTCGTCGATCTTCGACAGAGGGAGGATCTTCGAGGCATGCACGATAGCGGCGTCCAATCCGGCCTGGACGCACTCGTGGAGGAACACCGAGTTGAGCACCTGGCGGGCTGCCGGGTTCAACCCGAAGGAGACGTTGGACAGCCCCAGAATGGTGTATACGCCCGGAAGCTCCTCCTTGATCCGGCGGATGCCCTCGATGGTTTCGATTCCATCCTTGCGGCTCTCCTCCATGCCGGTGGACAGTGGAAGGGCGAGCGCATCGAAGAGTAGATCCTCGGGCCGGAGCCCGTAACGACCGACGGCGATGTCACGGATGGCGCGGGCGGCCCGCAGCTTCCATTCGGCGGTGCGGGCCTGTCCTTCGGTGTCGATACAGGTGCATACGACGGCCGCACCGAATTCCTTGGCGAGGGCGAGGAACGAGTCGAGCCGGGTTCCCTCGTCGTCCCCCTCCTCCAGGTTCACCGAATTGATGACGGCTCGCCCCCCGATCCACGACAGGGCCGTCTCCACAACCGGTGCCTCGGTGGAGTCCACCATCAGGGGAACCGTCGACTGGGTCGAGAAGCGTGAGGCGATCTCGTCCATGTCGGCCACCCCGTCGGCCCCGGTGTAGTCGACACACACGTCGATGAGATGGGAACCTTCCTTCACCTGTTCGCGGGCCATGGCGACGCATGTGTCCCAGTCGTCGTCCAGCATGGCCTGACGGAACTTCTTCGAACCGTTCGCGTTGGTTCGCTCACCCACCACGAGGAACGACGAGTCCTGGGTGAAGGGAACCTGGGTGTAGATCGAGGCGGCACCATGCTCGGGCTCCACCTGACGGGAGGTCGGAACGAGCGTGGCGCAGGCATCGACCACAGCCGCCAGATGCGATGGCGTGGTGCCGCAGCAGCCGCCGATCACCGAGACGCCGAGCTCACTGACGAACTGCCGATGGTATTCCGCCAGCTGGTCCGGACTGAGGTCGTAGTGCATCGCCCCGTCCACCACCGAGGGAAGTCCGGCGTTCGGGAGGCAGGTGACGGGCACTGGGGAGTGCGCGGTCAGGTATCGCAGTGGTTCGAACATCTCCGCGGGCCCGGTGGCGCAATTGAGCCCGATGAGATCGATGTCCATGGCGGCCAGTGAACACAGGGCGGCCCCGATCTCGGTCCCGGGCAACATGGTGCCGGTCAGTTCGATGGTGACCTGAACCTGGACCGGCACTCGCCGCCCCACGTCCGCCATTGCCCGGCGCACCCCGTTGATGGCCGCTTTGGCTTGGAGCAGATCGAATACCGTCTCGATGACGAACAGGTCGACACCCCCTTCGAGCAGAGCGCGGGCCTGCTCGTAGTAGGCGTCGCGGGCGTCTCGGTACCGGATCTGGCCGAGCGTCGGGAACTTGGTCCCAGGGCCGATGCTTCCGGCTACCCACCGCGGGCGATCGGCCGTCGAGTACGACTGGACTGCCCGACGGGCGACGGCGACGGCGGCCAGGTTGAGCTCACGGACTCTCTGGGCCTGGTCGTACTCGGCGAGCACCGGGGCGAAGGCTCCGAAGGTATCGGTCTCGATCACGTCGCATCCGACGTCGAGGAATGAGCGGTGGACCTGCTCCACGACATCCAGCCTGGTCACCACGAGTAGCTCGTTGCAACCTTCGAGCTGCGGTCCCCCGAAATCGTCGGCGGTGAGCCCGGCCAACTGCAGGTTGGTCCCCATGGCGCCATCGAAGATGACGACCCGCTCGTTGACGGCGCGTAGGTATGCGGATCCGGTCGATGATCCAGATGATGCGGAATCGGAAGCGTTCATCTCCCCATACAGGCTATCGGTGACGGTGGGTGCCGGCGATCGTGCCGTGCGCCAACGGCGGGGAGCGGGCCGGGAGCACCTGCTGTTGTGACCATGATGCGGCCCGAGCCGGAGCAGCCGGTCGTTTAGCATCAGGATGGTGATTCGACCATGGTGAAGATCTACACGAGGACAGGCGATGACGGCACCACCGGTCGCCTGTACGGGGGGCGGGTAGCCAAGGACGAGGCATCGATGCAGCTGAACGGTACCGTCGACGAGGCCCAGGCCGTGCTCGGCCTCGCCCGCGCCGAGGTGGACAGTGGTTCCGAGCTCGACGCCCTGCTCACCTCGCTCGAGCGCGAACTCTACGTGCTCATGGCCGAGGTGGCCACCGACCCGGCCCATCGGTCCAAGCTCGTCCCCGGCTCGACCGAGGTGACTGCAGGGATGATCGCGGCTCTGGAGGAGCACATCGATCGTCTCGTCCGCACCATCGACATGCCGGCCGACTTCGTGGTGCCGGGGGCCAATCGGATCTCGGCGACCCTCGATCTCGCCCGCACCGTCGTGCGCAGGGCCGAACGGCTATGGGTGGCCGCCCCCATCGAGGGGTCCCTCGTCGGTCGTTACCTGAACCGTCTCTCCGATCTGCTCTGGGCGCTCGGGAGGTGGACCGAGGGCGAGCATCACCTCCTCGCCCGCAGTCAACCGGCTGGAAGGCGGCCGACACGGTCGTCCGGAGGCGGTTCCGCGTCCCCAACAGGGGAGACGCGGTGAATCTCGAGGTCCGCGAGGGTACGGACCCCCCGGCCGGTCGAATCGGCTCGTCCGACGTGGTGGCTGTGGGGGTGCCGGTCATGTCCCGTCCGGAGGGCCTGCGACCTGCCGTCGGCGAGGACGCCCTCAACGCGCTCCCTGATGCTCTTCTGCCCGATCTCCTCGAGCAGGTCAGCTCTCGCCAGGACTTCACCGCCAAGGTGGGCCAGACGGCGCTCCTCAGCGATGGGGCCGTGTCTCCTCCGGGCCCCGATATCGTGCTCGTCGGGATCGGGCCCGAGGTGAACTTGGCCGGTGACCGGGGGACAGAAGCCCTCCGCCGGGCAGCCGCCGCCTTCGTCCGGGCAGTCGGGCACGGATCGACTGCTGCGTTCGTCCTTCCTCCGCCCCGGTTGATCGACTCCGATCGGACGGGCGAGGCGGTGGCGGTGGGAGGCATGTTGGGCGCCTACCGGTTCGACCGCCACAAGTCCCACGACGTAGACCGCGGGCTGAGCACACTCGTGCTCCACGCATCCGAGTCCGACCGCACCGGGGAGGCGGCCAGGGGCGCCAGGCGTGGCGCGCGCATCGCCGAATCGGTGGCGTTCGCACGGGACCTGGTCAACGAGCCGCCGAGCTCGCTCACTCCGGAACGGTTGGCCGATGCCGTCGTCGCCCGGTTCCAGGGTGTTCCGGGGGTGACCGTCGATGTCTGGGACGAGGATCGCATCACCGCCGAACGGCTCGGCGGGCTCCTGGGCGTGGCCCGTGGTTCGAGCCGGCCTCCCCGACTCGTCCGGATCGAGTACCGCCCCTCCGATCCCCTGGAGCCGAACGGCCGCGCACCCCATATCGCCCTCGTGGGCAAGGGGATCACCTTCGACTCGGGCGGACTCTCACTCAAGAGCGCGTCGGGCATGGAGACAATGAAGACCGATATGGCAGGGGCAGCGGCCGTCTTCGGAGCCGTGGATGCGGCGGCCGCCCTCGGAGCCCGCCTCCGGGTCACCGCCATCGCCCCATTGACGGAGAACATGCCCGGTGGCTCGGCCATCAAGCCCGGCGACGTGCTCGTCACCCGCAACGGCAAGACGATCGAAGTGCTGAACACCGACGCCGAAGGCCGCCTGGTGCTCGCCGACGCGCTCTCCCTTGCAGCGGAGTTGGATCCCGACGCCATCGTCGATCTGGCCACGCTCACCGGCGCGGCGGTGGTCGCTCTGGGCAAGGAGATCGCCGGGCTGTTCGGCAATGACGACGATCTGGCCAGGTTGGTGCAGGCCGCAGGGTCTCGGGCAGGTGAGGCCAACTGGCTCCTGCCCCTGCCCGAGGACTACCGGAGCCACATCGACTCGGACGTCGCCGACATGCGCAACATCGGCCGGGCTGGCCAGGCCGGTGCCATCGCCGCCGCGATGCTCCTGCGGGAGTTCGTCGGAGACAGTCCGTGGGTCCACCTCGACATCGCCGGACCGGCCCGCGCAGAGGACACCAGCCGCTACCTCGCCAAAGGGGGGACCGGTTTCGGTGTACGCACCCTGATTGCGCTCATGGGTTCCGAGGAGGCGATCGGGGCCCTCATCCGTCATCAGGATTGATCCGTCGGAGGGATCGAGCCGTCGGAGGCGCCCCCGACGCCCGCAACGCCCGGCGAGTTGCCGCGGTAGGTTCTCGCGGTGCGGATTGCCGTGCTCGGAGCGGGCTCGTGGGGGACGACGATGGCGGCCCTTTTGGCTCCGCGCCACGACACGGTGCTGTGGGCCAGGGATCCCGACGTGGTGGTGGCGGTCAATGACGAGCACGTCAACCCCGGCTATCTGCCCGAATTCGAGCTTCCTCGTGCACTTCGGGCCACGGCCAGCATCGAGGAGGCGGCCGGCGACGCCAGCGTCCTGATCGTGGGCGTGCCGACCTCTGGGTTCCGAAGTGTCCTCGAAGCGGCTGTTCCCTACATCCGCCCGTGGATCCCGGTCGTCAGTCTGTCGAAGGGCCTCGAGCGGGGCACGCTGAGGCGCATGACCGAGGTCGTGAAGGACGTGACCCCAGGGCACCCGACCGCCGCCCTCACCGGACCCAACCTCGCACACGAGATCATGGCGGGGAAGGCCGCGGCTGCCGTTGTGGCCACCGAGGACCTCGAGGTGGCGGCTGCCTTACAGAAGGTCGTCACCCGGGGCGTCTTCCGGGTCTACGTCAACGACGATGTGGTCGGCTGTGAGATGGGCGGCGCCTTGAAGAACGTCATCGCCATCGCGGCAGGAATTGGCGAAGGTCTCGGGGTCGGGGACAATACCCGGGCGGCGGTGATGTCGAGGGGGCTCGCAGAGCTGACCAGGCTGGGAGTGGCGATGGGAGCCCGCCCTTCCACGTTCGCCGGACTGGCCGGGATGGGCGATCTGATCGCCACCTGCATGAGTCCACACAGCCGCAACAGGCGGGTGGGTGAACAGCTGGGAAAAGGTAGGGCGCTCCCAGACATCCTGGAGGAGCTGCACATGGTGGCCGAAGGGGTGACGACGGCCTCGGCCGTCCTCGAACTGGCCGGGCGGCACGACCTCGATCTGCCGATCTGCACGATGATCCAACGAGTGGTCAACGGAGAGATCGAGCCGACCGACGCCTACTGGGGGCTCACCCCGGCCGGCCACGAGCGCGACCCGGGCTGACCGGTATCGGCCTGCTCGGCGGCCCGGTAGGCGACCGCCGGGTGGAATTGCCAGGCCCCCAACTGGGCTTCGATACCCCTCCGGCCGGTACCGGACGCGGCCAGGTCCGACGCCAGGCGTGCGGCGCGCCGCCGAATCCGTTCGGACTCGGGCAGACGCTGTTCGAACTGCCAGCGCCGATGGCTGGCCTGGAGTGGATCGGGCAGCCGGGCCAGATGGCGGAGCGGCAGGGTGGGGATGGTGGTCCGGACGGCCAACGAGCCCGGGCCCGCGGGCCGGGCCAGCTCGAAGGTGCACAGCCGCTGCAGCGCCCGGCGGAACGGCGAGTTCTTTCCCAGGCGCTCGCCGAGCCCGAGGGCCCGGGCCGTCTCGGCGAGGGGGAGGTCGAAGCCACCGGTGTGCAGGGCGAGACCGTAGGAGAGGCGTCGGAGCAGCCAGGTGGTGGATGGACCGAGGATCGCCAGCCAATAGAGCTCGACGTAGCGGGAGCAGGCGGCCACGCCGTGGTCGTCGACGACCGGATCGCTCCAGGGGACGACGTGCAGGGCGTGCGCCCCGTCGCCAGGCAGCAGTTCGGCTCGACGCCGCCGCGCGCCGACGTTCTGGCGGGTCTCCGTCCGCTGTGGCACCTCTGGCGGTCGCACCCGGGCTATGGGCGCCTCGCCGGACAAAGGAAGGGCAGTGGACGATCGGTTGGGCGGTGGTGCTTGCCGCATGGCAACCTCCGGAATTCGCTGGACGTGCCGTTCACGGTGATGCACGCTCCTTGCGCTGGACCGGGCCGGGTCCTTGCCGGCAGGCTCCGATCCGAGTCCTATCGCCCGGTCGTCGGGTCGACCGGGTCGGCGTCGGCCATCCCGGATTCTCGCCAGATCCCACCCACGGTGGTTCCGGCGTCCACGTCGGCCAGCACCACGGCGTTGGCGCCGATCCAGGCACCGTCACCCACCCGTACCGGTCCGAGGACCTTCGCCCCGGCCCCGATCCGGACATCGTCCCCGATCAGCGGCTGACCCGGTCCCCGGCCGGTGTGGCCGAGGGTGACCCCCTGGTACAGGACCAGGTTCCGGCCAGCCACGACTTCGTGGCCCACGACGATGCCCTCGGTGTGGATGAGGGCGAAACCCGGACCGATCCGGGCTGCAGGGTGGATCTCCGATCCGCCGGTGTGGAGCGCCCGAACCTGCAGCCACAGTGCCAGCGGTCGGAGACGGTGGTCCCAGCACCAGGCAGCGGCGCGGTGAAGGATCACCACACCGAAGCGCGGGTAGAGGGGCAGGCGGACGAGGGTGTGCAGGCAGAGCCCGAGCGGTCCGTCGTCCCACCTGGCGGTCATGTGCCGCAGGTCCGCGATGAGGTTGGCCACCGGCCCAGTGTCCCATGGTCCCTCCCGGATCCGCACCGGCGGGGAACCACCGGTCGCCTCGGTCATGCCACCGTCCGGCTGCATCCCTGGCGGCGATAGGCTCGTTCCTCACTGTGGAGCACCCCGACCATCACCACGACGCCGCCGACCACGCAGGTGACGGTGACGCAGGTGACGGTGACGAGACGGGTCACCTGGATGACGGGGACGGGCGCCAACCGATGGGCCTCGCGGAGTACCTGGAAGTCCGCGATGCGGAAAGCCTTGGCAGTGGCAGTTCGACCATCCCGATGGCCGACGCGCTGCGCCCCCTGCTCTCCCCGGGGGTCCGCCTCCTCGGCAAGCAGCTGGCCACCAACCTGCTGGCACCACGGAGCCGCCGCAAGGCCCGCACCGTCGAAGGTGGGGGCCGCCTGCGCCTCCACCTCGGATCCGGTGGCAACAATCTTCCAGGGTGGATCAACCTGGACCTGGTCGGAGCCCATGCCGATGTCGCCTGGGACTTGCGTCGTCCCCTGCCCTTCGCACCGGCCACGGCTGAGGCGGTCTTCCTCGAGCACGTGCTCGAGCACATGACCGTGGTCGAGGGGCTGACCGTCCTTCGCAACTGTAGGAAGGTGCTCATCCCCGGTGGAGTCCTACGGCTGGGCGTTCCCGACGCAGGGTTGTACGCCACCGGGTACGTGACCGGAGACCAGTCGGTCCGACGGCTCCGTCCCGCACGGCCGACGGCCATGCTGGCTCTGAGCGAGGTCTTTCAGGAGCACGGCCACGTATCGGCCTGGGATGGGGAGACCTTGTGCCTGGTGGTCGACGAGGCCGGATTCGACGAGACCTCGGTCATGCCCGGAGGAACGTCTCGGATCGAACCGGCTCCCGACAGTGCCGTACGCATTCCCGAGACCGTGTACGTGGAGGCGCTCGCCCCCCCGAGGTGATCTGGCGTCAACAGGCGGGGCGTACGAACGGCGCCAGGCTTGCGGTGCTGGCCTCGCGGTGAGGGGCGTCCATGACCCGGTCACGCTCCGGGGTCACTGCCCCGCCAGCGGCCCCGGTGCACGCTGTCGGCCACCGTCCGCCGGGGACGTTGGAGCGAACTGGATGGCGGATCGGGTTGATCCGGGTACCCGATCAGGACGGCTCCGAGCCAGCGGACATGTTCGGGCACGGACAGGGCCGACCGTAAGCGGTCTTCGCCGCGGAAGTTGCCGAGAAAGGCGGCACCGAGGCCACGGTCGGTGGCCCCGAGCAGCATCGCCATGGTGGCGAACGAGGCGTCGACAAACCAGTACGGGACGGACCATTCGCCCACCTCGCCTCCAGAAGGGACCTTGTCGGGCTCGGCGTAGCGGCGGGCATAGGCGGCAGGATCGGCGAAGACGAGGACGATCACCGGCGCCCGGGCCAGGCCCGGATACCGGCGCGACCTGCCCCGCCACCCGCCGTCGGTCACCGTCTCCCAGAACACCGCCGTCTCGGCTGCGCCCTCGAGGACCAGGAACTCCCGTCCCTGGGTGTTCCCGGCCGACGGAGCCCGAAGGGCCCCTTCCAACAGCTCATCCACGACCTGGGGGGCCACCGGCCCGGGTCCGAAGTTCCGGGTCATCCGACGGCGGCGCATGACCTCGGTCAGCTCCACCGTCCCTCCACCTGCAGCAGGCTACCGGTCGGGAGTCCGTCGAGCGGACGGTACGCCACTTGGCCGCCGATCACCGCGAGTAGGGAATGTTGACCATTCTGGTAGTGTTTAGTGAGGAGAAGCGCGCCAGAGAGTTCCGGATCCCGAAGGGAGAAGGAACGGCGCCGATGGAAGGACCGTGATCGACGTGCCGACGTTCAGGGAGATGCTGGCCCAGGCCAAGGCCGGAATTCGTGAGATCGACCCCGCTCAGGCCGAGGAGGAGATCGCTGCGGGTGGCGCGGTGGTCCTCGACGTACGCGAGCCAGACGAGTATGACCAGGGCGCGCTTCCTGGCGCCATCCACATCCCGCGTGGGACCCTCGAGCCCTCCGTCGAGGGGCGGATACCGGACAAATCGAGCCACCTGTTCGTCTACTGCGCAGCCGGCGCGCGCTCCGCCCTCGCCGCCCAGACCCTCCAGCACTTGGGGTACACCGACGTCACCTCCCTCCGAGGCGGTTTCAACCGGTGGAAGGACGAGCACCGGTCCTGGTCGGTGCCCGAGACGCTCACGCCCGAGCAGCGGAACCGCTACCAGCGTCAACTGCTGCTTCCCGAGGTGGGGGAGGAGGGCCAGCTGAAGCTCCTCGGTTCGAAGGTGCTCCTGCTCGGTGCCGGAGGCCTCGGGTCGCCGGCCGGGATGTATCTGGCGGCCGCCGGGGTGGGGACCATCGGGGTCATCGACATGGACGTCGTCGACGCCTCCAATCTCCAGCGCCAGATCCTCCACAACACCGACCGGGTGGGTGAACGGAAGGTGGATTCGGCAAAGAAGACCCTCACCCTGGTCAATCCCGACGTGAACGTCGTGACCTACGACGTCCGTCTGGGGGCTGACAACATCCTGGACATCATCGACGGGTACGACGTCATCGTCGACGGAACCGACAACTTCCCCACCCGTTATCTGGTTAACGACGCTTCGTTGGTGAAGCGCATTCCGGTGGTGCATGGTTCGATCTTCCGTTTCGAGGGCCAGGCGACCGTGTTCAATCCCTACGAGGGACCCTGTTACCGGTGCATGATCCCCGAGCCACCGCCGGCCGAGTTGGCGCCGAGCTGTGCCGAGGCGGGTGTGCTGGGCGTTCTGCCGGGAATCGTCGGTTCGATCCAGGCGCTCGAGGTGATCAAGGTGCTCCTCGGCATCGGCGATACCCTCCAGGGACGGTTGCTCGCCTATGACTCCCTGGAGGAGAGCTTCCGGACCTTCAAGGTCCACCGCGATCCGAACTGCCCGTCTTGCGGGCCCGGTGCGCCCGAGATCGTCATCGCCGAGTACGACGAGCTTTGCATGCCGCACGCGCTGGTCCCAGCCGGCTCCGCACCCTGAGCCGAGCGCATTTCCCGCTGACTCGGCACCCCTCTAACCTGGGGAAGATGGATTCCCGATCACAGCAGCCCGGGCGCGGGCGGTACACGGATTCCGGCATCGAGGTGAGACCGGTCTACGGTCCGGAGGACCTCTATGGCTGGGACCCGCGACAACAGCTGGGCGAGCCCGGACAGTTCCCGTACACTCGCGGCATCCGAGGCGACATGTACCGGGGCAGGCTGTGGACGATGCGGCAGTATGCCGGCTTCGGCACG
The DNA here is from genome assembly GCA_027315005.1 of Acidimicrobiaceae bacterium. Classification (GTDB taxonomy): domain Bacteria; phylum Actinomycetota; class Acidimicrobiia; order Acidimicrobiales; family RAAP-2; genus Bog-756. Next base: position 61,049 of record DAHUZT010000114.1, on the reverse strand, counting down.
GCCGAGTCGACCAACGAGCGGTTCAAGTTCCTCCTCGGTGCCGGTCAGACCGGCCTCTCGTGCGCCTTCGACCTCCCCACCCAGATGGGGTTCGACTCGGATCATCCCCGGTCCGAGGGTGAGGTGGGCAAGGTGGGCGTGGCCATCGACTCCCTGACCGACATGCGCCTCCTGCTTGCCGGACTGCCACTCGATCGAGTGACCACCTCGATGACGATCAACGCCACCGCCGCCATACTGCTCTTGCTGTACCAGTTGGTGGCCGAGGAGAACGGAGTCGATCCTGCCCGGCTCGGTGGAACAATCCAGAACGACATCCTGAAGGAGTACGTGGCCAGGGGGACCTACATCTATCCACCACGACCGTCGATGCGGCTGGTCACGGACACCTTCTCCTACTGCGCGGTCAACCTCCCGGCGTGGAACACCATCTCCATCTCCGGCTACCACATCCGTGAAGCCGGTTCCACGGCGGTCCAGGAGATCGCCTTCACCATCGCCAACGGGATCGCCTACGTAGAGGCGGCTCTCTCGGCCGGCCTCGACGTGGATGCGTTCGCCCCGCGTCTGAGCTTCTTCTGGAACTCCCACAACAACCTCTTCGAGGAGATCGCCAAGTACCGGGCGGCCCGGAGGATGTGGGCCAAGCTGATGAAAGAGCGGTTCGCGGCCAAGGACGAGCGGTCCACCCTGCTCCGGTTCCATACCCAGACCGGCGGGTCGACGCTCACCGCCCAGCAGCCGGAGAACAACATCGCGCGGGTGACCCTCCAGGCCCTGGCGGCCGCCCTCGGAGGTACCCAGAGCCTGCACACCAATGGATTCGACGAGGCGCTGGGACTCCCCACGGAGCGAGCGGCGAAGATCGCGGTCCGCACCCAGCAGATCATCGGCTATGAATCGGGCGTTGCCGACACGGTTGACCCGCTGGCCGGCTCGTGGTTCGTCGAGTCCATGACCGACGAGGTCGAGGCCCGGGCATGGGAGTACCTCGAACGGATCGATGCCATGGGCGGCGCCGTTGACGCCATCGAGGCCCAGTTCATGCAGCAGGAGATCGAGCAGGCCGCCTATTCCTATGCGAAGGCCGTCGATGCAGAGGACAAGATCATCGTGGGATTGAACCGCTTCGCCGATGACGAGACCCAGGGCGCAGAAGTGTTCCCCATCGACCCCGGACTCGAACGTTCCCAGGTGGCCAGGGTCAAGCGGGTGAGGGCCGAGCGCGATCAGTCGTCGGTGGACGCCACCCTCACAGCTGTCGAGGCCGCCGCTCGCGGGACTCAGAACCTGTTGGTTCCGATGAAGTCGGCTCTGGCCGCCATGGCCACCCTTGGAGAGGTGTCCGACGTGCTCCGAGGGGTATTCGGCGAGTTCCATCCCAACGGCTGATCATCCATCGGCAGACCGGATCCCTCAACGGGAGGTTCGATCGAGCAGCCGACGACGCAACGGCTCGCGTGTGGCTGCATCGATGGCCGTCCAGGCCATGGACGCAGCCCCGTCCGACACGGCGGCGTCCGCGGAGGACGAGACGCAGGCGGCAGCGAACGCAGGCTGGTGATTGACCGATCCGGCAGCGTCGATTCCCAGCAGGGGATGGATCGTGGGAACGGCGAGCGAGACGTTGGCCATGTCGGTCGAGAAGGTCGGGGGCGCAGAACCGTCGTCGTCACAGGGAAAGGACCGGCCCAGCTTCTCGGCATTGGCGCGGTAACACGCCAGCAGGTCGAGATCACTCTCCATGTGGGAGTACACGGGTGCTAGGTCGGAACGGCTCAGCTCCGCCCCGGTGGCCGTCGCACCGGATTCGAAGCAGGCCATGATCCGCGGTTCGAGGCGCTCGAGGGACGCCAGATTCTCCGACCGGCACATGAACCGGCCGGTCACTGACTCGGGGATGACGTTGGCCGCCTCTCCGCCGTTGTGCACGATGCCGTGGACCTGATCACCCGGCCTCAATTGCTGGCGGAGCAGGCCGATGGCAACCTGCGCCACCACCATGGCGTCGGCGGCGTTGACTCCTTCGAAGGGTGCTGCCGAAGCGTGGGCACTCCTGCCCGAGAAGTGGACGTCGAAGTGGGAGACAGCGAGACAGCTGCCTCTCAGGCGGTCATAGGGCCAGGGGTGGATCATCATCGCCGCGTGCACGTCGTCGAACACCCCCTCATCCAGCATGGCGATCTTTCCGCCGCCTCCCTCCTCGGCCGGGGTTCCGAGGACTCGAACGGTCAGCCCAGCATCATCGGCCACCCCTGCGAGCCCGAGCCCGGCCCCGACGGCGGCAGCGGCGATGATGTTGTGTCCACAGGCGTGCCCAATCCCGGGCAGGGCGTCGTACTCGGCGCAGACGGTCACCACGAGAGGGCCCGAGCCGATCTCGGCCGAGAATGCCGTAGGCATGTCCGCGGTCCCGGCAGCAACGGAGAATCCGCCGTCGGCCAGGGCCTCCGCCGACCAGGCCGATGCCCGGGACTCCTCGAAGGCCGTCTCCGGGTAGCCGTGGATCGCGTGGCTGAGCTGGACCAGTCCGCCGAGCTCATGGTCGATCGCGTCCCTCGCCGCCTGCTTGAGTGGGATCGGGTCGGTGAGCGGATCGACTGGCCGAACCGTCATGCGATCACGGCGATCACGTCGCCAGGCCCAACGGACTGGCCCGCTTCCACACGCACTTCGGCGATGGTGCCCGACTTCTCGGCGGCTACCGCGTTCTCCATCTTCATGGCCTCGAGGACGCAGATCGGATCCCCGACCCCGACCAGGTCCCCCACGGAAACCAGGACCTTCACGATGGTTCCTTGCATGGGGACGGCAACGGTTCCCGACCCGCCTCCGGTGGGGGCGGCCTTCGGCCGCCTAAGACCGGCTCCTCGCGCCGAGCCAGCCGAGGTGAGCGCCGGTTCCCCGAGATCGGGTACCCACAAATTCACCTGGTACCGGCGTCCGTCGACCTCGGCGGTCACCTGACGGAGCACGTTCGACGTCGAACCGTCACCGTCCTGTGGGCTGGCGGCGGGGGTGGCCACGATGCCCGAGAGGTCGAGCGAGTGCTCGACCCAGTTGGTCGAGTGGTGGGCCTCGATGAAGTCGGGGTGGGAGAGGATGGCCACGTCGGCAGGCAAGGTGGTGGCCACACCCTCGATGACGGTCTCATCGATGGCGCGGAGCATGCGCCGCCGTGCCGCCTCGCGGTCGTGGCCCCAGACCACCAGCTTGGCCACCAGGTTGTCGTAGTACTGGCTGACTGTGTCGCCTGACTCGTAGCCGGTGTCGAGCCGGACTCCGGGGCCGCCTGGAGCAACGAACCGGGTGATGGTGCCGGGCGAGGGGAGGAAGGCACCGCCGGCCGGATCCTCGGCGTTGATCCGAACCTCGATCGCGTGTCCGTGGCGAGCCACGTCCTCCTGGGCGAAGCCGAGGGGCTCGCCCGAGGCCACCCTGAGCTGCCACTCGACCAGATCGAGGCCGGTAACCAACTCGGTGATCGGGTGCTCGACCTGCAGCCGGGTGTTCATCTCGAGAAAGAAGAACTCTCCGTCCTGATAGAGGAACTCGACCGTGCCGGCGTTCACGTAGCCGCACGCGCGCGCCACCTCGACGGCCGCTTCCCCCATGGCCTGACGCACCGCGTCGGGGAAGAGCGGTGCGGGGCTCTCCTCGATGAGTTTCTGATGCCGGCGCTGGGCTGAGCAGTCACGCTCCCCCAGCCAGAGGACGCTTCCATGGGTGTCGGCGATCACCTGCATCTCGACGTGCCGTGGCCATGCCAGGTAACGCTCGACGTAACACTCGTCCCGCCCGAAGTAAGCGAGCGATTCGCGCATGGCCGATTCGAGGGCTTCGGCGGCTTCGCCGGGTCCCTCCACCACCTTCATACCCCGCCCACCGCCTCCGTAGGCGGCTTTGATGGCGACCGGCCATCCGCACTCGTCGCCGAAGGCGATGACCTCTTCGGCACCGGTCAGAACCGCTGAACGGCCGGGCACACCGGACACTCCGGCCCGCTCGGCGGCCTCGCGGGAGCTGATCTTGTCCCCCATCACCTCGATGGCCTCAGGTGGTGGGCCGATGAAGGTGATTCCACGGTCGGTGATCGCCCGGGCGAATTCGGAGTTCTCGGAGAAGAAGCCGTACCCCGGATGGACCGCGTCGGCCCCGCTTGCGTCGATGATGCGGAGGAATGCGTCGGTGTTGAGATAACTCTCCGCCGCCGTCTGGCCCCCGAGCGGGTAGGCCTCGTCGGCCAGTCGCACATGGAGGGCGTCCCGGTCGAGTTCCGAGTAGACGGCGACGGTCGATATCCCCAGCTCGCGGCAGGTTCGAATGACCCTGACCGCGATCTCTCCCCGGTTGGCGATGAGAACCTTCTTCAGCACGCTGTGCCTTTCGGATCAGTCGGACGGATTGGCGGCGCTACCACACTGTCACGGCCCGTAGGGTCTGTGCATGTTGGGACCCAGGTTCACCGACGTCAGGCGGTTCGACGAACTCGACTCGACCAACCGGTACCTGGTCGACGAGGCGAGGACCGGGGTTCCTGAAGGGCTGGTGGCCGTGGCCGATCATCAGTCGGCGGGCCGCGGCCGGCTGGGTCGCCGCTGGGAGGCGCCGGCCGGCTCCAGCCTCCTCGTCTCGGTGCTGCTCCGTCCCGATCTCTTGTCCGGACAACGCCACCTGGCCACCGCGGCGGTGGCCCTGGCCGCGGCCGATGCGGCGACCGACGCCGGGATCGAGCTCTGGGTCAAGTGGCCGAACGATCTGGTGGTCGCGGACGGTCGTAAGGTGGCGGGGGTCTTGGCCGAAGCGGAGCTCGATGGTGCCTCCGGAGCACCCGGAGTCCGTCCGGCCGTGGTCGTGGGTATCGGCATCAACGTCAACTGGCCAGCAACCGACACCGACCTTCCGGGCGACCTGGTCGGTGCAGCCACGTCGTTGCGACAGCAGCTCGGCCATCCGGTGGATCGCGAAGCCCTGCTCTCTGCCTTCCTCGCCCATCTGGAGCCGCGGGTCGCAGGCCTCTCGGAACCCGACGGGCGCCTCTGCCTGCATGCCGAACTCCGATCCCGCTGTATCACCATCGGGGCAGACGTCCACGTGCAGCTTCCCGGCACGGCATTCGAGGGCACGGCCGTCGAGCTCACACCCGAGGGCCATCTCGTGGTGAATGATCATGGTCGTCTCCGTACCGTGGTGGCCGGTGACGTCGTCCACCTGCGCCCAAGCAGCCGGTTCGTGCCACCCGGCCCGGGGCGCCCACCCCCACAGGAGTAACCTTCCAGTTCCATGCGACTGCTCGTGACCGGGGCTGCCGGGTTCATCGGATCGAACTTCGTCCGCTACTGGGTGCGGAACCACCCCGCCGACACCGTGGTGGCGTTCGACGCGCTCACCTATGCGGGTAACCGCCCCAATCTCGCGGACATGGAGGACCGGATCGCCTTCGTCGAGGGGGATATCGGTGACGGCGAGACCGTGTCCAAGGCGTTGGCCGATCACGGGATCGGGGTGATCGTCAACTTCGCCGCCGAATCGCACAATAGCCTGGCCATCCTCGATCCAGGGCGCTTCTTCAGGACCAACGTGCTGGGAACCCAGACCCTTGCCGAGGCGGCACGCCTCCACGGTGTGAGCCGGTTCCACCACATCTCCACCTGCGAAGTCTACGGGGACCTCCCGCTCGATTCGGACGAGTGCTTCACCGAGGAAACCCCGTACCGGCCGCGCACTCCCTACAACGCATCGAAGGCCGGTGCGGACCATGCGGTACGTGCCTACGTCGAGACGTTCGGGCTGCCTGCCACCATCACCAACTGTTGCAACAACTACGGTCCCTTCCAGTTCCCCGAGAAGGTCATCCCCCTGTTCACCTCGCGTGCACTCGATGACCAGCCGCTCCCGTTGTACGAGTCGGTGGCCAACCGGCGCGAATGGCTTCATGTCGACGACCATTGCCGGGCGATCGAGCTCGTGCTCGAGCAGGGTCAGGTGGGCGAGACCTACAACGTGGGTAGCGGAGTCGAGGCCAGTATCGAGGAGATCGCCGATGCCGTCCTCTCCGCCACCGGCAAGCCCGACAGCCTGAAGGAGATCGTGCCGGACCGTCCCAGCCACGACCGGCGTTACCTCCTCGACTCCTCGAAGATCCGTCGCCTCCTCGGCTGGGAACCAGAGGTTCCCTTCGAACAGGGCCTGGCCGATACGGTGGCCTGGTACGGCGCTCACCGGAGCTGGTGGGAGCCGTTGCGCGATCGGGCACCGGTGGTCGAAGGGGAGTGGGACAGGCCCCGTCCGACCACAGGTCCGAGCACAGGGCGGTGAGCGCCGAGCTGCGGGTGATCGTGACCGGCGGAAACGGCCAGCTCGGCCGGGACCTGGTTGACGTCCTGAGCGGAGCGGTCCCCTCCGGAGGCGAGATGGCACCGTTGCTGCTCCCCGTTCCGCCCACCGGTGCCATCGACGTTCTGTCGACGGACATCGACACGTTGGACGTGTCCGATCGTGGGGCGGTTCTGAGTGCCTTCGCCGACTACCGACCCCATATCGTCCTCCACGGCGGCGCTTTCACCGCAGTCGACCGCTGCGAGGCGGACGTCGACGTCGCCTTCGCCGTCAATGCCTTCGGAACCCGAAACGTGGCAGAGGCGTGCGTGACCACCGGAGCACATCTGGTCTACGTCTCGACGGACTACGTGTTCGACGGAACCTCGGAGCTGCCGTACCGAGAGTGGGACCGGCCTAATCCGCGGTCGGTCTACGGTCGGAGCAAGCTCGCCGGCGAGGAAGAAGTCCGAGCGCTGGCCGGACCGTCGGCCACGGTGGTCCGCACCGCGTGGGTGAGTGGAGCGCACGGGCAGAACATGGTGAAGACGATCCTCCGCCTGGCCGGCGAACGTGATGGCCGGCTCCGGTTCGTGGACGATCAGGTCGGTTGCCCGACCTTCACGGCCGATCTGGCGCCAGCCCTGGTCCGTCTAGGTTTGGATCGGCGCCCAGGTACGTTCCACGTGACCAATCAGGGGGAGACGAGCTGGTACGGCTTCGCCCGGGCGGTCCTGTCTGCTGTCGGACTCGACCCCGAACGGGTCCGAGCCATCGCCTCCGCCGAACTCGATCCCCCCCGTCCCGCCCCCCGGCCTGCGAACTCGCGGCTGGCGAATTCGGCCTTGGCGATGTCCGGTCTCCCTCTGCTTCCGGACTGGAGGGACGCCCTCGAACGGCTGGTGGGGTTCCTCGGCGCGAGCCACTGATCGGCGAGCGGTGCCGGTACCCCCCTCCCGCTTCAGGCGCAGGAGGAATCAACCGACAAGACGTGGTCGTACGAGTGCAAACCGCGATGAAGAACGGATGGAGCGGTGAGTTCGGACACCGCCAGATGGGAGCGAGGGCAGTGACCGATGAGTGGTAGTCACGTTGGTCCGATCGGTGATCGACGCCGTGCTGCCCGGAAGCAGGTCAACGAGCCCGAATCTGGTCCTGCCGGCTCCTATTTCGGCCACGGCGGGGGAGCGGTCCGAGTACTACCCCAAAGAAGGGGCCACTCGGTGGCAGTCATCGGCGTGGGCTATGTCGGGCTGCCCACCGCTGCCACACTGGCGCATCTTGGTCACCGGGTGACTTGTGGTGACGCCGACGCCGGAAAGGTCGCTCTCCTCCAGCAGGGCAGGGTACCCATCGTGGAGGACCATCTGGAAGAGCTCCTCCACGAGGGTCAGGCCGCCGGACGACTCCGTTTCGTGGTCGGTGCGACACCGGCCGTGCAGGGTGCCGAGTTCGTGTTCCTCTGCGTGCCGACCCCCCAGGGCCCTGACGGTTCGGCCGACCTCTCCTTCGTCGAGGCAGTGGCAGAGGAGATCGCACCTCACCTCCAACCCGACGCAGTCATCGTCAACAAGTCGACGGTACCGGTCGGGTCGACCACTGTCGTCGAGCGGGTCCTCGGGCGCAAGGACGTCAACGTGGTCTCGAACCCGGAATTCCTCCGGGAGGGGACAGCGGTGGGAGACAGCCTGCATCCCGAGCGGATCGTGGTCGGCGCTGACGACCAGTCGGCCGCGGCCCGGGTCGGGGAGCTCTTCAGCGGCACCCACGCGCCGTTGCTGATCACCGACGCGGCCACTGCCGAGACGATCAAGTACGCATCGAACGCCTTTCTCGCCACCAAGCTGAGCTTCGTGAACGCGGTCGCCGGACTGTGCGAGGCGGTGGGTGCCGACGTCCGCGACGTCATCCTCGGGTTGGGGTACGACAAGCGGATAGGGTTCGAGTACCTGCGGCCCGGTCCGGGTTGGGGAGGTAGCTGCCTTCCGAAGGACACCAGGGCACTGGTCCACATCGCCGACCAGGCCGGCTACGACTTCTCGTTCCTCAAGGGGGCGATCTCCACCAACGATGAGCAGTTCGTCAGGGTGGTCGACAAGGCGCGGTCGGCTTTGGGTGGGGATCTGGACCGATCGGTGGTGGCGGTGTGGGGCCTCACCTTCAAGGCGGGAACCGACGACCTTCGCAATTCGCCGGCCATGGAGGTGTCCCGTCGCCTGGTCGGGGCTGGCGCGTCGGTCCGGGCCTACGATCCGACCGTGAAGGTCCCCGGCGGCCAGAAGTCGACAACCGTCGAGGTGGGTGGGGCGGAGGGACCGACTCCCACCGTCGGCTCGGCGGCCCCGAGCCCCGTCCAGGCCTACCCTGATCCGTACCTCGCCTGCCAGGGAGCCTCTGTTCTGGTCGTGCTCACCGAGTGGGACGAATTCCGCTGGCTCGACTTCACCAAGGTCCGTTCGGTCATGTCGAAGCCTGTGGTGGTCGATGCTCGCAACCTGCTCGACCCTGCTCAGCTGCGCCGGATCGGATTCGAGTACTCGGGGATCGGACGTCGGTGAGTCAGCGCCTGTTGGTGCTCGGAGGCGCCGGGTTCGTGGGGTCGCACCTTTGCGACCGGTTGCTCGAACGAGGGGATGCCGTCGTCTGTGTGGACGACTTCTCCACCGGGAGGCGGAGCAACATCGCCCACCTGGATGGCGAAGACGGCTTCAGCCTCGTCGAGGCGGACATCAGCGTGGCCCTTCCGGTCGACGGCCGGGTCGATGGCGTGCTGCACCTGGCCAGCCCTGCGTCCCCGCCCGACTACCTCGCACGTCCGTTGGAGACGCTGCAGGTTGGCAGCGAGGGGACCCGAAGGGCTCTCGAGCTCGCTCAGAGACAGGGAGCCAGGTTTCTCCTCGCGTCGACCAGCGAAGTCTACGGAGACCCACACGTACACCCCCAGATCGAGTCGTACTGGGGAAACGTGAACCCGGTCGGGCCCCGGAGCGTCTACGACGAGGCCAAGCGATTCGCTGAGGCGCTGACCATGGCATACCACCGCACACTCGGTACCGATGTCGTGATCGCCCGCATCTTCAACACCTACGGTCCCCGTCTCCGGCCCGATGACGGCCGGGTGGTGTCCAACTTCCTGGTGCAGGCCATGCGCCGCCAACCGCTCACCGTCTACGGTGACGGAAACCAGACCCGCAGCCTTTGCTACGTCGACGACGAGGTGAGCGGCCTCATCGCGCTGTTCGACTCCGAACTCACCGGGCCCATCAACATCGGCAACCCGGACGAGCATACGGTCCTCGAGCTCGCCCGGGCTGTCGCCGAGCTCTTCGATCCCGGATTGGAGATCGTCCACCTCCCGCTGCCGGCCGACGATCCCACCCGGCGTCGGCCGGACATTACCCTCGCCCGGGAACGGCTGGGTTGGACTCCGACCACCACTATCGGCGATGGTCTGGCGGCTACTGCCCGCTTCTTTGCCGATGACCTCGGTGGCGAGGGCCTCGGGTAGCTCCCACTCTTTTCCGCCCACCTCCGCGCCCGGGCAACAATTACGACAACAATGTCAAGAGATGGGGGCACCCGCCGGGGGACCGGGGGGTACCCGGCCGGCGAGCGGAAGGGACCGAACGGTGACCAGGATCGACCAGGGATCGGAAGAGGACGACCCGGGATCGGTGAACGGGAGCGGCCGGAGCTGCCGCTTCTCCCTCCTCTCGGTGATCGTCCCGGTGTTCGACGAGCTGGCCACCGTGGGGGAGATCATCCGCCGCATCCGGGCGGTGGACCTTCCAATACCGGTCGAGATCATCGTCGTCGATGACGGGTCTTCGGACGGTACCGACAAGGTGCTCTCGGCGTTGAGCGATTCGACGGTGCGGGTGATCCGGCACCCTCGCAACAGGGGAAAGGGTGCTGCGATCCGGACCGGCATGGACTCCATGCGTGGCGACTTGATGCTCATCCAGGATGCGGATCTCGAGTACGACCCCGAGGATTGGAAGGCGTTGCTCGATCCGGTGTTCCGTGGCAAGGCGCAGGTGGTCTATGGCAGCCGCTTCACCGGGCCGCGGAAGAACATGATGCCGCTCCATTGGATCGGCAACCGGTTTCTTTCGCTGGTCACCAACGTGCTCTATTCGTCGACCCTGTCGGATATGGAGACCTGCTACAAACTGTTCGACGTGAAGGTGCTCGAAGGGATCACCGTTGAGTCCGAGCGGTTCGAATTCGAACCGGAGATCACTGCCAAAGTGCTCAGGCGTGGCTACAGGATCTACGAGGTCCCCGTTTCCTATGCCGGCAGGGAGGTGCACGAGGGGAAGAAGATCACCTGGCGTGACGGCTTTGTCGCCCTGATCACGCTGGTGAAGTACCGGTTCACCCCGATGGAACGGTGAGCGGCGGTGTCGGCCGTCAGCCGGGCGACGACCGCTTCGCCGCGGTAGTGGTCAATTACGAGTCTGGCTCGGCGCTCGAGCGGTGTATCGGCGATCTGCTCGGGGAGGTGCCCGCCGAGACGGTGATCGTCGACAACGGTTCCTCCGACGGCTCGGTCGATCGGGCGCGCCTGCTCTTCGGAGAGGTCGGCGTGATCGCCACGGGATACAACCTGGGGTACGGGGCCGCCGTCAACCGGGGGTTGGCCGCCACTTCTGCACCATTCGTTCTCGTCTGCAATCCCGACCTGGAGATGGAACCCGGTGCCACCGCGCGCTTGTCGAAGGCGCTCACCGATCATCCGGACTGGGCCGTTGCCGGGCCTCGTGTTCTCGACGAGGACGGTCATCGCTATCCGTCGGCCCGCCGATTCCCTTCGTTCGGCGACGCCGTCGGGCACGCCGTCCTCGGGATGTTCGTTCCGGACAACCGCTTCACCCGTGCCTACCGACAGACTCAGCTCGACGATGTGTCGATCGGTGAGACCACCGTCGACTGGGTGTCCGGGGCCTGCTTCCTCGCCCGCCGGGAGGCTCTGGAACAGGTCGGGGGGTTCGACGAGACCTACTTCATGTACGTCGAGGACGTGGACTTGTGTTGGCGTCTCAGGCGTCAAGGATGGGAGGTGGGATACGTGCCGTCGAGCGAGGTGACCCACCTCCAGGGCGTGTCGACCGATCGCCATCCCTATCGGATGATCGTCGAACATCACCGGTCGCTGCTCCGGTTCGCAGCGAGGTCCTCGAGTGGCTGGCGAGCGGCACTGCTGCCTCTGATCGCCGTGGGGATCGGACTGCGGGTCGGTGTGGCTTGCGCGGTGCGCTACACGAGCAGCTGAACTCGACGGGAGGGGACGACGGGAGGGGAACCGTCCATCTCCCTGGCGTGAGGATGGAGAGCCTGCGATCAGGTTGTATGGTGTCGTCCGATCATGGCGAGCAATTCGACGGGCAGATGGGTCGAGCGGGCTGCGACGACCGGTGGTGGGCGCACCTATCGCGGCCAGGCACCGGTGAACTGGTACGCGACTCTCGTCCTGATCTGCGTTGTGGGGTTGGTCCTCATCGGTTTCAGCCGGTACCAACGTACCCACCAGAGCACATTGTCCTCGGGCCCGCCGACCACCAGCCAGACCTGGTACGCGGCCCTCGGCATCGACATCTGCGGCAAGATGCAGCCCAACCTCCCCCCAAGTTCGAACGCGACCAAGACGGGCCTCACGGCCAACGGGAACGGCGTGATCACCGTTCACCCGCTGAACAGCTCCGAGTCGGGCAGCAATGCCACGCTGGCCACGTTCGTCAGCCACTACAAGGGGCTCGAGCTCAACGCCACCACCATCAGGTACCCGGGGAGGCGGACCTATTCCAATGGTGAGATCTGCCCGGGGGGAACGCCTGACGCCGGCAAGACCGGCGTGGTACTTTCCGTCAGCTGGCCCAGCTACACCTCACGTGGCAAGGGGACCGAGACGAGTGGCAATCCCCAGGACTTGCAATTCTCCAACGGACAGCTCATCACCGTGGCCTACCTTCCGACCACATCCCCCGTACCCAAGCCTCCAGCGACCGCCGTCTCTAATCTGATCACCGCGATCACCTCCAGCTCCACCCCGTCCACCTCGACACCCACTTCTGCCCCCACTTCCTCGACAACCCAGAAATCTGGCGGATCCGCCAAGTGAGGGCCGTCGTCCAGGTCGGCGGCGAAGGAACTCGTCTCCGGCCGCTCACCTTGACAACGCCCAAGCAGATGCTCCCCATCGCCGAGCAGGCGATGATCGAGCGTGTAGTGGGTCACCTGGCCGAGCACGGGATCGACGATGTGGTGCTCTCGCTCGGATACCGGCCGGACGCGTTCATCAACGCCTACCCCGGAGGTCGCATCGGAGCTGTCAAGCTCTCCTACGCGGTCGAGCCGGCGCCACTGGATACGGCAGGAGCCATCCGTTTCGCCGCAGGACATGCAGGGATCGATGAAACGTTCGTGGTGGTCAACGGCGATGTTCTCACTGATTCGAACCTGACTGACCTGGTCGATTTCCACCGGCGGGCCCAAGCAGAGGCCACGATCGAGCTGACCCCGGTCGACGATCCGAGCGCATACGGCGTGGTCGCCACGGACGACCGAGGACGTGTCCTCGCGTTCATCGAGAAGCCTCCGCGCGACGAAGCACCGTCAAATCTGATCAACGCCGGTACCTACGTCCTCGAGCCCTCCGTGCTCCGACGTATTCCCGGTGACCAACGGGTGTCCATCGAGCGGCAGACATTCCCCGAGATGGTCGAGGCGGGTGTCCTCTATGCACGAGGTTCGACTGCGTACTGGCTCGATGCCGGTACCCCTGAAGCGTTTCTTCGGGCGCACCGTGATCTGGTGATGGGAGAACGCTGCCGGCCTCCCGCACCCTCCGCTCATCGCGACACCTCGCTCGGCCCCGGCGTCTGGAGGATCGGGGTCGTCGAGGTCGATCAAGGTGCCCGTGTCTCCCGCTCGCTCCTCGGTCGTGGTTCGCATGTGTTATCCGAGGCGGTCGTGGAAGAATCGGTGTTGGGCGCCGGCTCCGTCGTGGAGGAGGGTGCCACGATCGTTGGATCGGTGCTCCTCCCCGGTGCCCGGGTTGCGTCGCGAGCCTCGGTCGAAGGTTCGATCATCGGCCTCGGGGCGACGGTCGGCCAACGCTGCGAGCTCCGGCCGCTCTCGGTCGTGGGCGCCGGTGTGGTGACCGCATCCGGGTCGCTGGTCGACGGCGAACGGATCGACCCGGGTAGTTGAACGGTGCGGGCGCTCGTCACGGGAGGAGCCGGTTTCATCGGTTCGACGCTGGTCGACCGGTTGCTCGCTGAAGGTCATTCTGTCGAGGTAATCGACGACCTCTCGAGCGGTTCTTTGGCCAATCTGGCTGAAGCCAGGGCCGTAGGTGGACGACAGCTGACCGTCCACCAGATGGACGTTCGGTCCACCGAGGTGATCGAGCTGATGGATCGCCGACGACCCGAGGTGATCTTTCACCTGGCTGCGCAGGCTGACGTGCGGGTGTCAGTGGCAGATCCGGTGCTGGACGCGGACATCAACCTCATCGGAACATTGCGGGTCCTCGAGGGGGCACGGAGCTGTCGCGCACTCCGGGTGGTGTTCGCCGCCAGTGGCGGCACCCTCTACGGCGAACCGGATGCCGCCGAACTCCCACTCAAGGAGTCGCTGCCGCACAGGCCGCTCTCGCCTTATGGAGTGTCGAAGAAGGCCGGCATCGACTACCTTGTCGCCTACCGTGAGCTCCACGCCGTTGAGTTCGTCGCTCTCGCGTTGGCGAATGTGTACGGTCCGCGCCAGGATCCCCACGGTGAAGCGGGTGTGGTGGCGATCTTTGCCGACCGACTCTTGCACGATGAACCGGTGACGATCTTCGGCGACGGAGAGCAGACCCGTGACTTCGTCTATGTCGACGACGTGGTCGACGCCTTTGTGAGATCCGCGACCAAGGGCGGCGGGCTGGTGTGCAACGTCGGAACTGGTCGGGAGACCTCGATCAACAACCTGTACCGCGAGATGGCTGCTCACGGTGGGACCACCCTGGATCCCATCCACGCCCCGTCCCGACCCGGAGAGCTCGCCCGGAACTGCCTCGATCCGGCGCGGGCCGGGATCCAGCTGGGATGGCGACCCTGGACCGATCTGTCCTCGGGCACCGAAGCCGTGCTGGCGTCTGTCCGGCGCGAGGCGGCCGACGGCAGCGGGTAGGAGTGGGGGCCCGGTCCTCGGTTGTCGGCGCCCGGAAGGTGCTCAACGAAAGAGATCCTCTGACGGCGGCCGGACGATCTCGCCCGCCACCGACGACGGCCGCAACCAGCTGCGGTCGACTCCCCGGATGATGGCTGCCGGGATGCGCTTGGATTTTCCCATGACCAGCTCGGCCGCTCCGGCCAGCTCGTCGGCCACGCACACCTCGGTGGCTTCCAGGATCCGACCGTTGGCGTCGCGGGTTCCCCGCAGGTCGATGACCCCGGCGACCCCGGCGGCGCCGATGGCGACGTCGGTGACACCACGCCGCCAGGTCCGTCCGAACGTGTCGGAGATGATCACACCGACCTCGACTCCCAGCCGGCGTCCGAGGACTGCTCGGATCCGACGGGCCGAGCGGTCCGAATCGACCGGAAGGAGCGCGGCGGTACCTTCTTCCACGTTCGACAGGTCCACGCCGGCGTTGGCGCAGATGAACCCGTGCCGGGTCTCGGTGATCAGCAACTCGCCCCGGTACCTGACGATCCGGACCGATTCCGATCGGATGAGTGCACGTTTGGCCTCGGCATCGTCGCTCACCGGGACGATGCGGCCTTCGGCCTTCGACACCACCTTCTGGGTCACGACCAGGACGTCGCCGTCTACGAGGAGGGTGGTCGAGCCGGCCGGACCTCCCGAGACGGCGTCACTCAGCACACCGCCGAGGTCGTCACCGGGCCGCACCTCGTCCAGTCCGGTGACCGGGATCACGGTCACCGGAGCGGCCTCACCCGGCCGCATCGAGCACCACCCGTGCGAGGGCGGCGGCGTGCTCCGCGTCGGACATGATGGTCGGAGCGACCACGCAGCGGACCCCCTGGTCCTCAACGGCGGGAGCCAGTGTGCGGTCCGCCTCGTCGATGACCAGGGTCCCCAGCCACTCTCGATAGAAGCGGGCGACACCGACCACCGACGACTCGAATCCGCCTTCCACGAGGAGGCGACCGGCCGGCCCCTTCAGGGCCCTGCCGGCCACGATTGGCGACACGCCGACGGTCCGGTCCCGGCGGCGCCGGAGGACGTCGCTGATTCCAGCGACGGCGAGCAGCGGTCCGATCGAGACAACCGGGTTTGACGGGCACACGACGATGGTGTCGGCATCCTCCAACCCCGGGAGCACACCGGGCGCCGGGCGGGCGGAATCCGCCCCCTCGAAGCGGATGCCGTCCGTGGCCACCTCGTGACGCAGGCGTACGAAGTACTCCTGGAATCCGACTTCGGGTCCGCCGGCCAGCTGTACCCGGGTACGGAGGGTATCTTCGGTCACCGGTAAGAGCCGGACCCCGACCTCGAAGGCGCGGACCAGCTCGGCGGTGACCTCGGACAATGACGCACCTTCGGCCAGACGCTGTGTCCGGTAGCAGTGGGTGGCCAGATCCTGGTCCCCCAGGTTGAACCAGGTGACACCTCCGAGTCGACGGAGGCCGTCCATCACCCTCCAGGTCTCGCCGGCACGACCCCACCCGGTTTCGGGGTCGACCACGTTGGCCAGCGTGTAGAGCACCGTGTCGAGATCGGGAGAGATGTGCAGCCCGTGGAGCACCGTGTCGTCGCCGGTGTTCACCACGGCGGTGACCTCGGAGGGGGGAACCACCTGGACGACTCCGGCCAACAGACGAGCGGCACCCACCCCACCGGCCAGTGCGGTGATCACCGGCGGGACCCGAGGAGCGTGGCGGCAGGGGTCATCGGCGCAGGCTAGCCAAAAGCGGTCCGGGTGCCGTCGGCGACGTCCGGTCCCCGGGGTTGTGCAAGGCTCCGAACGTGCCGGAGGAGCCAGGTCAACCCACCGACCGGCTTTCGGTGGCCGTCGACGCCACGCCGCTGCTCGGGAGCCCCACCGGTGTGGGCAAGTTCTGCTCCGGCGCCCTCTCGGGATTGGCCGCCCGGCAGGATCTCGCGGTCGGCGCGTTCGCGGTGACCTGGCGCCGGCGTCACGCCCTCGGTGCCCGGGTGCCACCTGGTGTCACCGTCCTCGATCGGGCGATGCCGGCCCGCCCGCTGCAGGCGGCCTGGAGACATGGGGACCTACCTCCGCTTGAGTGGTTCATCGGTCGGTGGGACATAGTCCACGGCTCGAACTTCGTCGTCCCACCCACGTCGTCGGCCGCCCGGGTGGTCACGGTGCACGACCTCACCGTGTTGCGCTTCCCCGAGCTGTGCGAACCACCCACCCTGATCTTCCCGAAGCTCATCCGTCGCGCGCTCGACGCCGGGGCTTGGGTGCACACTCCGTCCCGTTTCGTGGCCGACGAAGTGGTGGCCGAGTTCGGTGCCGATCCCGCACGGGTGCGAGCCGTCCACCACGGGATTCCCCCGTTGCCGGGCTTCCGGTCCGATGAGGCGCTGCCATTCGACCTGCCCGAGGGTTGTCGGCGGTACGTGCTGGCCGTCGGAACCGTCGAGCCCCGGAAGGACTACCCGCTGCTGGTTTCGGCGTTCGGGGAGGCGACCGCCATCCATCCCGATGTGGCACTCGTCGTGGTGGGTGGGGACGGATGGGGCGTCGAGCGGTTCCGAGCCGCGGTGGAGGCTTCGCCGGCCCGCCGGCGCATCATGCGCCCCGGCTACCTCTCCGATCGGGACCTGGCCGCCACCCTGCGGCGCGCCGAGGTCCTGGCCTATCCGTCGGTCTACGAGGGGTTCGGCTTCCCACCGCTCCAGGCCATGGCGGCCGGGATCCCAGTGGTGGCCACCGCCGCGGGCGCGGTTCCCGAGGTGGTGGGGGATGGGGCCATCCTGGTGGCACCAGGGGACGGGGATGCGCTGGCCAGCGCCCTGGAGGACCTCCTGGCGGTCGGATCTGAGCGGGCGGCATTGATCGAGCGTGGTCGGTTGGTCGCTGAGCGGTTCCGCTGGGACACCTGTGCCGATGGTCTCGCCGATCTCTACCGGGACGCCCTGGAGGCTCGGGCAGGAGCGAGGAAGTGGGGCGTCACCGGTGCCTGAACGCGCTCGTGACGTGCCCAGCAGCAGTCGTCCTCGCCCTGATCGCCGCTTCCAGGGCCGAGGCGTAATCCGGGGGTGGACCCGGGTGCACCCCCGTCCGGCTCCGACGTGCGACCGTCGACGTCCCGGCGGGAAGCAGATCTGCCACCGCAGCAGCCAGCGCTCCGGCGTCTCCGGGAGGGACCAGGCGACCGACCGTCGGTGGTTGATCGGCAAGGATCTCCGTCGGACCCCCGGCGGCGGATGCCACGACGGGTACGCCGCTCGACAGGGCCTCGACCACGACCAGACCGAACGGCTCCGGTTCGGTGGAGGGGAGGACGAACACGTCGAGGTCGGCCATGAACCCGGCGATCTCTCCGACGGATCCAAGCCATCTGACTCCGGGGGTGGCCACCGCCTTCTCCTCGAGTCCACGGGCGTAGCGCTCTTTACCTCGTACCGGAAGGCCGGCCACCGCCACGGTGAGGTCACAGAACCGTCGGCGGAGGATGGGAACGGCGTCGAGCAGTACCTCGATTCCCTTCCAGGTGTCGATGCGCCCGGCCGCTCCGACCAGAAAGACGTCGTCGGCGATCCCCTGACCGGTCCGGAAGTTTCCGGCGTAGCGGGGGTTGAAGCGATCCGGATCCGCCTCGTCGGTGATGACGGAGAGGCGGGAGGCGCGAACCTCGGGGAACTGGGAGGCAATGGCGACCGACCCGGCGATGAGCTGGTCGGCGAAGTGTTGGACCAAGAAGCGTTCCAATCGCAAGGCGGCGCCCGATTGGACGACGATCTCCCGGGCATGCCAGACGTGTGGTCGGCGGGCCAGCGCGGCTGCCGCCCATCCGTACCACGAGTGGAGCGAGTTGGTGTGCACGACATCGACGTCGAGCCGGCAGGCCAGGCGGGCCAGGCGGAACACCACGGCGGGCCAGGCCAGCGCGTAGGCAGCCCAGTGGCGCCGGCCGGCACTGCCACTGATCCGGCGCATCGGTACGCTGTGCACGACAGCGCCTGCATGGCTCCATTCGGACGCAATGGGTGAGGGGCCGGGCATGGCCACGTGGCACTCCCATCCCTCCCGGCCGAGCCGACGGACCATGCTGAGCAGCGCCTGGTCCGAACCCCCCCGTTCGGCCACCGGTTGAATCGAGAGGATCCGCCTGGTGCGAGTAGCCATCACTGTCGAGCAGCTCCTCCACCCGTCGCCGGGAGGCATCGGCCGGTACGCGACACAGCTGGTGAGCCTACTGCCGGTGCTGTTCCCCGAGGATCGTCTGGTGACCTTCTGCGCCCGCCATGCGGACTCCGAGGTTCGGGCGGTGTGGTCGGCACGGGCACTGCCGAGTACGTCCCTACCGAAAGTGTTGCCGCTGCCCCGCCCGGTGCTCTACCAGGTCTGGCAGGTAGCTGGACTCCCGCCGCTGGCCTTTCCGGCCACCGGTCTCGTCGACCTCGATGTGGTCCACGCCACGTCGGTGGCGGTGCCGCCGAGCGGTCGGTACGGACTGGTGGTGACCGTTCACGACGCGGCCCCCGAACGGTTCCCCGAGGCATTCACCGCCCGCGGCCGGCGCTTCCACCGGCTGGGGATGCAGGCGGCCGCACGTCGGGCCGCCGTGGTGATCACCCCGTCTGAGGCAGCAGCCGACGAGGTCGTCGAGCTCAGCCCGGTGCGGCGTGAACAGATCAGGGTGGTGCCCCATGGAGTTCTCGTCCCCAGGACCGAGGAAGATGGAGGACGGTCCCGGTTGGCCGCCGTGGGCCTGGCCGGACGGGAGTACGTGTTGTGGGTCGGCAGCCTGGAGCCCCGGAAGGACGTCGGAACACTGGCGGCAGCCATGGCCGGTCTCCACAGGAGGCGTCCCGGCTCTCCGACACTCGTGCTGGTCGGCTTCCCCGGCTGGCTGAACACCGACCTCATCGACCGTGCCGCACGGGAAGCCCTCGGGGACCATCTGATCGAGCTGGGGCCGGTCGACGAGGCCACCCTCAGCGCCCTGTACCGCAGGGCGGCCCTGGTGGCACTGCCCAGCCTGCACGAAGGCTTCGGCATGCCGGTGCTGGAGGCGATGGCACACGGCACAGCGGTTGTCTGCTCGGACCTGCCGAGCCTGAGAGAGGCGTCGGGAGGGTGTGCCGAGCTGGTACCACCCGGTGACGTCGAGCAGTGGTCCGGTGCCATCGCCGGGCTGCTCGAGGACGAGCCCACCCGCCGGGCCCGAATCGCCACCGGGCTGGTCTGGGCCCGCGAGCACTCCTGGGACAAGGCGGTGGCAGCCACGCGCGCCTGCTACACCGAGGCAGCTCGATGACCGAGCCGATACCGAGCCAACGAGGCCGTCGCCCGTCCAACCGATAGGGTGACCCGTCGTGCGCTCGTTGATCACCGGTGGCCGGGGCTTCGTCGGGACCTGGTTGGCCGAGCACCTCCGCAGTCGGGGTGACCACGTCGTCCAGATCGACCGGGAGGTGGAGATCACCGATCCCGGAGCAGTGCTGGCCGCGCTGGAGGATTCGGCGCCGGAGGCCATCTACCATCTGGCCGCGCTGACCCATGTCGGCCGGTCGTGGGACGAGCCGCTCCAGGTGCTCGAGGTGAACGTCATCGGGACGGCCGTGCTCCTCGCTGCCGCCCGGCAGTGTGCGACCGAGCCGCGTATCCTGGTGACCAGCTCGGCCGAGGTGTACGGGGCGGTCA
Organism: Acidimicrobiaceae bacterium; assembly: GCA_027315005.1. Lineage (GTDB taxonomy): Bacteria > Actinomycetota > Acidimicrobiia > Acidimicrobiales > RAAP-2 > Bog-756. Next base: position 40,879 of record DAHUZT010000114.1, on the reverse strand, counting down.
CCGACCCATCGTCGCTACCGCTGACCGAGCTGTCGGCCACCGCCCCGCTCACTCCGTACGCGGCCTCGAAGCTCGCGGTCGAGGCGATGTGCACCCAGGCCCGGCTCGGCCACGGTCAGCACGTGGTCATCGTGCGTCCGTTCAACCACATCGGTCCCGGACAGTCGCCGAACTTCGTCGTAGCGGGACTTGCCAAGCGGATCGTCGAAGCCGAGCGTGCCGGAGCCGCCACCATCCCGGTGGGCAATCTCTCGGCGCGCCGCGACTTCACCGACGTACGTGACGTGGTCCGGGCATACCGGCTGCTCGTCGAACAAGACGCTCCGGATGGTCTCTACAACGTGTGCTCGGGTCGGGACGTCGCAATCGACTCCATCGCCGGGACACTGCTCGAGCTGGCCGGCGCCTCCCTTGCCCTCGAACCCGATCGAGGGTTGGTGCGGGCGGTGGAGGTGCCTGTGCTGTGGGGGGATCCGGGCCGGCTCGAGGTGGCGACCGGGTGGACTCCCGAGATCGCCCTCGAGGACACCCTCGCCGACGTGCTCAACTTCTGGCACCGTCAGCTCGGCTGAACTCCGAGAAACGGACCTCGCCCGCTGATCTGTGGGCCGACCGGGTCAGGCCGCCATGGTCGGAATCCGCGAGCGGAGCTGCTGGCGGATCTGCCTGGACTGCACATGCACCTGCTGAGCCAGGTCGCGAGCCTGGGTCGGAAGGCGGTCTTCGAGCGGCGCCAGCGCGTCCTCGAACTGCTCGACCAGGTCCTCCACTCGCTCCAGCAACTCTTCGACGGTGGCGTCCACGGTCTGGAGGGCTCCGCTCAATTCGCTGCGGGCCGAGCTGAGCCGGTCGTCGATGCCCGTCCGTGGCTCCGCGATCCGTTTGGCCAGCTCATGACGATGGACCTGGACCTTCTGGAACCCGAGCACTCCGGCGCCGATTGCCACGTAGGACACATCCTTGGCCAGGGCGGTCAGGTCCTTCGCCGTCTTGGTGACGTCGGTGCTGATCTCCGGAATGGTGATGCCGGACTTCTTGGTGGTGGGCATGGTGCGCTCCTCTGCGTCTCTCGTTCCCATTCGCTCGCGGTGCCTGGCGCCACCAACCGGCGGTGTTCCCACCGGGTGATGCCGCCCGCAGGTTCCGGGGCCTTGTGCAACAAGTGTATACCAGCTGTATAACAGTTGCAAGCACTTGCGGGAGGAATCCGCCCCGCGGGAGGGAGGCGGCCGGTTTCCTCGGGGCCGGCAGGGCCCGATAGCCTCACGCGTCTGATGGAAGAGCTCGCGCCCTCGGTCGCCGCTGTCGTGGTGGCACACGATCCGGGCCCCAGTTTCGAGGTGTTGCTGGGCTCTCTCTCCGTTCAAGACTACGGGGAGCTGGCCGTGCTGGTGCTCGACTCCGGCAGCGCCGAGGACCTGACAGCCCGGGTCGCCCCGGTCCTCCCCACCGCCTATGTGCGCCGATTCGAAGAGAATCGCGGTTTCGGGCCCACCGCCAACGAGGTGGTCGACATGGTGGGCGGAGCCGACTACCTCCTGCTCTGTCACGACGATGTCGCCCTCGCGGCGGATGCCGTTCACCTCATGGTCGAAGAGGCATTCCGTTCCAACGCCGGCATCGTCTCCTCCAAGGTCGTGAGCTGGGACGACCCCGCACAGCTGGTGCATGTGGGGATGACGGTGGACAAAGGTGGCTCGGTCGTCGAACGGGTCCAACCCTTCGAGATCGATCACGGGCAGCACGATGCGGTGCGCGACGTCTTCGTCGCCCCTGGCGGGGTCACCCTGATACGGGCCGATCTCTTCGGTGAGATCGGCGGATTCGATCCTGCCATCGTGGCCATGGGCGAAGATCTCGACCTGTGCTGGCGTGCACAGGTCGCCGGGGCGCGGGTCATCGTCGCGCCGGACGCGCTGGTCCGCCACCGCGAGGAGCTCGCGTCTGGCACCCGGCCGGTCGATCCGACCCTCGTGACGCCGATGGGGGAGACGCCCGCCGTCCCCCCGGTCACCCTCCAGGAGCTCCAGCGACGCCACGAGCTACTGGCGGTCTTCAAGTGCTACGGCCCGTTCCACCTGATTCGGATCGTCCCCCAGTTGGTGGTCCTGTCCATCGGTGAGGTGATCGTGGCTGGCCTGTCCGGCAACCAGGAGCGGGCTCGCGCGGTCGTTCGGGCATGGAGATGGAACCTCGGACGAGTCCCGGCCATCCGCCGCCAGCGAGCCGAAGTGCGGTCGCATCGTCGGCTCGGCGACCGGGAGATCCGTCAGCTCCAGCTGAGCGGGAGCGCCCGGCTGTCCACCTACGGCAGGCGGGTGGTGCAGGTGGGGTTCCGCGGCGCCCACGACGAGGAACGGTCTGCGGCCGCTGGATCCGCACCGGCCTCTCACCTCGAGCAGTCCGAATCCGACAACCCCGGGCGGGGCCGGCTCGTCGCATGGCTGTTGGGAGTGCTGATCGCGGTGATCGGCACCCGGGGGCTCTTGACCGGGGGAATCCCGGTTGTCGGGCAGTTCGTGCCCTTCCCGCGCTGGTCGGCCACCTTCACCGCCTTCGCCACCGGATGGCACCCAACCGGTCTCGGGACGACCGCCCCTTCGACACCGGCCCTGGCCATGGTCGGCCTCGTCGCGACCGTCCTGCTCGGAGCCATGGGGCTGACCGGAAAGGTGCTGATCCTCGGCTGTGTGCCGGTCGGTGTCTGGGGCGTCGCGCGGCTCGTGCGTCCGTTTCCCTCCCCCCGTGGCCCGGTGGTGGCAGGGCTGACCTACCTGGCCATGGCGGTGCCCTACGACGCCCTGTCGCAGGGCCGCTGGGACGCGCTGATCGTCTATGCCGGGGCGCCCTGGGTGCTGCTCCTCCTGTTCCGGGCGAGCGGAGCGGATCCCTATGGAACGCTGGTCGGTCCGGCCAACGGAGGGGGTGGGCGCGGCAGGATCCCGTTGATCCGGTCTGCACAACTCCGCCGGGTACTGGTGCTCGGCCTCCTCGAGGCGGTGTTGGTCTCGTTCGTGCCGGCGGCCGCCATCGTCGTCGTGCTGGCCGCTGTCGCCCTCGTCCTCTCCTCGTCGGTGATCGGGGAGTGGCGAGCCATGGCGCGCTCCGCCGCGGTGGCCCTGTCCGGGTCGCTGGTGGCCGGAGCGCTCTGCCTACCCTGGCTCATCGGTTCGTTCGCGTCGGGGGGTGCGCTCTCGCTGTTCGGTGTGCCGGTGGCGCCGTCGCAGGCTCCGCCGTGGGGGTCGTTGCTCCGCTTCGCTTCCGGACCAATCGGAGATTCGCCGTTGGCCTGGGGTTTCGCCGCCGCCGCAGGGGCGGTGCTGATGCTTTCCCGGGCGGAGCGCTTCCGGTGGGCGTTCCGCCTCTGGTCGTTGGCGCTCCTGTTCTGTCTGGCCGCCTGGACCATCGGTCGGGGATGGGTGGGAAGTCTGGCCGTCGACACCCTCGTCCTCCTGGCACCGGCCGCAGCCGCACTGGCTGCCGCGATCGGCATCGGGATGTCGGCTTTCGAGAAGGATCTACCGTCGTCCCAGTTCGGCTGGCGTCAAGTGGTGGCAGGCTCGGCCGCGCTGATGGCCGTGCTGGGTGCACTGCCCACCGTCGTCTCGGCGCTGCCCGGAAGATGGGACCTGCCCTACAACGACTTCAGCCAGTCCGTGACCTGGATGCGGTCGAGGACGTCCTCGGGGGCATTCCGGGTCCTTTGGCTCGGTGATCCGCGCGCACTCAACCAGGGTTCGTGGAGCGCCGGCGGAGGCCTCGCGTACGCCACCTCCGAGGACGGCGCCCCCGATGCCCGGTGGCTCTGGGTGCCCGGCGGGGCCGGTCCGGCCTCCAAGATCTCCACCGAGGTCGATCTGGCCCGATCGGGGCGTACCGATCGCCTCGGTCACCTCCTCGCCTCGTCCGGGATCCGCTACGTGGTGCTCGTGACCGCCCTGGCTCCGGAGATCACCGGTGAGCAGTCCCCGGCCACCTATCCGGTTCCGCCCGGACTCGCCCCCGCTCTCGCCCGACAGCTCGACTTGAGCGAGATCATCTCCGGTACCGGGATCACCGTCTACGGCAACACCGATTGGCTCCCCCAGCAGGCCGAGCTGCCTGCAGGACGGCGCCCGGTTTCCCAAGGGGGGGTCGGCGTGCTCGCCGGGCGACCGGGGACGAGCCCGGTACCCGGTGCCCGGCCCGTCCTCACCGGGACGCCGGCCGCCCGTGCCTATCGGGGCCCGGTGTCGGCCGGCACCGTCTTCGCCGCCCTCGCACCCTCGGGGTCGTGGGTGCTGACCCAGGCCGGCGGCACGCCGGCGCACGAGTCTCAGTCGTTCGGATGGGCGGCCCGCTATCAGGTGACTCGACCGGGTCCGGCGGTCCTCGGCTTCGAGGGTGGGATCACCGTCCCGATCACCTTCGTGGCCTCGCTGCTCACGTGGCTGGTTGCGCTGGTGGCCCTCCTCGGTCGGCGCCCGACGGCGACCCGTCGGCGCCGCTCCGAGCCCGACCGGGCCGCCGGTGATGGGCAGTGAGCGAAGATGGGACGTCCGACGTCGATCGGCCCGCTCTGGCCCGCCACCCGAGCAGGTACGGTCACCGTTCTCCGGTACCAGGGAGACTGCTGGCCGCCGCAGTGGTGGTGATGATCGTCGTGGCGGGGATCGCCGTGGACGCCGCCGCTCCGCCTCCGGCCATGGCGCCGGTCACCCTCGCGGGGAACGGAACCTCGGTGGCTCCCGCCGATTCGGTGTCGTCGTCGGCCTTCTGCGCGGCGGGCATCGGCACGGGGGAGTCGACCTCGGTGGTCCTCACCAATTCCACGGGCCGAATGGTCAGCGGGGTGATGACCGCACTGACCGCCACCGGCACCTCGGGCAAGGTGTCCGAGGTCCACCGGTCGCTTTCGGTGCCTGCACGCGGTCAACTGGTCGTCCATCCCTCGACCGGTCTGCCGGCGGCCCCGGCGGCCACGACCTTCGCGTTCACCGCCGGGGGGGTCGTCGCCGACCAGTCGGTCTCGGGTCCCGACGGCTGGAGTACGTCCCCGTGCGCCACCGGGACGGCCACCACCTGGTCCTTCGCCGGTGGTGCGACCGTGGCCGGCAGCGCGGTGGCGCTGGCAGTCTTCAACCCGACGGCCACCGAGGCGATGGTGAACGTCTCGTTCGTGACGCCGTCCGGGCCGGTCACACCCCAGATGTACCAGGGCGTCGTCGTCCCGCCCGGCCGGGTCGTCGTGGAGAACGTGGGCGACTACGTTCCGAACGCTTCGGACCTCGCCACCGTCGTGAGCACCCAGAGCAGCGCCGTGGTCGCCACCGAGCTGGAGAATCGGTCCGGTGGCCCGTCGGGGCTGTCGCTCGTCCTCGGGTCACCCCAGCCTGCCGCCACCTGGTACCTGGCCCAGACCACCGCGACACCCGGTGCCACCGTCCAGTTGACCCTGGCGAACCCGGGCGCAGTTCCGGTGTCGGCGACGGTGGCGTTCGGGCTCAGTACCGGCTCGATCGAGCCTCGGCAGGTCGAGGTGGGGGCTCAGTCCTTAGCGGTGCTGCCCGCCGGGGCACCGGCCGGGTTCCCCCAGCAGGTTCCCTTCTCGATGACCGTCGAGGCCACCGGCCCGCTGGTGGTCGGCCGGACGGTCGTGGCATCGGCGGGTTCCGCGGCGCCGCAGTGGGGAAGCTCCCTCGCGAGCACCACCGTGTCGGACCATTGGCTGGTGACAGGTCCGGGCGCCCCAGCGGCACCGGCCGCCCCGGGTGCCTCGCTCGAGACGCTGGCCATCGCCAATCCCCTGGGGAAGCCGGTCCAGGTGGTGGTGGCCCCCCTCGGCGGGGGCGCTCCGACACTCTCCTTGACCGTCGCAGCGAACCGGGTGTCCGTGCTGGCCGGTGGGCGGTTCAACGGGCTGGATCCCTTGCTGGTTCGTTCCACCGCTCCGGTGGCCGTCGAGGCCGACAGCGGCCCATCGGGGGCGCCCGGCGTGCTGGCCTCGAACGGGTTCCCGCTGTTCGGCGGGGGGAGGTGAGGGACTACCGGGTGGAAGGTGGCGCCGGAGGCGGCGGCCAGGGCGCCTGGTGGGGCCAGTGGCCAGGACCAGGCGCCGGAACCGGAGCCGGTGGTTGCGGCCACTGCTGCGGTTCGGATGGTGGTGCGGGGATCGGCTGTGCCCCGGTTTCCCGCTGCGGAACGGCCCCGTCGGTGGCCTGGGCCGTTCCGGCCACCGCGGGCTCGTCCCGCGTCGGGGCGTCGTCGGCAGCACTGACCGAAGCCCTCATCGCACCGGTGGCCGGACCTTTTGGAGGAGCGTCTGCGTCTTCGACACCGCTCGGTCCGTGCTGGGCGGCGACGAAGATGGGCGGCACCGTCTTCACACCGTGCTCGTGGACCGGTCGTCCGTAGGCGGTGTCGACCAGGCGACCCACGGTCTCCCCGTCGACGGTTTCCTCGTCGAGCAGGGCCCGTGCCACGGCATCGAGGCCACCTCGATGGCGGGACAAGACCTCGAGGGCCCGCTCCTCCTGGGCCCGGAGGATCTGCTCGACCTCGTCGTCGATGATCTGGCTGGTGTGCTCCGAGTAGTCGCGTGTGTGCATCAGGTCCTCACCGAGGAAGACTTGACCCTGGGATCCCCAGGCCATGGGTCCGATCTTGTCGCTCATGCCCCATTCGCGCACCATCTTGCGGGCGAGCTCGGTATTGCCCACCAGGTCGTTACTGGCACCGGTGGACAGATCTCCGTAGACGAGCAGCTCTGCCGCCCGACCTCCCATCCGCACAGCCAGCGAGTCCTCGATGTGCTGGCGAGGATGGATGTGCTTCTCCTCCAGGGGAAGTTGCATGGTGACCCCGAGAGCCATCCCGGTCGGCAGGATGGTCACCTTGTGGACCGGGTCGGCATCGGGCAGCACGTAGGCGAGCACGGCGTGGCCCCCCTCGTGGAAGGCGACCCGCTCCTTTTCGGCACCGGAGAGCACCAGACTCTCCCGGCGCTGGCCCATGAGGACCCGGTCACGCGAAGCCTCGAAATCCTCGTTCTGGATCATCTTGGACCCCCGCCGCACCGCGTGCAGGGCAGCCTCGTTGACCTGGGTGGCCAGGGCCGCTCCGCTCATCCCCGGGGTCCCCCGTGCGACCTTGCCGAGGTCGACCGTCGGATCGACGCGCTTGTCCTTGCAATGCACCTGGAGGATCGGGAGCCGCTCGTCGAGATCGGGGAGGGGAACCACGATCTGCCGGTCAAATCGGCCGGGGCGGAGGATGGCGGCATCGAGGATGTCCGGCCGGTTGGTGGCTGCCATCACCACGATGCCCTCGGTGGGATCGAACCCGTCCATCTCCGACAACATCTGGTTGAGGGTCTGCTCGCGCTCGTCGTGCCCGCCACCGAGACCCGCCCCCCGCTTCCGGCCGATCGAGTCGATCTCGTCGATGAACACGATGGCGGGGGCCTGCTTGCGGGCGGTGGCGAACAGGTCGCGAACCCGGCTCGCTCCCACTCCGACGAACATCTCCATGAAGTCCGATCCGCTGACCGACATGAAGGGCACTCCAGCCTCTCCTGCCACGGCCCGGGCCAGCAGGGTCTTACCGGTGCCGGGAGGACCGACGAGCAGGATCCCCTTGGGGATGCGGGCGCCGATGTCCTTGAAGCGTGCCGGTGTCTTCAGGAAGTCCACGACCTCGCTGATCTCGAGCTTGACCCCGTCGTAGCCCGCCACGTCGTCGAAGGTCGTCGAGGGCCGCTCGGTCGAATAGAGCTTGGCCTTGGACCGTCCGATGGACATGATGCTGCCCATCTGTCCCTGGGCCCGGCGGCTGAAGTAGATGAAGATGCCGACGAGGAGCGCCACCGGCAACAGGTACCAGAGCAGCGACACGAGCGGATTGGTCGTGGTGGTCACCAGCTTGAAATTCGTGCCCAGAGGTTTGAGGGCGGCGAGTTCCGAATCGGTCACGGTGGCCGGTCCGTTTACGGTGTAGCTGGATCCGTCGGTCAGCTGCCCGGTGATCACGCCCGATGTCTGGTCGACGGTCGCCGTCTTCACCTGCTTGCCTCCAACCTCGGAGAGGAAGGTGGTGTAGGTGAGGGTGTTGGTCTTCGACTTGTGGACCAGTCCCGGCACCACCAGGACCGCCACGATGGCCACCACGACCACCAGGTAGAGGACGAGCCGGTTCCTCCCCTGGCCCGGGGGGACGCCACCCCGGCCACCGGGACCGGGGAGGCCGTCGGGTACTTCGGGGTTGGGCGGGGTCACCCCTCCATGCTATTCGCGTCGGCAGGCGTTTGAGGCATCGCCACCTCCGGGTGGGGAGCACCGCGGCGAGGTTGGCGCGGGCCGCCCTGGCGCCGCGACGTTCCGTCGATATCGTGGGCCCGTGATCGAGCGGTCCGAACAGGGGGCGGACCCCGTGCCCGGCACCGAGAGCCGGCCGGGTGCGCCGCATGCTCCGGCTCCGCTGGCGCAGGGAACCCCTCCGCTGTGGCCTCCTCCCGCACGACCGCCGGGGGGAACGGTTCCGGTGCCGGCATCGGACGGCGGTGAGGCCGTACCGGTGAACCGTTCCCTGGGTGTCCAGCTCGCCCGGGGAGCGCCACCGGTCGACCGGTCCGCGGCGTGGATGTGGCTCCTTTTCTGCGGCATCGGCTTCGTGGTGGGGCAGGTGCTGGCGGCGGTCGCCATCGTGGCCGCCGCCGCCGCCGCCGGCGATCTCCGATCCCTGACGGCGATCACCTCGGCGAGCGAGCCTCCCACCTGGTACATCGCCGCCACCTTGATCGGACTCTGGGCCGGATTTCTCGGTGCGGCCTGGATGTCGAGCTGGTTGAAGGGTACGAGGCGTCTGGCTGCCGACCTCGGACTCCGATTCCGATGGGTCGATCTGGCCGGCATCCCCATCGGGGTGGCCGGCCAGTTCCTGGTCGCACTGATCTACGTCCCGATCTCCCAGCACGTCCACAACTTCAATCAGCGCTTCGCTGCCCCGAGCCAACGCCTCACCGGCGGCTCCCACGGTGCCGGGTACGTGGTGATCGCCCTGCTCACCGTGGTGGGCGCCCCGTTCTTCGAGGAGCTCTTCTTCCGCGGGGTCCTCTTGCGGTCGATGTCCCGCCTCTTCGGGAACATCGGTGGGTGGGTGGGACCGACACTGTCCATCGTGGTGACCGGTGTCCTCTTCGGGCTCGCCCACGACGAATCTCTCCAGCTGCTCGGTCTGGCCACGTTCGGTGTCGTCCTCTGTTTCGTCTCGTACCGGACCGGCCGGCTCGGGATGAGCATGGTCGCCCACGCCAGCTTCAACCTGGTGGCCGTGGTTGCGGTGGTGACCCCGCTGGTCCAGCCCCTGTCCCTGATCCGATGACCGGGTGAACCGGTGACCACGACCTCCGTCGAGGCGTCCCCGGCCGGATCCGTACCGGTTGCCGCCCGCCTGGCGAGGCGTCCGCCCCCCCGAGGTCCCCTGCATCGTCTCGTTCGGCGATCGACCTGGCCGGCGTGGGCGAATCTCATCGCGGTGCTCGGGGTCACCCTCGTAGCCCTCAGCCAGCTGCATCCGTCGTTACTGCTGGCGAACACCACGACCACCGGAGGTGACACCGGCGCGCACGTCATGCTTCCGGCGTTCCTCAAGTCGCAGTTGCTCGCCCACGGCAGGCTGACCGGTTGGGACCCCGCCTGGTATGACGGCTTCCCCGTCTACACCTTCTACTTCCCCTTGCCCGGTCTGATCGTCGTGATCTTCAGCCTGCTGGCTCCGTACAACGTCGCCTTCAAGCTGGTGACAGTGCTCGGTACCCTGACACTTCCGGTGAGCGCCTGGGCCTTCGGGCGGTTGGTACGCCTTCGCGATCCGCTACCTGCGTGCCTGGCCGCCGCCATGCTGCCGTTCCTGTTCGAACCGAGCTTCACCATCTACGGCGGCAACATCCTCTCGACCCTGGCCGGGGAGTTCTCCTTCTCCCTCAGCCTCTCCATCTCGCTGGTCTGCCTCGGGGTGATCGAACGAGGTCTGCGCACCGGCCGGCACCGGGTACTGGCCGCGGTGCTGTTCGCGCTGACCTTGCTGAGCCATCTCCTGCCGGCCATGTTCGTCATCGCCGGCGCACTCGTCTGGCTCCTGCTCGATGCCGACCTGGTCCGTGCGTTCCGCACGGGGTTCGCCGGCCATCTGGCCCGGATCCGTTGGCGACGCCGCCTGGCCTGGTCTGCCGTCGCCGGCGCCCTCGCCGCCGGACTCACCGCTTGGTGGCTCCTACCGTTCGCCGCGTTCCAGGCGTACACCACCAACATGGGCTATTCCAACGTCACCGGTTTCCTCCACGTGCTGTTCCCGGCCTCGGCCCGCTGGGTGCTTGTCGCCGACGCGGTCGGACTGGTGGCGGTGGTGGTGCGCCGCAACCGAGTGGGGCTGTTCATCGCCATCATGGGTGGCCTCTGTGCCGGCGCCCTCTGCCTCGATCCGGTCAACAAGCTGTACAACGCCCGGTTCCTCCCCCTCTGGTTCGTCTGCCTCTACCTCATGGCCGGGTACGCCCTGGGTGAGACGGTGTCCGGTCTGGCCCGCTGGCAACGCCGCCGCCGCCTCGAGTTCTGGGTGCTGGCCGTGCGCGATCGGCTGAGCCGAGTGGACCCGTCGTCCTGGAGGCCGGGAGGGCGCGTCACCCGATACCGGCGGCCGGTGCCGAACGGAGTCGCGGCCGGGTCGGTCGTCGGACCGCTCGTCGCCCTGGCGGCCGCCTGCCTGGCGGTCGTTCCACCCTTCGTGCTGTCCACCTCTGCCCTCCACGACCTGGGCGTCACCCCCGGTGCGAACCAGCCCTCTGCGTGGGCGGCGTGGAACTACTCGGGCTACCAGAGGAAGCCCAGCTACCCCGAGTACCGGGCCGTGATCTCGACGATGGCGGCCGTCGGTCGGGAGCACGGCTGTGGTCGGGCCATGTGGGAGTACAACCCAGCGCTGAACCGGTTCGGGACCACCATGTCACTGATGCTGCTGCCGTACTGGACGAACGGCTGTATCGACTCGATGGAGGGCCTCCTCTTCGAATCCTCTTCGACCACGCCGTTCCACTTCATCGACCAGGACGAGCTCTCGCTCGATCCGTCAATGGCGATTACCAGTCCCGCCATCACCTACGGCGGCCTGGACGTCCCGCTCGGCGTCGAGCACCTGCAGCAGCTCGGGGTCCGGTATTTCATGGCCTCTTCTCCCTCGGTGGAACAGGCGGCGAACGCAGATCCCAACCTCGTGCCGGTGGCGTCGACCGGACCGTGGAGCACCAATTACAACGGAGTTCCACTCACCACGACCTGGAAGGTGTACGAGGTCAAGCAGTCGGCAGTCGTGGTTCCCCTGACCCACCGGCCGGTCGTCTGGCAGGGGATCGGACAGAGCCAAAGCGCCTGGCTCGGTCCCGCGGTCCAGTGGTACGACCATCCGTCACGGTGGGACGTGGTCCCATCCGCCGGTGGCCCCCGATCGTGGGATCGGGTTCCCATCGGCGATCCCCGGCCACCATCGGTGCCAGAAGCGACCACCACTGTCTCCGGCATCGACCAGACAACCAGCTCGGTCACCTTCCACGTGGCCCGCACCGGTGTCCCTGTGGAGGTGAAGGTGTCGTACTTCCCCGACTGGCACGCCCGAGGGGCCGAGGGGCCGTGGCGGGTGGCTCCCAATCTGATGGTCGTCGTCCCGACCAGCCACGACGTCTCGCTCACCTACGGAACCTCGCCTTCGGAGGTCGCTGGTCAGATCCTGACCGTCGGAGCCGTGGTGATCGGCTCCCTCGTCTGCATCATCGAGTGGCGACGGCGGCGACGGCGGCGACGGTGGCGACGGTGGCGACGGTGGCGACATGCGGTATTGCCCGGCCATGGGCCGGGCTGACCGGAAGTGCCGTCCCCTCCATCAGGCGCGATCGGGATGTTCCCGCTCTCGACGGTCCTGTTTCCGGGTGCAGCCCTCGCCCTCCACGTGTTCGAGGCGCGCTACCAGGCACTGATGGCCGACTGCCGGTCCAGCGGGAGGACCTTTGGCGTGGTGCTGATCAGCCGGGGGTCCGAGGTGGGTGGGGGCGACGAGCGGGTCGGCCTCGGAACCGAGGCACGCGTGGTCGAGGGCCACCCTCTCGGAGGCGGTCGTCTGGCCGTGCTGGCGCGGGGGGTCGAGAGGATACGGATCGTGCGATGGGCAGCCGAGGATCCCTACCCGTGCGCGGTGGTGGAGACGGTCACCGATGGGATCGTGGCCGGCGGATCCGGGTCCCTCGGCCCAGCCCTCGACGAGGCGCGCCGGGCGGTCGTCCGGCTTCGATCCCTGCTCTCCGAGCTCTACGACATCCCGGCACTGCCGCACGACCTCGACCTCTCCGGTGACGAGGGGGCGACGGGGTGGACCCTCTGCGAGCTGGCGCCGCTCGATCTCCTCGACCGGCAACGACTGCTCGGATGCCACGACGGCCTTGTCCGGATGCGACTCCTCTGTGAGCTGTGCACGGCCATGGCCGACGACGTGACCGCCCTGTTGGGAGGTCGCGGCTGCTGAGACCACCCTCCTCGGGAGTACCGGACCGTGCCGGCCGCCCGCCGCTTCCGAGCCACCACGTCGCCGCGGAGCCGGACACTAGGATGGCCCGGCCATGAGCAGCCTGTCCGACGTCTTCAAGGCCTACGACATCCGAGGTGTGGTTCCCGATCAGCTGAACGCCGAGCAGTTCCGGGCGATAGGGGTGGCACTGGCCCAGTTCACCGGGGGGCCCGAGGTCCTGGTGGCCCGGGACATGCGCCGGTCGGGCGTCGAGCTGTCACGGGCCTTTGCCGACGGGGTGCGCTCGCAGGGGGTGGCCGTCATCGACCTGGGGTTGGCTTCGACCGATCTGCTCTACTTCGCCTCGGGTGCCTACGACGCTCCGGGGGCGATGTTCACCGCGTCGCACAATCCGGCCCGGTACAACGGGCTGAAGCTGTGCCGCTCAGGTGCCCGACCCATCGGCCGTGACACCGGGCTGGTGGAGATCCAATCCACCGCCGAGGCGCTACTCGAAGAATGGGAGATGACCGGTCCTCCGACCTTCAGTGAGCTGGCGCCGATCGAGGAGCGCTCGACCCTCGAAGCCTACGCCGATCACGTTCGCTCGTTCGTGGACCCCGCCTCGCTGCGGCCGCTGCGGGTGGTGGCGGACACCGCCAACGGCATGGGCGGCCTGGTCGTCCCCAAGGTCATGGAGGGCCTCCCCTTCGAGCTCGAGATTCTCTTCCCCGAGCTGGACGGTACCTTCCCGAACCATCCAGCCGATCCGATCCAGCCGGAGAACCTGGTCGCGCTGAAAGCCGCAGTCGTCGACGGGCGCGCCGACGTCGGGCTCGCCTTCGACGGCGATGCCGACCGGGTCTTCCTGGTCGACGAGCGTGCCGATGCGGTGTCCGGCTCGCTGACGACCGCCCTCGTCGCGTCGGCCATGCTCGAAAAGCACCCCGGTGCGACCGTGCTCTACAACTGCATCTGCTCCCGGGTGGTGCCCGAGGTGATCGCCGAGCGGGGTGGGGTGGGCGTCCGCACCAAAGTCGGTCACAGCTACATCAAAGAGGTCATGGCCGAGACCGGGGCAGTCTTCGGCGGCGAGCACTCGGGTCACTACTACTTCCGGGACAACTACCGTGCGGACTCGGGTATCATCGCCGCCCTAGTCGTCCTCGGTATGCTCAGCGCCGGGTCCTCGACCCTCTCCGAACTGCTCGAGCCTTACCGCCGGTATTCCGATTCGGGGGAGATCAACACCACCGTGGACGACCCTGCCGCCGTGGTGGAGCAGCTGTGCCACGAGGTGGAGGCGGCGGGTGGTGCCCTCGGGACCACCGACCGGCTGGACGGGCTCACCGTCGATCGGGGGGACTGGTGGTACAACGTACGTCCGTCCAATACCGAGCCACTGCTCCGCCTCAACGTGGAGGGGCCAGACCCGGGGCGGTGCGCGCTCCACGTTGCGGAGATCCAGGCCGACATCGAACGGCTGGCCAGCCCCATCGGGGTGGCAGGCGGCCGGCCCGAGAGGAGTGGAGCATGACACTCGACCCGCTGCTGATCTCCGTTCTGGCCTGCCCGCAGGACAAGGGTCCTCTCCTCTACTTCGCCGACGAGGACCTCCTCTACAACCCCCGCCTCAAGCGCGCTTATGCCGTCCGGGACGGCGTCCCCGACATGTTGGTCGAGGATGCCTCTGCAGTCGACGACAACGAGCACTCGCGCCTCGTGGAGAAGGCCGACGCCGGCGGGGCAGTGACGACCGGAAGGGATGCCGGTTCGTGACGACGCCGACACCTGTGGAAGTCACCACCTCCCCGCTGGCCCTGGACAGCCTCGACCTGTGGGATGCAACTGCCTCCCTCCCCGAGCAGGCCGCCGACGCCGCGTCAGCGGCCGTTCACATCGACGTCGACCGTCTGCCCCGGCGGGAGCAGGTGGAGAACGTGGTGGTCCTGGGCATGGGCGGCAGTGGTATCGCCGGGGACGTGATCGTGGCTACCGCCGCCCCGTTCATGCCGGTGCCGGTGACCGTGGTGAAGGGGTACGAACCCCCTGATTACGTGGGACCCGGGTCGCTGGTCTTCGCCATGTCCTTCTCGGGCGATACCGAAGAGACGATCGAGGCGGCCACCGGTGCCTTCGAGGCAGGTTCGTCCCTGATCGTCGTGGCTCGAGGCGGTGCCTTGGCCGACTTGGCCGACGAGTGGGACGTGCCCCACGTGCCGGTACCCGAGGGGATCCCGCAGCCCCGGGCCGCCCTGGCGGCGCTGGCCGTTCCGCCCCTCGCCATCTTGGAGAAGATCGGCCTGTTCCCCGGTGCGCTCCAGTGGGTCCACCAGGCCGTCGACCAGTTGCGTCGCCGCAGGGACGAGCTGGTCCTTCCCGGAAGCCAGGCCGAGGAGCTGGCGCGGCGCATCGGGCGGACCATCCCCCTCGTCTACAGCTCGGGCGACCTGGGGAAGGTGGCAGCACTCCGGTGGAAGGGACAGGTCAACGAAAATGCCAAGTCTCCGGCGTTCGCCAATGTCTATCCTGAGCTCTGCCACAACGAGGTCGCAGGATGGGGACAGCACGGGGATGCCACCCGCCAGCTCATCACCCTGGTGAACTTGCGTCACGATGCTGAGCATCCCCAGGTCAGCCGCTGGGTCGAGCTGGTCGCCGATGTCGTACGGGAGGCGGTCGCCGGCGTGCTCGAGGTGCGGGCAGCAGGCGAGGGGGATCTGGCCCAGCTGCTCGACCTGGTCCTGGTGGGAGACTTCGTCTCGCTCCATCTGGCGGACGACGCGGGCGTCGATCCGGGCCCCATCCCGGTGCTCGACGAGATCAAACAGCGTCTCGGATCCGAGGGGACCTGACGGGTACCTCCGTGGGGCCGACGGTTACGACCGGATGACGGTGCGGTGACGGCTGGGTGAACCTTGCCCGCACGGCCACTGCAATTGGGTGGCATCGAGCGTAGACTGCAGGTGGTGAGCTGCGTTCGGGTCTGTGGTTGCAAGTCGATGCCAGTCGCAGGCGAAACGACCCACGTAAGGCAACTCGTGGTTGCTGAGCATGGTGCGGCTTAGGAGTAAGACCTGCCCGCCGAGCCCCCGATCGGCGGGGGCGGGCGGAGACGGGACGACGCGGTCACTATGGAGACCCGAAGGGAGCCGGATCGGCGACGGTCGGCGCCGCCGGTGCTCCGGTCGCAACCCCCGCGGCAGGCGAGTGTGGGGCCAAAGACCAGGTCAGCCGGGCGCAGCTCACGCCGTCATCGACCCGGTCGATCAGCACAGCGACACAGCGACACGGTCGTGACAGAGCAGCAGAGGAGCACAGCGACACAGATACACGACACAGATACACGACACAGGTACAGAGGAGCACAGCGACCCAAGGGAGGCCGACGGATGGACGTGATCATCGCACACGGCAGGAACATCGTGCCCGACGAAGTCCGGGTTCTGACTGGTGAGAAGGTGGCTCGGCTCGGTCGTCTCTGTCCAGGGCTCGAGCGAGCGCAGGTCGGTTTTTCCGAGGAGCGCAATCCGAGGATCGCCGATCGAGAGCGCTGCGAAGTCCTCCTCAGTGGTCACGGCCGGACCTTCCGGGCCCATGCCGCCGGCCCTTCGCCGTTGGTGGCGGTCGATCGGGTGGTGAACAAGCTCGAGCACCAGCTCGAGAAGACCAAAGGTCGTATGGTCGATCGCTCCCATCCGCACCGTGCCTCGGACCGGATGGCGCTCTTCGACAGCATGCGAACGGCCTGAGTCGTCTCTGGAGGTCGTCTCGGCAGCTCGCCTCGGCAGATCTCCTCGCAGCCGATGGCGAGGAGGCTCGGTGGGCGCGTGGGTCGGCGGTGCAGCGGTTCGGGGAAGAGCACGGCGGTAGAGTTGTGGGCTCATGAGCGTGTTCACCAAAGTCCTGCGCGCGGGCGAAGGGAAAAAGGTCCGTCGCCTGGCCGAGTTGGTTCCGCTGGTCAACGCCCTCGAGCCGGAGATGGAGGCCCGTTCCGATGCCGAGCTGGCCGCAATGACCGGGATGCTGCGGCAGCGGCTCGACAATGGCGAGAGCATGGAGGACGTCCTCGTCGAGTCGTTCGCCGTCGTGAGGGAGGCCGCCTGGCGCACGCTCGGCCAGCGCCATTTCGACGTCCAGCTGATGGGGGGGATGGCGCTCCATTTCGGCTGGATCTCCGAGATGAAGACCGGTGAAGGCAAGACCCTGGTGTCCACGCTGCCGGTCTACTTGAACGGGCTGGCAGGACGGGGCGTTCATGTGGTCACGGTAAACGACTACCTGGCCACCCGCGACTCGGAGTGGATGGGAGCTCTCTACCGCTTCCTCGGACTGACGGTGGGTCGGACCGGACCGGACGTCACCGATCCGGGCGCCAAGCGACTTGCCTACGCCAGCGACGTGACATATGGGACCAACACCGAGTTCGGATTCGACTATCTGCGCGACAACATGGCCCGTTCCAAGGACGCGATGGTCCAGCGCGGGCACAGCTACGCCATCGTCGACGAAGTCGATTCGATCCTCATCGATGAGGCGCGCACCCCGCTGATCATCTCCGGCCCGGCAGCCGAAGCGGCACAGCTCTACTACCAGTTCGCAGGCATCGTACGCACGCTCGGTCCAGAGGTCGACTACGAGGTCGACGAGGAGAAGCGCACGGTGGTGCCCACCGAGCAGGGGATCGAGAAGGTCGAGAAGCAGCTGGGAGTGGACAATCTGTACGATGCGATCTCCGTCAATTACGTACACCACCTGACTCAGGCCCTGTACGCCAAGGAGCTCTACCGCCGGGACAAGGACTATCTGGTGGCCGACGGCGAGGTGAAGATCGTCGACGAGTTCACCGGTCGCACCCTGGAGGGTCGCCGGTGGTCCGACGGGCTCCACCAGGCGGTCGAAGCCAAGGAGCGGGTCAGGATCAAAGAGGAGAACCATACGTGGGCGACGGTCACTCTCCAGAACTATTTTCGCCTGTATGAGAAATTGGCCGGGATGACCGGTACGGCCGAGACCGAGGCTTCTGAGTTCGCCAACACCTATGACCTGCCCGTCGTGCCCATCCCGACCAACAAGCCACTGATCCGCGCCGACCAACCAGACCTCATCTACAAGAGCGAAGAGGCGAAGTTCTCCGCCGTCGTCGAGGACATCGTGGAGCGCCGGGAGAAGGGCCAGCCGGTACTGGTCGGAACCGCCTCGGTGTCCAAGTCCGAGCATCTGTCGCGGCTGCTGGACAAGAGGGGAGTCACCCACGAGGTGCTCAACGCCAAGCAGCATTTCCGTGAAGCAGAGATCGTGGCACAGGCAGGCAGGTTGGGCGCGGTCACCGTCGCAACCAACATGGCCGGCCGTGGGGTCGACATCATCCTCGGCGGCAACCCGGAGGGACTGCTGGCACGCGAGGTCGTGTCCCGGGGCATCGACGTGACCACCGATGAGGGACAGGCCGAGCAGAGGGCCCTGGCCGAGGAGTTCGAGCGGGTGTGCGCCAAAGAGGGCCAGGGGGTGCGTGAGCTCGGTGGTCTCTACGTGCTGGGCAGTGAGCGTCACGAGAGCAGGCGGATCGACAACCAGCTCCGGGGCAGGTCTGGGCGCCAGGGCGACCCGGGCGAGAGCCGGTTCTTCCTTTCCCTCGAGGACGACCTCATGCGCCTGTTCGCCACCGGGGCCATGAATTGGGTGATGGGCAGGGCGCTGCCCGAGGACGTGCCGATCGAGGCGAAGATGGTGACCAGGGCCATCGAACGGGCCCAGAACACCGTCGAGGGTCGCAACGCGGAATCGCGCAAGGATGTCCTCAAGTACGACGATGTCATGGACCAGCAGCGAAAGGTCATCTACCGACGCCGGAGCCAGATCATTGACGGTGAGGATCTGCACGAGGAGACGGTAGAGCTTCTCGAATCGGCGTTGACCGCCGTGGTGGCCCAGTCCTGTCCTTCCGACTATCCCGAAGAGTGGGACCTCTCGGGTCTGGTCACCGAGCTGGCCCAGTACTACCCGACCCGGTTCGTGTCCGACGACCTGACCGATGCGACGACGGTCGGACAGATCACCGAGAGCGTCATCGCCGAGGCTCTCGAGCTCTACGGCGAACGTGATGAGACCATCCCCGGTGGCCCTGACATGGCGCGTCAGCTCGAGCGAGACATCATGCTCCACATCATCGACCAGCGTTGGCAAGCCCACCTGGCTGACATGGACTACCTGAAGGAGGGCATCAACCTCCGGGCCATGGGAAATCAGGACCCGCTCGTGGCCTACCAGCGGGAAGGCTTCGATCTGTTCGGCAAACTCATGGCCGGCATCGACGACGATTACCTGCGGCACGTGCTCCATGTCCAGGTGATCGCCGAACCGTCCGCGGAGCCCAGCTTGGAGCAGGCCAGCTACGTCGCCGCCTACGAACCGGTGGAGGGCGATAACGCAATTGCAGCGGCGTTCGAAGCTTCGGAAGCGGTCTTCACACCTGCCACGGTCGACGACCTCGATACCCGCGGGGATGGACCGGTTACGACTGTGACCAACAGGTTGGCCGATGACGGTGAGACACAGCTGCCCATCGTCAAATCGGAGCGCGAGAAGCTCGGCCGGAACGAACCGTGCTGGTGCGGCAGTGGCAAGAAGTACAAGCTCTGCCACGGCGCCGGCTGAGATGGGTGGCGATAGCCCCCGAGGGGGCGCGGGCGAGGTCGAGCGCGCCGATGTCCCCGCCGCCCTCGCGTCACTTGCTGATCGCCTGAACGAGGCGGCGCAGTTCCTCGGCGCCGATCGGTTGAAGGCGAGGAGGGCAGAGCTCGAAGGTCAGGTCTCTGCACCCGATCTCTGGAAGGACGCCGACCATGCCCGAACGGTCACGACCGAGCTCGGCCGGGTCAACGAGGACCTCGGGGTACTCGCCGCGCTGGCCACCGAGCTCTCGGATGCAGCGACGCTCAACGAGCTGCTCGAGGAGGAGCATGACGAGTCTCTGCGTCCCGAGGTGTCGATCTTGCTCGATGGACTCGACCGGCAGCTGGCCGGCCTGGAGCTCCGGGCGCTCTTCGGTGGTCCGCACGATGACGGGGACGCGGTGGCCGAGGTGCACGCCGGAGCTGGTGGTACCGACGCTCAGGACTGGGCTGAGCTCCTGGTTCGGATGTACACCCGTTGGGCGGAACGCCGAGGCTTCGAGCTCGAATTGGAGGAGGCCACCGCGGGTCAGGAGGCCGGTCTCTTGTCGGCCACGTTCATCATCCGGGGTCGATATGCCTACGGGCTCCTCTCTGCCGAACGTGGCGTCCACCGCCTGGTGCGTATGTCCCCGTTCGACGCGCAGCACCGCCGCCAGACCAGCTTCGCATCGCTCGACGTGGTGCCGTTCCTCGAGGACGCTTCGGGCGAGGTCGACATCGACGAGAAGGATCTCCGCATCGATACCTACCGGTCATCGGGTGCCGGTGGGCAGCACGTCAACAAGACCGACTCGGCCGTCCGCCTCACCCATCTGCCCACCGGCATCGTGGTGTCGTGTCAGAACCAGCGCAGCCAACATCAGAACAAGGCCAAGGCCATGCAAGTACTGGCGGCCAAGCTGGCCGAACGCCAGCGCGCCGAACGACAGGCGACGTTGGACGAGCTGTCGGGTGAGCGCACCGACAACGCCTGGGGGAACCAGATCCGCTCCTATTTCATGGCTCCATACCAGCTGGTGAAGGATCTGCGCACCAACCTCGAGTCGGGGAACGTCGATGCGGTCCTCGATGGCGACATCGATGGCTTCATCGAGTCCGAACTCCGGCGGCGAGCCGAACACCGCCGTCGTTGACGTCCGACCGTGACAGAGACGGTGTCGCCCGAGGTCAGCGGGCCTGTCTTTGACAGCCGGCTCCGTCCGGTTAGCATGGAGCCCACGAGCAACACCTCCGGACCCTGCCCCCCCACGTCCCCCAGGTATCTCGCCCCTCCACCATGATCACGTTCCAGAACGTCACCAAGACGTACAAGGGATCGACAGTCGCCCTGCACAGCTGCTCGGTGGAGATCGACAAGGGCGAGTTCGTCTTCCTTGTGGGCCCCTCCGGATCCGGTAAGACCACCTTCATTCGGCTCTTGCTGCGCGAAGAGGCTCCGACCTCCGGATGCATCTGGGAGGCGGGCAAGGAGATCGGTCGGCTGCCCAAGTGGCGGATCCCGTACCTTCGTCGAAACATCGGCTGCGTCTTCCAGGATTTCCGGTTGCTTCCAAACAAGAGCGTCTTCGAGAACGTCGCATTCGCGCTTGAGGTGATAGGCCGACCGAAGCACGTCATCGAGTCCCAGGTGCCCCAGGTGCTCGAGCTGGTCGGTCTGGCCAAGAAGCGCGACAACCTTCCTCACGAGCTCTCTGGCGGTGAGCAGCAACGGGTGGCCGTTGCCAGGGCCTTCGTCAATCGACCGCTGATCCTCCTCGCCGATGAGCCCACCGGCAACCTCGACCCGACTACCAGCCTCGGCATCATGCGGCTGCTGGATCGTATCAACCGGACCGGCACGACGGTGATCGTCGCCACTCACGACGCCGGGATGGTCGACCAGATGCGCCGCCGGGTCATCGAACTCGACCGGGGCGCCATCGTGCGCGACCAGGCCAACGGCGTCTACGGCATTGACAGCGTGGGAGCGGCTGCAGACACTCGGCCAGCGGTCGGACTGCCCGTCGATCAGGCAGCGGTCCTCGGAGCGCCGAGCGCCATTCCGGGTGGGACGGGAGCCGCTCACCGCTACGCCGGCCGGACCTGATGCCGGTCTCCCCGTCCTACGTGTCGCGTGAGGCGGCGACCAACCTGTGGCGCAACCGGCTGATGACAGTGGCGGCGATCCTCACCGTGGCGGTCTCCCTCGCTCTGGTGGGCTCCGCCCTGCTGTTGAAGCAAGGGGCGTCGAAGGCCACGGTCCAGTGGCAGAACGGCGTGCAGGCCATCGTGTGGGTGAAGCCCAACGCGGCCACGCCGCTCATTTCCTCGATCGGGTCGGAGCTCCGGCAGTCCCCCTACGTGAAGTCGTGCGTCTGGCGTAGCCAGCCCTACGACTACAACGAAGCGAAGCACCTCCTTCCCGCTGACGAGCTCCAGGCCACGACCCAGAGCGACTACCCCTCTTCCTACCGCTGCGTGCTCAACGACCCGTCGCAGGCCCCGGCGGTCTACCAGCAATTCATCGGCCGGCCAGGTGTCTTCGCCGTCAAATATCCCGGCCAGCAGATCAAGACCATGCAGAGCGTGATCCGCGTCCTCCAGTGGGTCTTCCTGGCGGTGGCAGTCATCCTCCTGCTGTCGGCCGCGGTGCTCATCTTGAACACCATCCGCATGGCCATATTCGCCCGGCGCCGGGAGGTGTCGGTGATGAAGCTGGTGGGCGCGACCAACTGGTTCATCCGGCTGCCGTTCATGGCCGAGGGACTGATCCAGGGACTGCTCGGTGCCGGTATCGCCGTCCTGGCCGTGCTCGGTCTGTACTGGGGACTCGGCCTCGACACCACGGGGACCGTGGCCAACCAGGGGAGCATCCTCCACGAGATGGCGGTGAGCGGATGGAACGTCATCGGAACGTGCGCGGTGGTGGCGATCGTCGGTATCGGGGTGGGTGTGGCCGGCTCGGCGTTCGCCGTTCGCCGCTTCCTCGACGTCTGAGTTCGAAAGCGCCCGTCCGACGGCAGACATCCTCGGCGGCACCAGGTGAGGGGAGCACTCGAAGCGGTGTCCTCCTGGCCGGTGGAAGCCGCCGCCGCCGCCGTGGTCCGGATCGGCTCCACTGGGCTCGACGGGGCGGGGAGCCCATTACCACTACTCGCCACCACAGGGCCGATCGATCGCCGATTCTCATGGGCATCGGTGACCAAGTTGGCCACAGCTCTGAGTGTGCTCGTTGCCGTCGAAGAGGGAATCGTGGCCATCGACGAGCCGGCGGGACCACCGGGCTCGACCGTCGCGCATCTGCTGGCCCACGCATCGGGTCTCGGACCGGACCCCGGCCCGCCACTTGCCCGGCCCGGCTCGGTCCGCATCTATTCGAATTTCGGCTATCACCTGCTCGCCGATCTTCTGTCCGAGCGCTCCGGGATGGCCTTCGTCGACTATCTGGCCATCGGGGTCACCGACCCGCTGGGCATGACCCGAACGATCCTCGACCAGGTTCCCCAGTCGGGGGGGCCGGCGGCGGGCCTGTCGGGTCCCCTGGTCGACCTGATCGCACTGGCAATCGAATGGTCGTCCCCCACCTTGATCAGTAGCGGAGTCCACCGGATGGCGACCGGGATCAACCTGCCCGGGCTGCCCGGGGTGCTTCCCGGATTTGGGAGGTTCGATCGATGCGACTGGGGACTCGGTGTCGAGGTGCGTGGTGACAAGCAGCCTCACTGGACCGGCACCGCGAATTCGCCCTCGACCTACGGACACTTCGGCCGGAGCGGCGCGTTCTTGTGGGTCGACCCGGTCGCCGGGCTCGCCTGTGTTGCTGTCGCTGACCGTGCCTTCGGCCCCTAGGCGCAGCAGGCATGGCCGGTCGTGTCGGACGGGGTCCTGGCCGAGTTCGGTCGCCAGGCCGGCCCGACCGGCCACGTTGGTCGGCCCGGCGATGAGGTTGAGTGACCTTCCCCCACCTCTCCCACCGTGGGCACGGGATGATCCGTCCCGGTAGGCTGGTGGGCCGATGAAGGGCGTCATCCTCGCCGGGGGAACCGGCTCCCGGCTGCACCCGCTGACCCGCATCACCAACAAGCACCTGCTGCCGATCTACGACCGGCCGATGATCAATTGGGGCATCGAAGCGCTGGTCAACGCCGGTATCCGCGAGATCATGCTGGTGACGGGGGGGACCCACGCGGGTGAATTCCTGCGACTGCTCGGCAATGGCCAGGAGTTCGGGATCGATCGCCTGAGCTATGGCTATCAGGACCGGCCCGGTGGAATCGCCGAAGCACTGGGCCTGGCCGAGCGGTTCGTGGATGGCGATCCGGTGCTCGTGATGCTGGCCGACAACATCGTCGAACGTTCGATCAAGCCGATGGTGGACGCCTTCAAACGGCAACCCAAAGGAGCGCGTATCCTGCTCACCCAGGTCGAGGAGGAGGAACATCTCCGTCACCTGGGCGTTCCCTCCTTCGACGAGGACCGACGGGTGGTAGGGATCATCGAGAAGCCCGAGCAGCCGACTTCCAACTACGGGGTCACCGGGATCTACTGCTACGACGCCGACGTGTTCCAGGTCATTCCCACCCTCGCTCCGTCGGGTCGAGGTGAGCTCGAGATCACCGACGTCAACAACTACTACATCGAACAGGGAGCGATGGCCTACGACGTCCTCGAAGGCTTCTGGGGCGACGCCGGCGAGTCGATCGACGCCTATTACGCGGTGAACGACTTCGTTCGAGGAAATGGTGCCAACAAGGACTGACCGAAAGACGCCGATCGGGGCTGACCGATTGGTATTGGAGATCAGCCGAGCGCGACACCGGCCCACTCGGCAGATTCGGTCCGGTGGCGGTTGTAGTCGACCTTTCCCGATGGGGAGCGCCCGATCGACTCGACGAAGCGAACCCGGCGAGGTGCCTTGTACCCGGCCAACCGCTCCTTCACGTGTTCGATGACCCGTTCGGGTGTGAGGGAGTGGGCATCGGCGCCGCCACCCACTTCGATCGCGACAACGATCTCCTCACCGAATCGTTCATTCGGTATCCCGACCGCGACGGCGTCGACCACACCCTCGAGGGTCTTCACCACCTCTTCGACTTCTTCGGGATAGACCTTCTCCCCGCCGGTGTTGATGCACACCGAGCCTCGGCCGAGCAGATGGATGGTGCCATCCTTGTCCACTTCGGCGTAGTCCCCGGGTACCGAGTAGCGCTTGCCGTCGATGATCCGGAACGTGTTGTCGGTCTTGATCTCGTCCTTGTAGTAGCCGAGCGGGATCCGGCCTCCGAGGGCGAGGACTCCGGGTTCGGCCGAACCTGCGACGACGTCGTGTCCGGCTGCGTCGATGACTCGGACATCGGGTCCGAGCTGGAATCGGGCCGTTTTGGCCGACGCGTTCCCCGACGAGACCGAGCTGCCCATCCCCAGGGCCTCCGACGAGCTGAATGCATCGATGAGGAGCAGGTCCCCATGGTGACGGAGCAGTCCCTGCTTGGTCTCCTCGCTCCACATCACGCCCGATGAGATGATCCCGACCAGACCGGTCAGGTCCCACCGATCCGGATGGTCGTCGAGGGCGCCGAGGATCGGCCTGGCGAAGGCGTCTCCGACGATGACCACTCCATTGACGCTTTCCCGCTCTACCGTGTCGAGCAGTTCGATCGGATCGAAGGTCCGGGTTGCCAGGGTGACCACACGGCCTCCCTCACTGAGGCACTCGAGTGCGGTGAACCCTCCGGTTCCGTGCATGAGTGGGCACGCGGGCAACAGGGCCATGCCGGGGCCGCTCTGAACGAGCAGCTCCCGGACCTGTTCGATCGTGCCGTCCTCGGGGTAGCGCCTGAAGCCGGAGCCGTTGAGCCGGACGAAGAGATCGTCCTGGCGCCACATCACCCCCTTGGGCAAACCCGTGGTTCCCCCGGTATAGAGCATGAACAGGTCGTCGGGGCTGCGACCCCAGGGAGCATCAACCCGACGTGCAATCGGAGCGGTACGGACAGCTTCGTACGATTCAGCCCAGTCCGGACAGGTCGAGGTGCCGTCGTCGACCCACAGCCAGCTCCGGATCCCGCCCAGCCGTCCACGAATGCCTTCCAAGCGCTCGGTGAAGGAACCGTGGAAGATCACGGTTACGGCATCCGAGTTCTCCCAGAGGTAGGCCAACTCCTCGTCGGCGTACCGGTAGTTGGTGTTGACGGGGACCAGGCCGACCTTCAGGCAGGCGAAGACGGTCTCCAGGTATTCGGGGCAGTTGTACAGGTAGATGCCCACCTTGTCCTGTCGGACCGCCCCACCGTCGAGCAGCCACCGGGCCAGGGCGTTGGCCCGCTCGTCGAGCTGACCCCACGAAACGGTCTGGCCGGCGTGTACGAGGGCGGGTGCCTCGGGAAGCACCTCTGCCACCGTCTCCCACACGTCTGCGAAGTTCCAGGCACTCAACGTCGTCTCCTCACCGAGCCGTGCTGCTCTCCGAGCGTCAGCCTTCACCCCGCAGAGAGATTGGCGTCAGCCTACGCTTGCACCGTGTTCGCCGCTCCAGCATCCGAACCATCCGGTGGCCATCCGGCCGGGTGGTCGGGTCTCGAACGGCTTCGACGTGAGATCAGGAAGTGGCTCGACGCCAATCCCCGTCCGAGCCCTCGCCAACTGGCGGAACGGGGTCTCGTGGCCCCCCACTGGCCGGCTCCCTACGGGCTCGGAGCCGATCCTGCGAACCAGATCGTGGTGGACGAGGAGCTTGCCGCGGCCGGCGTCCACCGGCCGGACAATCCGATCGGCATCGGATGGGCCGGTCCCACCATCCTGCACGCCGGGACCCGCAGGCAGAAGTCTCGCTACTTGCTGCCGATGCTGGCCGGTGAGGAGGTGTGGTGCCAGCTGTTCAGCGAGCCCGGCGCCGGCTCCGATCTGGCGTCGCTGACCACCCGGGCGGAGCTCGACGGGGACGAGTGGGTGGTGACGGGTCAGAAGGTCTGGACATCCTACGCTCATGTCGCCCATTTCGGCATCCTCTTGGCCCGGACGGAAACCGACGTCCCGTCACACGCGGCGATCTCCTACTTCATCTGTCCGATGCACGCAGAAGGGGTGACCGTTCGGCCGCTCGTCGACATGACCGGCGCCCACACCTTCAACGAAGTCTTCCTCGACGAGGTCCGGATACCCGGGGCCAACCTGGTGGGTCGGCGGGGTGCCGGCTGGTCCCTGGCCAAGGTCACCCTGGGCAACGAACGAATATCGCTTTCAGGTTCGGGGTCGCTCTGGGGCATGGGTCCCACCGCGACCGACCTGGTGGAATCGGTGCGGGAGGGTGAGACCGTAACGCCGCAGCTCCGTGACCGCCTCGTCCGGCTCTTCATCGACGGCGAGATCCTCCGGGTGCTCCGGCTTCGAACCGTTTCGGCAGCACTGGCTGGGTTCGAGCCTGGCCCGGAGGCATCGGTGAGCAAGGCTTTGGCCGACCGGCACGGTCAGCAGGTGATGGGATTGGCACGCGATCTGGCCGGGGCACGAGGAATGCTGTCGGGGACCGGGCCGGCCACGGGTCCGGTTGCTGCCGGGCGATGGCCCGATTCGATCTGGACCACAGGCTTCCTCTTCGCTCCTGCCCTCACCATCGGTGGCGGAACGGCCGAAGTGCAGCGCAACATCATCGCCGAACGTACCCTTGGCATGCCCCACGATCCGGGCGGGTGATCTTCCTCCGGTACCGATTCAGCCGGTCAGTGTCCCGGCATCCTCGTAGCCCTGCCGGATTCCCTGCCCGGCCCGGCGGCTGAGTTGCTCGGGCTCGTAGAGCATCCAATAGGCGTTACGGGCGTGCTTGCGGGCCCGGTCCACACAGACGCCAGCCAAACGCACCGGGTCGTCCTCCTCGTCTTCGTGCACGAACACTTCGAGGATGTGGGTCGAGGTCATCAGCTGGGCCTGCATGAGTCCCTGGGACGCCTCGTGGGCACAGACCTGGTCGATCGCAGCCCGTCCCGGCATGCCGAGGGCCACCACGATGTCACATCCGTCGAGCTCGATCAGACGCTTGCACTCGACGGCAAGGTCCTTGAAGCCGGGAACCGTGCGGTAGAGGACTTCGAACCGCACTCCGAACCCCGGGCACGTAGCCAGCTCGGCGGCGGCCTCGGCGCCCATGTCGTAACGGGCGAACATGGTGTCGACGATACCGATCCGGTCCACTGCAGCAGCCTAATGGGACTCGTTAGACCTGGCCCCCTCCGTCGACAAGACTCTCCAAGATGACCGAAGCGTATCCCCCGCGGACGAAAGAGCGGTGACCGCGGCCGACTGGGTGGCGAGGGACAGCGCCGTCGTCTGGCACGGTTTCACCCAGATGGCCAGCTATGTCGACAGCGCCCCCATCGTGATCGAACGGGGCGAGGGCCGAGAGCTCATCGACGTCGACGGCAACCGGTACTTCGACGCCATCTCCTCCCTGTGGGTCACCACGCTCGGGCACCGGGTTCCCGAGCTCGACGCCGCGGTCATCGACCAGCTCGGGAGGATCGCGCACTCGACCTTGCTCGGGAACGGCAACCGCGCCACCATCGAGCTGGCCGAGGCCCTGGCTGCCGTGGTGCCGGTGGACGACGCCCACATCCTGTTCGCGTCCGACGGTGCCGTTTCCGTGGAGCAGGCCGCGAAGATCGCCTTCCAGTACTGGGTCAACCGCGGGGAGGCCGAACGTCGACACTTTCTCGCGCTGGGGGATGCCTACCACGGCGACACGATGGGCGCCCTCTCGCTTGGGGACGGGGGCTTCGGGACCAAGCTCTTCGACCCACTGCGGTTTCCCGTGGTCCGGACCCCCGGTTATGCAGTCTCCGATTGGGCAGACAAGGCGGTGTCTGCCATCGAGTGTCATGCCGACGAGCTGGTGGCATTGGTGATCGAGCCGATGGTCCAGGGCGCTTCGGGAATGCTGGTCTCCGAACCGTCCGACCTGGCCCGGGTGGGTGAGGCCTGCCGGGACTCGGGAGTGCTTCTCATCTGCGACGAAGTGGCCACCGGATTCGGCCGGACAGGAAAGTTGTTCGCCTCAGAGTGGGCGGGACCTGCCTTCCGCCCGGATCTGATCTGTCTGGGCAAGGGCATCACCGGCGGATACCTCCCCCTGTCGGCCACCGTCGTATCGGGCCCGGTGTTCGACGCCTTCGACGGGGCCGATCTAGGGCCGAAGACCCTCTACCACGGACATTCCTACGGCGGGAATGCGCTGGGCTGTGCCGTGGCCCGCCGACACCTCGAGCTGTTGGACGAGTGGAAGGTCCTGGACCATGTGGGTGAGGTCGGTGACCACCTCGCGTCCAGACTGGACGACACTCTGGTCGGCCGTCCCGGTGTGGCTGCTGTGCGCCGACGGGGTCTCATGGCCGGAGTCGAGCTGGCGCCCCCGGCGCGATCGGTGCGGCTGGGTCGCCGGGTGTGTGCCGAGGCCGTCCGGAACGGCGTGTTCCTCCGACCGCTCGGGGATGTGGTGGTGCTCATGCCGCCACTCACCACCACCACCGATGAGATCAGACGAATCGTCGACGTGCTTGCCGAAGCTATCGACACGGTCCTCTTGTGGGACAGCCGATGACTCCCAGGGATCTGCGGCCCGAGGCCGAACGACCGGCCGAGCGAGTTCCGAGCGGCACGGGATGGGCGGCGTGGGTGGACGATGCCTGCCGGCGTGTGGAGGCTTCGGGAAGGTGGCGCAGACCGCGTACGTTCGACGCCCTCGGTCCTGCAGGCTCACTGGAGACCGGCCCGGGGACCGTGCTCCGGGTCGTGTCCTTCGCCTCCAACGACTACCTGGGTCTGTCCGAGCATCCGGCGGTCATCGAAGCGGCGGGTGTGGCCACCGAACGGTGGGGATCCGGCGCGGGCGCCTCTCGCCTGGTCACCGGGTCACGCCCGGTCCATGTCGAGCTGGAAGCGGCGCTCGCCACCTGGAAGGGTGACCAGCGGGCAGTACTCTTCCCGACCGGCTTCGCCGCGAATCTCTCGGTACTGTCGGTCTTCGGTTCCGATGACGTGGTGATCTTCTCCGACGAGCTCAATCACGCATCGATCGTCGACGGATGCCGGCTGGCCCGGGCGTCTGTACGGATCTTTCCCCATCGCGATCTGGCGCACCTCGACCGTGCTCTGGGCGCGGTTGCCGGACGGTCCGTGGTGGTCTCCGACACCGTCTTCTCGATGGATGGTGACAACGCGGACGTCGATGGACTGTTGTCGGTGGCGGGTCGCCATGGCGCACTCGTCATCCTCGACGAGGCCCACGCGGTGCTCGGGCCCGAGCTTCCGGCCGTCCGCGATACCACCCCGATCCTCCGGGTGGGTACGTTGTCGAAGGCACTCGGCTCTCTCGGGGGGTTCGTCAGCGGACCTGCTGCCTTCTGCGACCTCCTGGTCAACCGGGGCCGTCCGTACATCTTCACCACCGCACCCACCCCGGCAGACACCGCCGCCGCCCTCTCCAGCCTCACCGTGATGCGTTCCGCCGAGGGAGATGCGCTCCTCGCGCGGTTGAGGAACCACGTCACCCGGGTGTCCGAGGCGGTCGGGCTCGACGGCCACCCTTCCCCGATCATCCCCATCGTGTTGGGTGACGAGCGGGAAGCGCTCGTCGCATCGGACCGGCTGCTGGAGGACGGACTGTGGGTGCCAGCGATCCGCCCTCCGACCGTGCAGACCGGAACCTCGCGACTGCGGGTGACGCTTTCGGCTGCACACACCGACGAGCAGGTGGACCGGCTTCTCGTCGCCCTGGAACGGTTGCTTGGCACCGCGGTGCGGCATGCTTCCTGAACGCCTGGTCCTCGTGTGCGGGACGGGAACCGAGGTCGGAAAGACCTGGGTGGCCGCTCGCCTGCTCGGGGATCTACGGGGCCGCGGTGTCAGCGTGGCCGCCCGCAAGCCTGCCCAGTCCTTCGACCTCGACGCGGCGAATAACCCTGTAGGGGGCCCGACCGACGCCGAGCTCCTGGGGGAGGCATCCGGTGAGCCAGCCGACCGGGTCTGCCCACCGGGGCACACCTTCCACCGGGCCATGGCGCCGCCGATGGCCGCCGAAGCGCTCGGCCTGCCCGACTTCACAGTCGCAGACCTACTCGGAGCCGTCGACTGGCCGACGCCTTCCGTCGAGGTGGGCCTCGTCGAGACGGCCGGGGGCGTGCGCTCGCCCCAGGCCACCGATGGTGACGTGACCCATCTGGTCGGCGCGCTCCGGCCCGGGCTGGTGGTGCTGGTGGCCGATGCCGGTCTCGGTACCATCAATCTGGTGCGCCTCTCGATGGAGGCGCTCGGAGCGGCCGACACGAGTGTCGCTCCCGCCGCGGTGGTGGTGCTCGACCGCTACGACAGCGAGCACGACCTGCACTGCCGGAACCGGAGGTGGCTCGTCGAGCGTGACGGGTACACCGTCGTGACGCTGCCCGGGGAGGAGGCTCGGCTGGTCGACCTGGTCATGGGGACATGAATTCGAGCCGGCCGGCTCGGCCCGGGTGACGACCCGGATGCTTCAGCGGGGAAGGTCTCCGGCGGCCACCACGGCCTGGCTGAAGGGGCGGGCGGCGGTACGCAGCGCTTCGCACCCGTCCTCACCCAGCACGTCGTAGGCGAAGACGGCAAGTTGGTCGGTGCCGTCCTCGATCGCTTCCCGGAACGATCGGCCTGCATCGGTCAGGCCCAAGGTGCTGCGGCCGTCTCCGGGAGCGACCCGGATCACCAGACCACGCCGGACGAGGCGGTCGACTCCGGCGCCCCAGTCGTCATCGCCCCAACCGCGTGTCGATCGGAGGAACCGCTCGTGAACCTCTCCGGACGCCACGTGGAGGACGAGTGCTTCGATGGCGTCGATCCCGGCGGCGACCAGCTGCCCCACGTGCCCGTCACCCCGGAACTCGCGGAGCAGAGTCTGGGCGTGCCACAGGACGAGGTGGGCAGGTTCGGGCCAGGGAAGGGCGGCATGAGCAGCGAAGAGGGGGCGACCTTCGGGTCGGTCCGCCGCGCGCTCGGCGGCTGCCCGAGCCAGTGCTGCCGCCCGGGCCAGACCGGGTGAGTCCACATCGCCACCCAGGATGCGGCACAGTGCACGATCGGCGCCCGACAGCCGGGCATCCAGCACCGACGCGGGCGAGGCCAGCTGCCAGGCGCGAGGAATGGCCGCCCTGACCAGCTCGGGGTTGAAGTTGAAGAAGGAGGCCACCACCACTCCGGGTTCCACCGCCCCCATCGCCGCCGCACGCGAAGCGAAGTAGCGGCATTCGGCCTCCAGGCCGAGTGCGCTGAGGGCTTCGGCCACCTCGGGTGCGAAGTAGACCATCGCATGCAGGGGTTCGACCGTGCGCCAGGTCTTTCGGGCAGTGAGCGGGGAGACCGACGCGGAGCGAGCCATGGTGCAGGGTAGCTGACGGCCGACTGGATCCCGGGGGTGGCCACTCGGATCGCGGGGCTGACGCCATATAGTGCTGAGCAGGGAGTGTCGGTCTCCGACCCGTCCCGGACGACCGGACGACCGGGGAGATCGGGGCGGTCGGATGATCGAGTCGGATGATCGAGGAGAGGAATGGAGTCGGCGATGTTGAACGGGGTCGCGGGCATGATCGGCGAGACAGCGGTCGTCACCAAGACCGTGTCCGACCGCCACCAGCCCGGATCGGTGCTCACCCGCGGCGAGGTGTGGTTTGCCGTCTCCCTCCTCCCCGACACGACCATCGATGCCGGAACCACCGTTGTGGTGGCCGACGTCGATCGCGGCCTGCTCGTCGTCTATCCCACCAACTGAGCTCGGGCCACTCAGCACGAGATTCGGGCTGCGTCTCGATCGGGCCACCAGGTGCGTACAGTGGGGGGTAGGAGGTGATCCCCATGATCATCGGTTCAGTCGGGTTGGACGTCGGACTGGTGGTGGTGGCGATCGTCGCCGCAGCGCTGGTCCTGAGTTTCCTTCGGTCGTCCCTCAAGGTCGTCCAGCAGGGGAGCGTCGGTGTGGTCAAGAGGTTCGGCGAGTTCCGGGCCATCCGTCAGCCGGGTCTGCATCTGCTCGTACCCCTGGTGGACCGGATGGACAAAGTGGACGTCCGCGAGTTCCCCCGAACCGGAGACCAGCAGTCCGTGATCACCAAGGACAACGTCTCCCTCCAGGTCAGCGCCACAATCTTCTGCCAGGTGACCGACGTGAAGTTGGCGCTCTTCGAGGTCAACGACTTCGGTCTCGCCATCGACCAGATGGCACGCACCGCTCTCCGCGCCGTGTTCGGCGAGCTGACCCTCGACGAGTCGCTCTCAGAACGGGAGACCATCAACGCAAAGATGCAGGACCACATGACCGAGGCCACCTTGAAATGGGGGGTGCGCCTCAACCGGATCGAGATCCTCGACATCACCCCGCCGACCAATGTGCTCCAGGCCATGTCGGAGCAGAAGGAGGCCGAACAGCACAAGAGGGCGGCCATTCTGAAGTCGGAAGGCGAACAGCAGTCGGCGATCAACAGCGCCCAGGGTCGCAAGCAGGCGGCAATCCTCGAAGCCGAAGGGCAGAAGGAGGCGGCAATCCTGGGAGCCGAGGCGCAGCAGCAGGCCCTCGTCCTGCGAGCCGACGGCGAAAAGCAGGCGACGCAGCTCCGGGGCGAGGGTGAGTCGGCGGCCCTGGATGCAATCGACACGTCCACCATCCACCAGAACACACTGGCCGTTCTGCAGCTCCGCGCCCTCCAGACCCTGGCATCCTCGCCAAATTCGAAGCTGGTCGTGCCCTACGAGGCTGCCGGGCTGGTCGGAACTGCCCAAGCCCTGGTCGAAGCTGTCAAGGGCGCGGGGGCCGATCAGCCCGACCCGGTACAGGGCAACGGCAGGACGCCACAGACCAAGGTCTGATCCCTCGCGGCGACTACTTGAGCTCGACCTGGTCGAGGTCTGAGTCTCGCCAGTGGGCGAATCGCTCTTCGGGCAAGGAGAGGCTGTGCGTCGGTCGCAGCGCTTCGACGAAGGCCCGGTCGTGGCTGACGACGACGATGGTTCCGGGCCAGCGACTGAGCATGGCGCCGACGGCGGAGACGGACACCGGGTCGAGGTTGTTGGTGGGCTCATCCAGGAGCAGGACGTTCGCCCGGCCAGCTGCCAGCATGGCCAGTCCGAGCTTGGCCCGTTCACCCCCGGACAGGGTGGCGGGCATCTGGTGGGCCGCGGTCCCAGGCAGCCCGAACATGCCCAGGAGTGATCGGCGCTCGGTCTCCGTGGTGAGCACGGTGTCGTCGATGTTACCGAGGGCGGTCTTGCCCGGATCGACCTGCTCATGCTCTTGGGCGAAGTAGCCGACGGTGACGTTCGGTCCTGGCTCGACAGTTCCAGCCGAAGGGGACTGGACGTCGGCGAGGCAGCGCAGCAGACTCGATTTTCCGGCTCCGTTACGACCGATCACGACGAGTCGGTCGCCCCTTCTGCAGTGGAAGGTGGCCGAAGAGAGGACAGCGTTCGCCCCGTAGCGAACGCACAGGTCACAGACCCGAAGGGCTACCTCTCCGGATCGGCGAGGGTCGGGGAGCCGTAGCTGGCTCGAGCGCTCTCTCTTGTGGACGACGGTCCGCTGGCCGTCGAGCCGCTCCACCCGCTTGTCGAGCGACTTGGCGACACGGGCCCGACGGCTGGTGCTTCCTCGCATGGAATCCGCGAGCGTCGACAGACGCCTGATCTCGCGGGATTCGAGTGACGCGGCTCGCTCGCGCTGGGACTGGTCGGCCTCGAGCTGGACCCGATAGGAGGAGTAGGTCCCCTTGAACTCGCGGAGTGCTCCGTCGGCCAGGTGGAGTACCTTGTCGATCGAGCGGTCGAGGAGCCTCAAGTCGTGGGAGACGACGAGGATGGCCCCGTCGAAGCGCGCCAGTTCCTCCATCAGCCATCGCTTGGCCGCCGGGTCGAGATGATTGGTCGGTTCGTCGAGGATCATCGTGTCAGGGTCCTGGAAGAGGACCCGCACCAGGTCGACCCGACGGCGCTGACCACCGGACAAGCTGCTCAGATCCTCGAGAAGGAGATCCTCGGCCAGGCCTACTCCGTCGGCCAGCCGGGCCATCGTCGACTCTGCGGAGTAGCCACCGTTCCGGCGGAACTGCTCCTCGAGATCGGAGAAGAGGGCAATGTTCTCGGAGGAGGGGTCCTTGGCCATCTGAGTGCGGGCCTTGCCCAGAGCGTCGTCGAGGACGTCGAGTCCCCGGCCGGACAGGACGTGCGAGAACGCGGTGGGTTCGAGCCCCAGTCCCTCGGGGACCGGCGCCTGTGGAAGGTAGCCGCAGGTTCCACGGATCGCAGCCCTTCCCGATGAGCGGACGTTGGGGCCGGCCTGGTCGGTGATGACCGAGAGGAAGGTGGACTTCCCGGTTCCGTTCCGGCCCACCAGCCCGACCTTCTCGCCGGCTCCGACCACGAACGAAGCATCGTCGAGCAGGATCCGATCACCGATCTCGATGATGAGGGAGGAGCCGACGATCATGGGGGAGAGTTGGAGCGTTGCGGGGCACAGGACCACCGGCGCCAGAACACCGGATCGGTACCCAGACTGTCACGGCTGAGTCGCTTGGACAGCTGAGTCGCTGTCACGGCTGAGTCGCTTGGACGGCTGGAAGCCTCCATTGTCGCATACGATCACCGATCAGCGTGCCCGCCCACCACGACGTGGTGGCATGGTGACCGGGACGGCTGTCAGCCACCTGAGGCATACGGGTCGCCACCGCTGGGCGGTCGCGGGTCCCCTACCAGGTCGAGCCAGCCGGCTGGGAGGCGGACTGGCCTCGGTCCGCCGGTGTGGCCTCTGGCGATGCGCATCGCCCCCGGTGGGAATCTGCACTCCGGATCGAGCCCGGACAGCACGGTTTCGATTTCGTCCACCGAACCGGCCTGGGCCAGCCGACTCCTCGACGCCGCTCCAACCGGAAGCCCGGCCAGGTACCAACCTGCATGTTTGCGGAACTGCCGGACTCCGAGATCGGCGCCGAACGTATCGCTCAACAGCTCGACGTGGGCTCGCATGATTGCGATCACCTCGCCGAGCGTCGGTGGTGCGTCGACCGAGCGACCGGAGAAGGCATCGGCGAGATCCCGGAACAACCACGGGCGTCCGAGGCATCCCCGTCCGACGACCACTCCGTCACATCCGGTGGTGTCCATCAAGTCCAGTGCGTCGGAAGCTTCCCAGAGGTCACCGTTGCCGAGCACGGGAATGGTCGTCACTTCCTGCTTGAGCCGGGCGATGGCCTGCCAGTCGGCCGATCCGGAGTAGAGCTGCTCGGCCGTCCGGGCGTGCAGGGTGACCGCGGCCACCCCCGCTGCTTCGGCGATCCGTCCGGCATCGAGGAACGTGAGGTGGGAACTGTCGACACCCATCCGCATCTTGACGGTCACCGGTACGCCAGCAGCCGAATCGACCGCCGCGGCGACGATGTTCCCGAACAGGTGCCGATGGAGCGGAAGCGCCGCACCCGCACCTTGCCCGGTGACCTTCGGCGCCGGACAGCCGAAGTTGAGATCGATGTGGTCCACACCGATCTCGTTGACCAGCCGCCGAACGGCTGCGCCCATGATCTCCGGGTCGACACCGCACAGCTGGACGCTGCGGACAGGCTCGTCCTCGCCGAAGGCGGCCATTCGGAGTGTCTTGGCGTTTCCCTCGACCAGGGCCCGGGCAGTGATCATCTCGCTCACGTACAGCCCGGCTCCGAAGCGCCTGCACAATCGTCGGAAGGCCACGTTGGTTACCCCGGCCATCGGAGCCAGCACCACCGGCGGGTCGACGACCAGTGATCCGAGACGGAAGGGGTGAACTCGATGAACGCTGATGGGAGGAGTCATCAGATGGGAGCCTTCCAGAACTCGGACACGGTGAGACCGAGCTCTGAGAGCATCGAACGGAACAGCGGCAGCGACAGGCCGATCACGTTGCTTGGGTCCCCCTCCACGCCTCGGACGAAAGGTGCCGATCGACCGTCGAGTGTGAAGGCCCCGGCTACGTTCAGCGCCTCGCCGGTCGACAGGTATGCATCGATCTCCTCGTCGGAGATCGGACCGAAGTGGACCAGAGTTGCGCCGGTGGCACAAGCCTGACGTCCACTTTGTTCGTCGACCACGCAGTGTCCAGTGAACAAGGTGCCCGACCTGTTCCGCATCGACCGCAGCCACCGGCGGGCTTCGTCCTCGGACGCGGGTTTGCCATGCGGGGTTCCATCGAACTCGAGCATCGAGTCGCATCCGACCACCACCGAGGTGCCGCCCGGTCGGGCCACCGCCCGGGCCTTGAGTTCCGCCAGTAACTGGACCAGATCGGGGAGTCCGGAGGAGCTCACCTGCGTCTCGTCGACGCCGCTGATCGCCACTCTGGGGTCGAATCCCGCATCCTCGAGGAGGCGAAGTCGTGCAGGGGAACTGGAGGCGAGGACCAGGGTGCGGCGGGGCATGCACCGAGCCTACGATGACCCCCACTCGGGCGCGACGTTGTTCGCACATGCGCGATCCTGGTGGGATGACCGATGTTGACATCTCACCGGAGCCGACCCGGGTCGAGCCTGAACTAGACGGCGATCACGAGAGAATGACACACATCGTCCTCGAAGGGTTCCGGCCGGACACTGGTGACTTCGTCCCGGCGGGGCCATCGGTGGTGGAGGGAATGGTCAACGGAACTGCGGTCAGAGCGCTGTGCGGCAAGATCTGGATCCCTGGTCGCAATCCCGGGAGGTACCCGCTGTGTCCCACCTGCAAGGAGATCGCCTTGTCCCGCGGTTGGAAGGTGCCCGCCGGCTGACCACTGCCGTGGCCACGGTCACTCCATGCTGATCTGCCCGTGCTGACGGCAGATGGCTCGGAAAGCCAACGGTGACACCGCAACGGTCATCCTGCTCCCGCACTCGGGACAGAATCGTGGTGGATCGAGGATGCGTCCGCAGCCCCGGCAGCTGTTCGAACCACATCCGGTGCAGTATTGGCCCTCTTCGGTCATCCTCAGATGACACCTGTCAAAGCACCGACCGGCATGCGGAGATCAGCCAGCATCTGAAGGTCCTCGTCGACCTCTCGGCCAAGGGTGGTGAGGTAGTTCCCGACGATCAGTGCGTTGATTCCCGAAGTCATCCCCATCGATTGGAGCTCGCGGAGGGTCATCTCACGACCTCCGGCGTAGCGCAGGATCACGCCGGGAAGACCGATGCGGAAGAGCGCGATCCACCGGATGGCATCCCACGCATCCAAGGGAGTGGCCTCACCGAGCGGCGTGCCGGGTCGCGGATTGAGGAAGTTGAGTGGGACCTCGGTCGGGTTCAGCTCTTGTAGTTGTACGATGAGCTCGAGGCGCTGCGCCACCGATTCGCCCATTCCGATCAGGGCGCCACAGCACAGCTCCATTCCGTACCGGCGGACTCGAAGACAGGTCTCGCGTCGTTCCTCCCAGGTATGGGAGGTCACCACGTTTGGGAAGTACGAGCGCGCCGTTTCCAGGTTGTGGTTATACCGGTGGACCCCCCCCTCCGCCAGTCTCCGGGCCTGAACCTCGGTCAGGAGCCCTGCGCTGACGGCCACGTTCATGCCGGTCTCCCGACGTACCTGCGGGACAAGATCGAGGATCCGCTCGAGTGTGCGTTCGTCCGGACCGCGGACGGCGAGGACGATGCAGAACTCGGTGGCGCCCGCTTGCTTCGTTTCCATCGCCGCACGGAGTACCTCGGTCGTATCGAGGAAGGGGGTGGCTTTCACCGGGGTGTCGAACTGCGAAGACTGAGAGCAGAAATGGCAGTCCTCGGGGCAGCCCCCGGTCTTGGCCGAAAGGATGCCTTCCACCTCGACCATGGACCCGCACCAGGTCAGGCGCACCTGATGGGCGAGGGCGGCGAGCGAGGTGACCCACCGGTCGGGCAGCTCCGCCAATCCGGCCAGCTCGTCGCTGTCGAGCAGCCGTCGATCATCGAGAAGGGCGCTCTCGGCTCGACCGAGCCGTGCACGGGCATCACTGGGTCTGTCCTCGGGCGGGTTTCGGACTGCTCGGCGCCGGTGGTTCGACGGAGAGAGGCTGACACTGGTCGGAACCGGATCGGCGGTGGGGTGAGCGGTCATGCCGTTACGGTAGTGGTCCGAGCCGGTCGCGCGAAAAGGAAGGCAAGGTGCCACCATGGCATGGGATTTCTCTACAGATCCTGAATTCGAGGAGCAGCTCGACTGGATGCGTCGTTTCGTGCGCACCGAGGTCTATCCCCTTGAGACACTCGGGCTGTCCTATGACCGATTTCTCGAGGTGATCAAGCCGCTTCAACAACAAGTCAAGGACCGGGGACTTTGGGCATCACACCTTCCTCCCGAGCTCGGGGGAGGTGGGTTCGGACAGGTACGCCTCGGGCTCATGCACGAGATCCTCGGAGAGACCCCTTACGGGCCGGTCGTGTTCGGCAACAACGCTCCGGACTCGGGCAACGCCGAGTTGTTGGCCATCGGCATCGCGTCCTCGGGTAGGGAGAGCCAGCGGAGCCGGTGGCTCGAGCCGTTGCTCGAAGGAACCATGCGCAGCGGCTTCTCGATGACCGAACCGGGCGCGGGCGCGGATCCCACCATGATCACGACCACCGCTGTCGCAGACGGTGACGCGTGGGTGATCGACGGGCACAAATGGTTCACCACCAATGGCTCGGTGGCCGACTTTCTTATCGTCATGGCGGTCACCAATCCCGACGTGCACCCATACCAGGGTTGCTCGATGATCGTGGTGCCCACCCGCACCCCCGGCGTCGAGATCGTGCGCGACGTGGCCACGATGGAGGATCCCGTCGAGCATTTCGGGAAATTCGGTGGCCACGCCGAGATCCGCTATCGGGAGGTACGGGTCCCCTACGAAAACCTGGTGGGGAAGGAAGGGGAGGGATTCGTCCTGGCCCAGCAGCGCCTCGGCCCGGGTCGTATTCACCACTGCATGCGCTGGCTGGGCCAGTCCAGGCGGGCCTTCGACATGCTTTGCGAGCGGGCCGTGTCGCGGACCACGCACCATTCGCTGCTCGCCGAGAAGCAGACCATCCAGAACTGGGTAGCCGAATCGCTGGCCGAGATGACCGCCGCCCGTTTGATGACCCTGTACGCGGCGTGGAAGATGGACGCGGTCGGGGCGTCGGCCGCTCGGGTGGAGATCGCCATGATCAAGTACTACGGGGCGGGCGTGCTCTACAACGTCATCGACCGGGCCGTCCAGATCCACGGCGCCCTCGGGTTCTCGACCGATCTCCCGCTCGAATCGATGTACCGGCACGCCCGGGCGGCCCGGATATACGACGGCCCCGACGAGGTCCACAAGGTGACCGTGGCTCGCCAGACACTCAAGGGATATGCGCCGGTCGCGGTTCCGAGCGAGCACGTTCCCACCCGGCGGGCAGAGGCCCGAGAACGCTTCGCCCATCTCCTCGGGGAGGCGACAGCGGACCACTGAACAGATTCACCGGCGCGTGACCTCGACCCAGGTGCCGACTCCTTCGAGCTAGTAGCGGTAGGTATCAGGCTTGTACGGACCGTCCACGGACACCCCTATGTAGTCGGCCTGGCTCTTCGTCAGCTTGGTGAGTCGGACTCCGAGGGCGTCGAGGTGGAGGTGGGCCACCTTCTCGTCGAGTTGCTTGGGGAGCACGTATACCTTGTTGTCGTAGTGGGCGGTGTTGGTGTACAGCTCGATCTGGGCCATGGTCTGGTTGGTGAACGAGTTGGACATCACGAAGCTCGGGTGCCCAGTGGCGTTGCCCAGGTTGAGCAGGCGCCCCTCGGAGAGGATGATGACGGCGTGGCCGTCGGGGAAGATCCACTTGTCGACCTGCGGCTTGATATTCATCCGTTTGATGCCATCGATGCCCATCAGTCCGGCCATGTCGATCTCGTTGTCGAAGTGTCCGATGTTTCCGACAATGGCCTGGTGCTTCATCGATGCCATGTGCCCGGCTGTGATGACGTCGCGATTGCCGGTTGTGGTGATGAAGAGGTCTCCGCTCGTGACCACGTCCTCGAGGGTGGTCACCTGGTAGCCGTCCATGGCGGCTTGGAGCGCGCAAATCGGGTCGATCTCGGTGATCACCACCCGTGCACCTTGGCCCTGGAGCGACTCAGCACAACCCTTGCCCACGTCGCCATAGCCGCAGATCACCGCCAACTTCCCACCGATCAATACGTCGGTGGCACGGTTGATACCGTCGATCAGAGAGTGCCGACATCCAAATTTGTTGTCGAACTTGGACTTGGTGACGGCGTCGTTCACGTTGATGGCGGTGAAGAGGAGTTCGCCATTGCGTTCCATCTCGTGGAGCCGGTGGACCCCGGTGGTCGTTTCCTCGGAGACACCCCTGATGCCGTTGGCCACCGAGGTCCATCGCTGCGGGTCCTTCGCCAGGTTCCGCCCGAGGAGCGCCAGTACGACTGCCATCTCCTCCGAGTCGGCCGTCGATGGATCGGGAACCGCACCGGACTTCTCGAACTCGACACCTTTGTGGACGAGGAGCGTCGCATCCCCCCCGTCGTCGAGGATCATGGTGGGACCACCACCGGGCCAGGTGAGCGCCTCTTCGGTGCAGTCCCAGTACTCTTCCAGGGTCTCTCCCTTCCACGCGAAGACGGGCACTCCCTTCGGATCGTCCGGGGTACCGGTCGGCCCGACGGCGGCGGCGGCGGCGGCGTGGTCCTGGGTGGAGAAGATGTTGCAG
>DAHUZT010000113.1 GCA_027315005.1 Acidimicrobiaceae bacterium | reverse complement strand
CGATGACGCAGTGCTGTCCCGATGACGCAGTGTGCCCGCTGATGCAGTGTGCCCGCTGATGCAGTGTGCCCG
This sequence comes from Acidimicrobiaceae bacterium, assembly GCA_027315005.1. GTDB lineage: Bacteria > Actinomycetota > Acidimicrobiia > Acidimicrobiales > RAAP-2 > Bog-756. The sequence goes on along the minus strand of DAHUZT010000113.1, from coordinate 47,883 downwards.
CTGTCCGCTTCGCACCGTGCTCTGCGCTCCCTGCCGCCCCCGGTCGGACGCCGCGCCCCTGGCAGACTGGGTGGGTGCAGTTCCCTCCGCAGTCCGAACGTGCTCGACCGCCTCATCGGCCACCCCGCAGTCGGCCCGGTTCACGACCGTGCCGGGCACTGTGTTCCATCGTGCTCGCCTGCGGCGTGCTGCTGGCCGCCTGCGGCTCCGCATCGAGCAGCGAGCCGGCCGGCGGATCGAGTGGATCCAAGAGCGGTCCGGTCTCCACCCCATCGTCGGCCGCAGGTCGAGCAGGTCCATTGCACTTCTCGACACCCGTCGACGTCGCCCACGGTGTCGGCCTGGACTCGGTGTCGTGTGCCAGTCCGACGTCGTGCCTCGCCTTCGACGCCTCCGGACGGGCCTACACCTTCAATGGCAAGTCGTGGTCGGCGCCGACACCAACTGCTCCACAGAGCATCGGAGCCGGTTCGATATCGGTGTCGTGCGCGAGCCCCACACTGTGCATGGCCATTCCCAACGCCGCTGACCAGGTCGTCTCGTTCAATGGCCAGACTTTTTCGGCGCCGGTCACCCTGCCTGGCGCCGACAATCTCGAAGCGGTGGGCTGTGCAGCAAGTGGATACTGCGCCGCCATCGACGCGGAGGGCAATGCCTTCTCCTACGACGGGCAGTGGCAGGGCACCATCGGGGCTTGGGGTTCGGCTTCGTCGATCTCCTGCGTGAGCGCGACCTTCTGTATGGCGGCTTCGGGAGGAATTGCCCGCTGGGACGGTGTCCGTTGGACCAAACCCGATCCCTTCGGGACGACCTCCTCCTTTACCGGCGTGTCCTGCCCCTCGGCGAGTTTCTGCACCGCCGTCGACGAGACCGGGCACGCACTCCAGTGGAACGGCCAGACATTCTCGGCGCCGGTGCCGATCGAACCCGCTTCGAACCCCTCGACTGGCACCCTCGGCCCCGCCCCGAGCGGTGTGTCCTGTCCGACGGCGAGCTTCTGTGCGGCAGTCGACGACCACGGTGCCGCCCTCCAGTGGTCGGGTGGACACTGGACCAGGACGGTCATCGACGCCGGGCACCATCTCACGTCGGTCTCGTGCCCAACTCAGACGTTCTGCATGGCGGTCGATCAATCGGGAGACGCTCTCTTGGGACGGACCGCTTCGTCATGAGGGCCAACCCCGGTCCCGGGTCCGGTCGTCAGGCACCGCCGTTCTACCGTCATTCGTAGTAACCGGAATGGATGTAGACACACGGGACGCCTTCGGCGTGGAACATGGCGAAATTGTTGGGATCGTCCTCGAATGCCAAACGCAGGTCGAACCCGTAGGTCCGAAGCGCGTCCACGCTGTCTCGCTTGAACCAGGTCACCTGCGAGTAGTCACCTCTCGCCCGCATGACGAGGAGGTCCCACCGAAGGCCGTAGCGTTCGAGCCAGGCCAGGGTCTGAGGCTGGACGCGGATGGGACGACCAGTGAGCAGCACCACCTGAAGTCGTGCGTCGAGTAGTTCGAGCAGACGGGCGACCTCCCCGATGACCGGGTCATCGCCGCACGCCTCGAAGAAGGCGTCCCAATCGCGACGGCCCCGCTCGAGGAAGTGCTGACGGCCCACGGCATCTGACAGCACACCATCGACGTCGAACACCACGGCATCGCCCGGTGAAGCCAACGGGCCGTGGTGCCACCTCCAGTTGGACGGAACCGTCACGGTTTCGGTTGGAATCACTCTTCTCCAGGCGCTTCGGCGGCGAGTGCCCGGATCTCCTCCACGACTGCGGGATCGGCGAGTGTCGTGGTATCACCGAGACGGCGACCATTGGCCACGTCACGGAGCAGACGCCGCATGATCTTGCCACTTCGCGTCTTCGGCAGCTCACCGGTGAAGATCACGTTCCGCGGACGGGCGATCGGGCCGATGCGCTTGGAAACGTGCTCACGCAGTGCCCGTCCGAGTGCCTCATCCGTAGGCCCCGCGTCACCACGCGCGGTCACGAATGCCACGATGGCCTGACCGGTCGTGGGGTCATCGGCCCCGACAACCGCGGCCTCGGCCACCGCCGGATGATCGACGAGAGCGGACTCGACCTCGGTAGTGGATATCCGGTGGCCGGAGATGTTCATGACGTCATCGACCCGACCGAGCAGCCAAAGATAACCCTCGTCGTCGACTTTGGCACCGTCCCCGGCGAAGTACCTACCGTCAAACCGGCTCCAGTAGACTTCGCGGTAGCGTTCCGGATCGCCGTAGATCCCTCTCAGCATGGACGGCCAAGGTGCGGTGAGCGTGAGGTAACCGCCGCCACGCTCCACCCGGTTTCCGGCGTCATCGACGACCTCGGCCTCGATACCGGGGAGCGGGAACGTGGCCGACCCGGGTTTCGTCGTCGTGAGCCCGGGCAGCGGTGAGATCATGATGGCGCCGGTCTCCGTCTGCCACCACGTGTCCACGACCGGACAACGACCTCCGCCGATGTGCGCGTGATACCACATCCATGCCTCTGGGTTGATCGGCTCGCCCACCGACCCGAGCACCCGGAGCGTGCTCAGATCGTGCCGCGCGGGGTAGTCGGTGCCCCACTTCATGAACGTCCGGATGGCGGTCGGCGCGGCGTACAGAATGGTCACCCCGTAGCGCTCGATCACTGACCACCATCGATCCCGGTCGGGATAGTCGGGCGTTCCCTCATACAGGACCGACGTGGCGCCATTGGCGAGGGGTCCGTAGACGATGTAGCTGTGGCCAGTGACCCATCCGATGTCGGCCGCGCACCAGTAGACATCGGATTCGGGATGGAGGTCGAACACCGCCCGGTGGGTGAAGGAGACCTGGGTGAGGTACCCGCCCGTGGTGTGCATGATGCCTTTGGGGGCAGCCGTGGTGCCCGACGTGTAGAGCAGGAAGAGAAGGTCTTCGGCATCCATCGGCTCGGGCTCGCAGACGGCGTCAGGCTCGCCTCCCGCGGCGGGGTCCTCACCACTCATCAGTTCGTGCCACCAATGGTCGCGTCCTTCGGTCATCGGGGCAGCGGCGGACCCCTCCGGGGCCCCGATCCGACGGGCGACGACGACATGCTCCACGCAACCGGCTTCGGCCACCGCCTGGTCGACGTTCCCCTTGAGCACAACGGGTACGCCACGCCGCCAGCCACCGTCGGCGGTCACCACCACCCGGGACCGAGCATCGACGATGCGGTCGCGCAGTGCATCGGGCGAGAATCCACCGAAGACGACCGAATGGACGGCACCGATGCGGGCGCAGGCCAGCATGGTGACCGGCAGCTCGGGGATCATGGGCATGTAGATGGCGACTCGGTCACCCTTGGTGACCCCGAGCCCGTGGAGCACGTTGGCGAATTTCGAGACCTGCTCCAACAGCTCGGTGTAGGTGACCGTGCGGGTATCTCCCGGTTCACCTTCCCAGTGGTAGGCCACCCGGTCACCGCGGCCGGCGGCCACGTGCCGGTCGACGCAGTTGAACGAGACGTTGAGGGAGCCACCAACGAACCAGCGGGCGAAGGGCAGGTTCCATTCGAGAACGGTGTCCCAGGGCCTGTACCAGTCGAGATCCCCGGCCTGCTCCGCCCAGAACCGCTCGGGATCGCGAGCGGCTCGCTCGTAGACCCTCGGATCAGCGAGCACCGCCCGGTCGACGAACTGCGGGGATGGATGGAACCGGCGGTCCTCGGAGAAGTAGTCCTCGATGGCGGGCCCGAGCTGGGACGGCTGTGCCCCGCCAGGACCGTTCCGGGGTTGGTCAGGCATTCCTCGCTCCTTGCTCCCTGCCGGTTCCGGAGGTACCGACCCGGCTGGTCAGCCTACTGGCGACACCGTACGACGTTGAGGCCGTACCATGGGCTGTTCGTGAGCGCGACTTCGTCGCCGCCAGAAGAGGCGGGTCCCAAGGAAGGCGGTGCCGACCACTCGAGGAGCTGGTCGGGACCGCACCCGACGTCCCCTCCGCCCGGGGACCCGCCACAGTGCGAGCCGGGTGTGACCACCGTCGACGTACCGATCGGCCGGCGGGTCATGGTGGTGAGCGACCTCTTGCTCACTCCGGACGCCTCGCCGTCGTCCATCGCCGTCAGCACCGAACTGGCCCGGACCCTCGACACCTGGGACGGTCCGGGGATTCTGGTCATCGCCGGGAACCTCTTCGACCTCACGTCCGAAAGTCACCCGGCGAAGGGCCCGCCAGGTGACGGATGCTCGCGATCGATGGAAGCTCACCGGACCCTCGGGGAGGCCTTCGCCCGCTTCGCATCGGGGCGCGATCGCCGGGTGATCCGTCAGACAGGTACGCACGAGCCGGGGATCGACTCAGACAACGGCGCGCTCGCCTCGATGGCCAGAGATGGTTTCGAGCATCGAGGTCCGATCGATCTGCACCTTCACACGACAAACGGTGATCGGGTGGTGCGTGTCGAGCCCGGAGAGCACGCCTACGCCGCCGGGTGTGAGCCATCCGGGTCCGGCCCCGACCCCGAAGCCGATGCCAAGCCCGGGGCCATCGGGCCCTCTGTGGCTGGCAACAGGTGGAGCTCGTTCGCCCGCCAGTCGACCACCGGCGCTCCGTGGCTGGAGGGGCTGACCAGGCTGAGCGATCCGTCCTCGTTGTCGCGGTTCGTCGTTTCGCGCACGCTGTACCGGCGACTCGGCCGCTACGCCTGGTGGCTCCTCGTGCCCTTCCTCGTAGCCGGTCTGCTGCGGGTCGCGGTCACCCCCTGGGTGCTCGTCCATCTGGGCTCAGGCCTTCCGGCCAGGGCGATCCGCCACGCCCGAGCCGCAGACGCCGGTGACCAGCTGGCGGTGGCCGCCCTCGTGGCCCTGGTCGTCCTCGGCGTCCTGGCCATCGTGCTCGGGATCCTCAGCCGGAGGCTTTGGTCGATACTCGGCGGTGGGTCCCTTGATAGGGTGCGGCTCGAATCCGGCGCCAACGACCGGGCGCGCGACGCGGCCCGGCGACTGGTCGGGCGCGGCCATTCCGGGCTGATCACGGCGGCAACCTTCCAATCGGAGTTGACCAACCTGGGCATCGGCTTCTACGCCAACGTCGGGGCCACCGCCGAGGTGGTCGAGGAACACTCCGGGCGTCTGGGTCTCCCACCGGTGTTCGTCCACAGCCGACGGGTCAGCTGGGTCGAGCTCGAGACCGGCGCCGACCTCCACGTGCGGTTACTACTCGCCAACCAGGCGCTCGACTCCCCCAGCCTGCTCGAACGACTGTTCGATCGAAGGGACGGCGTCAACAGCCGATCCTCCCGGCCCGAGCTGGTGGCCTCGTACCCGGTGGGGGGCTCGTGGCCCCCCGCCCCCGACCTCCGATTGGCCCACCGACGCACGAGGCGGGTGCGCCGGTGGGCCGCGCTGGCCATCCTGGCAGCGGGGATCATCGACCTGCTCGATGCAGTCACCCCTCCGTTGCGGGCGCGCCTCCACCTCCTGCTCGAGTTCCTCCCACTGCGAGCCACCGAGGCGGCGGGGGCCTTGATCGCCATGTCGGGTCTGGCTCTGGTCGCACTGGGACGGGGCATCCTTCGCGGACAGCGACGGGCCTGGAGGGTGGCGGTGTTCCTCCTCGCCACTTCGATCATCCTCCATCTGGTGGCCGGGGCCGACGTGGAGGAGTCGGTGCTCACGGTTGCCGTCTTGGCACTCCTGTTGGCCAATCGCAGGGACTTCCAGGCGGCATCGGACTGGTCGTCTCTCCGCTCCGCGCTGATCGCCCTGGTCGCCGGCGTCATCGGTCTGGTGCTGGCGACGACCAGCCTCGTCGAGCTGTTCACCCACGTCGGCCCCCACCGGCATCCACACCTCGCCTGGTGGACCACACTGTGGGCCATCACCGAACGGTTGGCGGGGGTGACCACCCTGCCGCTACCCAAACGGCTCAACGACTTCCTCTCCCCCGCACTGCTCGCCCTCGGCCTGTCCATCGCCGGCCTGGTGCTATTCCTACTCACCCGGCCGGTAGTCGATCGACGCCTCAGCTCGGGCCGTGCCGCCGAGTTCCGAGCCCGGGACATCGTTCGTAGACACGGCAGCTCGACCCTCGACTACTTCTCCCTCCGGACCGACAAACACTGGTTCTTCCATCGCGACAGTCTGGTGGCCTACGCCATCTATGGAGGGATCTGCCTGGTCTCCCCCGATCCGATCGGACCGGAGAACGAGCGGGGTCAGGCGTGGGCCGCCTTCCGGAAGTTCGCCGACGATCACGGTTGGGTCACGGCCATCATGGGTGCCGGTGAGGAGTGGCTCCCCATCTATCGCGAGTCGGGCATGCACAACATGTACCTGGGCGACGAGGCAGTGGTCAACGCCCAGGTGTTCTCTCTCGCCGGCAAATCAATGAAGGGTCTCCGTCAGGCAAACAATCGGATAGACAAGAACGGCTACACCGCCACCTTCCACGATCCGGCCCACCTCGATCCGGCGATGGTCGAGGAGCTCACCAACCTGATGAGCCTGAGCCGGCGAGGTGAGCACGAACGAGGGTTCTCGATGATGCTCGGTCGCATCTTCGATCCGAGAGACACCGGCCTTCTGCTGACGGTGGTGAGAGACAGAAGTGGTGCCGTGGCGGCGATGTGCCAGTTCGTGCCCGCCAAGGGAATCGACGGCTATTCGCTGGATCTCATGAGACGCGACACGGGAGACCATCCGAACGGCCTGCTCGATTTCGCCCTCTGCTCGACCCTCGAACACCTCCAACAAGAGGGCTTCAGCGGTCTCAGCCTCAACTTCGCCGCAATGCGGTCGATCCTTTCGGGCGAGAAGGGTGACGGAACCCTCGGTCGGGCGGAGCGCTGGGCGCTCAAGCGCCTCTCGAATTTTGTCCAGATGGAATCATTGTGGCGGTTCAACGCCAAGTACGATCCCGAGTGGCTCCCGCGCTATGTCGTCTTCGACACGGCCGAGCACCTGGTCCCGGTGATCATGGCCATCCTCCGGGCCGAGTCGATGTGGGAGCTTCCGGTGCTGGGTCGTCTACTGGCCTCGGGCGCCGAGAAGCGGGTGCTCGCCGCCCAGCAGGAGACAGAGGCGTTCGTCGGCTCGGTGGTGGCCAAGTCGGAAACCCGCCCTGGCATTGACGACCGAGAGGGCGACAGCCCGGTGGCCGGTGACCTTGAACGGGCGATCGAGACCCTCGATGAGGAGACGCCGGCACGGACCCCGATCGCTTCGGTCAGGACCGAAGCCGATTCGAGCGGCCTGACGCCCGGACCCTGATCCGTCAGTCCACGGGACCACCTGGTCGTTCCGTCAGTTCGTCGTTCCGTCAGTTCTCAGGCCCAGCGTCGCCGGTCGGTGGGGCTGGCCTGACCGGACGCACGGGCGCGGACAGGAGCGCCACGAGAGCGAGGACCATCGCCACCACCACCACGATGATGACCACGACCAGTGGGGTCGGTCCCGGCCACAGGACGACCAGGACCAGTCCCAGGCCAGATACGACCCACCGCGCCACCCGCCGGTGGTCCGAGACGAATCTGCGCACGGCAACGAGAGCGGTCCAAGCCGGCCAGTTGCGATCATGTGCGAAGGATCGCAGCCACTGGTTCCCGGCCAGCAGGGCGATCGCCGCCACCAGCGCGGCAGCGAAGAAGACGGACCGAAGGGTCCCTCGGAGCCCCCCGGTCACGATGTCGATCAGCGCCTGATTGGCCGCTCGGGACCGGGACGGCCCGAGCGTGGAGAGGTAGTGGTTCTCGCCGAAGGCCAAGAGGACGAGGATCGATCCCATGGTGAGGGCCAGGCCGGCGGCCGCACGGACGAGGCCGCGGCGCCGGTCGATCGCAGCGAGGACGGCCCCGGCGTAGCAGAGAACTGCTAGCACGGGCAGCGCGTAGACCAGGGCATTGAGCAGGCGGGTGAGGCGCTGCGCCCGAACCAGCGCGGTGGAGTGGAACAGCACGATCGAGTCGTCCTTGATCGTCGGGACCTTGTTGAAGACGGTGATCCCATGGGCATCGAGGGCATGGACCACCTGGGTTTGCACCTCGGCAAGATTGAGCACGACCGCCCCTCCACTCGAGGTGACGGCCCCCTGTTGCGAACCGGTCAGGACGGCTACCACCTGCTGATGAGCTGTCCGGTTGATCGACACCCACGTCGAGCGGAAGGCATCGGAGCGCACGACGTCGAGAGCGATGCGATCGGTGAGTGTGGTGATTGCCGAGGTGATCGGCGCAACCAGGATCGATGCCTTCGGTGGGAGCACCTCTTTGACCTGGCGTTGTATATCAACTTTCGCGATCAGCGCCGAGGTGACCTTGGACGCCACCTCCGACTGGATGGCCGGATTTGCGGCCAATGGGGTGACGGTGGACACGTAGACGTCGGTGTCGAGGAGCTGGTTCCGAACGAACACTCCGAGGACCGAGAGTGCGGCCAGAAGGCTGGCCAGGACGACGAGTACCCACGACGACCATCGACGCATTCGGTGGGATTCGACCCGCTTCGCCGACGGAGACGCCTCCCGGAGGACGCCATTCTCCTGTCGAAGGACGGCGATCGTCCGACGGAGCTCCGAGACGGACTCCTCGGCGACTTGTGGGTCGGTGCTGGCGTCGGCGTCCATGGTGGAACCCTAGGATGCCCCCGGACCCGAATGACGGACCCGATCGGCCATCCGACGAACCGGTCAGGTCAGTTCAGGTCAAGTCGAGTCAGGCCAGGATCTTTGCCTTCTGTGCCTCGAATTCCGCATCGTTGATGACACCTTGCGACTTCAGGTCGGCCAGCTTGGCCAGCTGATCCGCAGTGGAATCGGAGCCGGCTGCTTTACGGACGTAATCGTCGAACGCCTTCTGTTGCGACTGGGCCTGCCGTTCCGCCCGCTCGTGCATGCTCCCACCTCGTGCGATGAGATAGATGAGCACGCCGATGTAGGGAAGGATGATCACGAAGAGCACCCAGAGGGCCTTGGCGACACCGCCCATGTCATGGCTGCGGAAGATGTCGCTGAAGACGACGATCAGCAGCCAGATCCACAGGAAGAAGAGAAAGAACTCGAGCATCGTCCAGAGGATGTCGAGAAGTGGGTAGTTGTACGTGGCGAACATGGCTCGTAGTGCTCCTTGGTCTCGTCCGAAGCTGGGCAGAAGCATACCGACTCTTTTCCGCTGAAGGTGGGACCGGACCGGAGACACGGGCCGGCCCCGAGCCATCGGCCCGGCACCGTGCATCCACGCCGCCCCGATTCCGAGCACCTACCCTCTGTTCGGCCAACCGCCGGACGCTCGTCGCACCTGTGGTGTGAGAACCGACCGATGGACGACAGACAAGCGGGTGACGAGAGAGGGACCCATGCCAATCGATGTACCCACGACCGGTGCCCACGATGCCCTCCCACCGGAAGCGGGTGGACGATGATCGTGCCGCGGGCAGTCGCGGTCGCCGTGGGCTCAGGCCTGACCGCAGCCGTATTGATCTCGGCCCTGCAGACGGTGGTACTCCCGCGCCAGCGCTTCACCCGCATCGCCCGTGCCCTGTTCGCAATATCGAATCGCGTCCTCGTCCACCCCGAGCGGAACAGTGCGGCCGCCGACAACCTGAGGAGCCTGTACGCACCCCTGGCACTGGTGACCCTGCCGCTGATCTGGATGATGGTGGTCACGATGGGGTTCTCGTTCATCTTCTGGGGGATCGACACCGGGTCGGCACAGCGCTCCTTCGAGGTGAGCGGGTCATCGCTGTTCACCCTCGGCTTTGCCGAGCCCACCGGCGGAACCCGCATCTGGCTCACCTTCGTGGAGGCAACCATCGGCCTCGGGCTGGTCGCCCTGATGATCGGCTACCTGCCGACGGTCTACGCCGCTTACCGCGAGCGCGAGAAGGGCGTGACCGTGCTCCGCCCCTTCGCGGGAACCCCGCCTTCGCCGTTCGAATTCCTGAAGCGCGTTCACCGCACCGGCATCGTCGACGACTCCTCGCTCTGGAGGGCGGCTTCGAACTGGCTTCTCGAAGTGGACCAGTCCCATGCGGATTTTCCGGCACTCAGCTTCTTTCCCGAATCGTCCAAGGAACGGTCGTGGGTGGCATCAGCGGGGTGCATCCTCGACGCGGCGGCGATCCTCGTCTCCACCTCGGACGTCACCACCGAGGAACGCCCACCGGAGGAGATCAGAGGGCCGATGTTGGTACTGGCCTACGGAGTTCCGTGCGTCGGGCGAATCGGACGTTCGGCCGGGCTCCCGCTCGAGGCAACACCGAGCTTCGCCGATCTCATCTCACGCTTCTCCGAGCCGCCTCCAGATGTGTCGATCTCTTCCGAGGAGTACTTCGACGCCGTGGAGCGACTCGATCCGGTGCTCCTGGTACCGGCTGCCGACCGCCCGAGATGCTGGCAGCGCTACGCCTGGATCCGGTCGAGCTACGACCGCCCCCTGTGCGCGTTGGCCGGGCTCACTTCGGCCACCTCTGCACCCTGGTCGACCGACCGGCCCGCCGCCGTCGGCCGTCCACGGGCCCTCACCTCCCGACCGATCCTCGTCGAATGGACGCCCGGACCCGTCCGGACCGGACCGGTCGATCGGGGCCGATGAGAGGGCTTCGGACCGACCGATCTCAGAGGTGACCGAACCCGCCGGCCTCCTTAGGTGCCATCACCACCGACACCGGGTGCTTGTCGAAGTGGACGATCGACTTGCCGATGTCTTCGAGCAGAAGGGCGGCGAGGTCCTTGGTGACGCCTTGGCGCACCAGGATGCGCTGGACCGACACGTCGGACACCGATCCGGTGAGCGGGTAGGCGGGGACCTGCCACCCGCGCACTCGAAGCCGGTCGGCCAGGTCGTACAACGAGTAGCCGGGGTCCGAACCGTCTTCGATCCGCCACGTCACTGTCGGAATGCCGGTGACCGGGTCCGACTCGCAGAGCAGTTCGAAGGGGCCGAGCTTCACGATCTCCTCGGCCAAGAAGCGACCAGTCTGGTAGCACAGATCGTGGATCCGCTGGTACCCATGGTGTCCGAGCCGGACGAATTCGTAGTACTGGGCCACGATCTGTCCGGCCGGACGCGAGAAGTTGAGCTGGAACACGGGCATGTCGCCACCCAGGTAGGTCACGTGGAAGACCAGGTCGTCCGGTAGCTCCTCCTTGTCGCGGAAGAGCAGCCATCCCACGCCGAGCGGCGCCAGTCCGAACTTGTGTCCGGAGGCGCTGATCGACTTCACCCGTGGAATACGGAAATCCCAAGTCAGCTCCGGCGCACAGAACGGTGCAAGAAAAGCCCCACTGGCTCCGTCCACGTGGATGTCGACGTCCAAGCCCGTGTCGTCGGCCAAGGTGTCGAGGGCCGACGCCAGATCGAAGACGTTCTCGTAGGCACCCGTATAGGTCACTCCGAATGTGGGCACCACCATGACGGTGTTCTCGTCCACCTGGGAAAGCATCTGCTCGACGTCCATGCAGTAGCGACCGGGCGCCATGGGGATCTCCCGCATCTCGATGTCCCAGTACCGGGCGAACTTGTGCCATACCACCTGGACGGGTCCACACACCATGTTGGGCCGGTCGGTGGGCTTGCCCGCCGCCAGGCGCTTCGCCCGCCACCGCCACTTGGCGGCCATGCCACCGAGCATGCAAGCCTCGGACGAACCGATCGCCGAGCAACCGACGGCCTCACCGTCCTGTGGGGCGTGCCACAAATCGGAGAGCATCTGGACGCACCGCCGTTCGAGCTCGGCGGTCTGCGGGTACTCGTCCTTGTCGATGAGGTTCTTGTTGATCGAGAGATCCATGAGCTGGTGGACCTCGTCCTCCTCCCCGGTCTGGCAGAAGGTCGCCAGGTTCTGGCGGGCGTTGCCGTCGAGCAGGAGCTCGTCGGAGATCGCCTGGTAGGCATCCTCGGGGCGCATCCCCTGCGCCGGGAAGCGGGACGATTGGAGCGCCGCCATCAGGTCGTCACCGGCGTACACCGAGTCGAGGATCTGATTGCGGACGGTCTCACGTTTGTGGAGGGGCATCGGTCACTCGCCTTTGCTCGGGGATGGTTCGATCAACTGGTGCACCGCCGATTGGTACACCGACTTCTGGGCCATACGACCTCGGAGGGCGCCCGTTTCACAGATCGGTCACTGCGGGTATGCGCTTCTCCGAAATGGCCTTTGTGAACGCACGATAGTCACGTTCGTTCTGGTCGGCGTAGGCATCAGCGAAGTCGCACAGGGACCGGTCGAAGCGGTCGCTCTTTCCGAGATACGACGAGATTGCGATGGCGTCGCCCGAGCGGGCATGGGCGCTCGCCAGAACCCACCCGCACACCTGCCCGTAGACACCGAGTCCTTCGCGGGTCATCGTTGCGATATCGGCAGAACCCTTTCCGTCCCAGAGCTGGCGCACGTAGAAGTGCCGGGTGATCCCGTCGTCGCCTTCGAACTCGTCCCATCCGAGCAGGATGTCACTTGCGCCCTGCATCAACATCTGCCCCTCGACCACCCGCTGGCCGTGCTGGCGATATTCGCTCCTGCCGAGAAAGGCTTCGCCCACTGCTGCTTCGGCTTCCTTGACCTGGAGGAAGAGCGGATCTCCGTCATCGCGTCCGGTGAAGAGGGCTACCCAGCACCGAGTGCCGACACTGCCCACACCCACCACCTTGCGAGCCAGATCGACGAACTCGTACCGGTCGAGCAGCCGACGTCGGCTCTCAGCGAGCGAGTGCCGGTATCCCACCAGGGCCTCCTTGAGGTTGGTCACCGTCTGGCCGGAATACGTGTCGGTGAAGATGTCCTCGGCCGGCACCATCAGTGGAGGATTGTTGACCAGGCGCAGCTCGCCATCGACCGACACGGTGAGCTTGGCCAGTGCGGCCAACTGGTCCTTGTTCTGTGCTCTGGCCATGAACTTGGTAGTGGAGTCGATCATCCTCTTGGAGACGTCAGCGCCCCAACGATCCACGATGCCCGGCATGTCCATCACGCTGTACCAGATATCGAGATCGCGCATGACGGCGAAGGTCCGCATGGCGGCACGGTACGAGCATGATGCCTGGGCCACCATGGACCGCCGCGTGGAGCGCTCGAAGTCACGGTCCCGGGCGGCGACTTCGATACTTGCCGCCAGTCGCTTGAGATCCCACTCGAAGGGACCGGGGATGGTTTCGTCGAAGTCGTTCACATCGAAGATGAGGCGACGCTCCGGCGATTCGAAGGTTCCGAAGTTCGAGAGATGAGCATCTCCACAGAGCTGCACGGTGAGCCCGGTGTGATCCACCTCGGCCAGATCGGCCACCATCACCGCGGCCGCTCCCCGGTAGAAGGCGAACGGGGAGGCCGACATGCGGCCGTACCGGATCGGCACCAGATCGGGAATGCGGGTGGTGGCCTGCAGCTGGAGGATCTCCAAGGGATCGGTCCTCGTAGCGGACGGGGACCATTCACCGTGACCTGAGCGTGGGACCTGTGAACGGGCCTGGCGACCGAAGATCGAGCGTTCCTTGGGGGTTGCCTCGCGCACAGGACCATCTTCGCACCAGATCAGCCACTCGCGTCAGCAGTTCGGGTTCCTGCCCGACCGTCAGCGCTGAGGAGTGCGGGTTCGGCGACGTTGGCCGAGGAAGATGATCAGCCGATCGACGAGCATTCCGAGGAACGCAGCGATCAGGAGCGCCCAGATGAGACTGATGTGGGCGCTGAAGAAGACGAACCCCACCTTCACCGTGCTGCTGTTGTCGACCACGAAGGCAACCAGGACCACGAGCGCCACCACGGCAAGCACGATCCGGGCCGCCTCGCGGAACTGGCGCCTGTTCGGCGACGGGTCCTGTCCGTAGGATCCTGACTGGTCGCTCATCGATTACTCCTTGTCCTCGACGTTGCCTGCCCCTGTGCGGCGGAGCAGGTTCGCAGATGAAACCGTTCCACCGAGTGGAACGGAACGTCCGGAGACGACAGTAGCGGGGGATCGGGCATCGAAGCCGCACCGGTCGCTCCGAGGGACCGCCCGGTATTCCAAACCCTCGGCAGCAAGAGGCCCGGAGGCCAGGCATGGATCGAGGGGTTTCAGGTGAACAGCAGCGTTGCCTGATGGGCGAAGTCGAGGACCGGACCGGGGACGATGCCGAACACCACGGTGAAGACCGTGCACAGCCCGAGGGCCACCCAGGTCAGCGGTGGGACAGACACGGCCCGGCCGGCCACCGATTCCGACGGCGGTGCGTCCGACAGCACCTGGAGAGCGGCCGGACCCTCGTTCTCAGCCAGGTCCGTCGAAAAACCGGTGTCACGGTGGCTCCGGTCCCGGGCCAGATACCCGACACCGGCCGCTCCACCGGTCGGGTGGGCCGGGTCGGTCTCCGATGCGCCAGAGGTCGGTGACCAGTCTGTGGGATCTGTGGTGTCGCCACTCGGTCCGACCGGCGAGTACATGGTCACCACCACCCGGAGGTAGAAGAAGGCGGCGACCGCCGCCGTCACCATGGCGATGACCGCCAATGCATAGCCGTGGGTCGCTACCACTGCCCCGACGACCCCGAATTTGGCCAGGAACCCGGTGGTGAACGGAACTCCCGCCTGGGCCAGGAGCAGCAGGGCGAACACGAAGGCCAGCACGGGCTGTTGGCGGGCGAGGCCCCGGTAGTCACCGATCGTATGACCCTCGTCGCCGCCGTGGGCCATGACTGTGATGACCGCGAACGAGCCGATCACCAAGAAGGTGTAGGCGAACAGGTAGTACAGGGCGGCGGACACGCCGCGGGCGGTGGCGGCCTGCACACCGAGCAGGATGAATCCCGCGTGGTTGATCGATGAGTAGGCCATCATCCGCTTCACGTCGTTCTGTAGGAGGGCCACCACGGCACCGACGACCAAGCTGAGGACGGCGAGAACCCAGATGATCGGCTGCCAGTCCGTACGGAGGGTCCCGAACGTGGACACGAACACCCGGAGCAGGGCAGCGAAGGCACCGACCTTGGCGATCGCCGCCATGAAGCCGGTGATCGGGGAGGGCGAACCCTGGTACACGTCGGGGGACCACATGTGGAAGGGGACCGCGGCAATCTTGAACCCGAACCCGACAAGCAGAAGTGCCAGACCCGCCAGCAGCACGCCGTTCGAGACGACGACGTTCCTCGATAGGTAGTCGGCGATCTGGGGAAGGTTGGAGGAGCCCGTCGCACCGTAGGTGAAGGCGATGCCGGAGACGAAGATGGCCGAGGAGAAGCCTCCGAGGATGAAGTACTTGAGTGCTGCCTCCCCCGACTCCGCCCGACGGTGGTTGAACGCCGCCAGCACATAGAGCGCGATCGAGAGGATCTCGAGCCCGAGGAAGATAACGATCAGGTCGTTGGCCGCTCCCATCAGCATGGCTCCCGAAGCCGACATCATGGCCAGGACGTGGAACTCGGGACCGGCGATCCCCTCGCGTCGGAGGTAGCCGTCACCCACCAGGGCGGTGAGGAGCATCGCGGTGGCCACCGTGATCTGGATGAACACGGCGAAGCCGTCGTAGGCGATGGCGCCCGCGATGGTCACCGACGGCCCGTGGGTGGACACGTGGTCCCACTGGAACAGGGCCGCCACCAGGGCGGCCGCCGAAGTGACGACGGCCACCGTCGTCCCGGCACCCCGGTCGAGCACCTTGCGCAACACCGACGAAGCCACCATCAGGGTCAATGCACCACCCATCATGATGAGCATCGGCAGGATGCTCAGGTAGTCGACGTGTGGCGTCCGGATGGCCGGTGCCACCGACGCCAGGACGGTGAGCGGTGACATCACGGAGCACCTCCGGGATTGGTCGGACGGTGCGGTTCCCTCGCCGTCTTCGATCCGCTCGAAGCGGTCAGCCGAGGCGCGGCCGGCCCACCCCTATCGACGGCCGGCACCGCTCCGTACCCGCGGGTAGATCGAGGATGGATGTGGGTAGCGGTGTCGACGTGGGCGATCAGCCGGTCGACCGACGGCGTGATCCGGTCGAGGACCGGCTTGGGGAACACGCCGACGGCGACGATGAGGACGATCAGAGGCGCGATCACCAGCTTCTCGCTCCAGTTGACGTCACGGGTCTTCTGGTCCTCGGGCGTGGGTTCGTTCTGGAACGACTGCTGGTAGGCCCAGAGCAGGTAGACCGCAGCGATGATGACCCCGAGGGTCGCCGCGATGCCCCACCAGCGATGGGTTCGGAACGTCCCGATCAGCACCAGGAACTCGCCGACGAACCCGTTGAGGCCGGGAAGTCCGATCGAGGCCATCATGGCCACGGTGAAAATGCCGGCCATGACAGGAGCCGGCCGTTGCATGCCACGAAGCGAGGTGAGCTGCCACGTTCCGCGGCGCTCGTAGATCCAGCCAACCACGATGAACAAGGTGGCGATGATCAGACCGTGGTTGACCATCTGGAGCACACCACCGGTCAGTCCCTGGCTGTCGAGAGCGAAGGTGCCGAGCACGATGAACCCGATCTGGGCCAGAGAGGAATAGGCCAAGAGGCGCTTCAAGTCCCGTTGGGCGCAGGCGACGAGCGCGCCGTAGAGGATGCCGATCACCGCCAAGGTCAGCAGCCACGGCGCCAGCGTCCGGGTGGCCTGGGGAAAGAGATTGAGATCGAAGCGGACGATCCCGTAGGTCCCGAGCTTGGCCATCACCCCGGCAAGCAGTACCGCACCGGCGGTGGGCGCTTCTGCGTAGGCGTCTGGGGACCAGGTGTGGAATGGAAAGATTGGCGCCTTGACCGCAAAGGCGGCGGTGAAGGCCAGAAAGAGCAGCACCCCCTCGGTGCCACTGAGGTGGGTGTGCATCAGGCTGGTCAGCTCGAAGGTCAGCACGCCGGTTTGCGACTGGTGGATGAAGGCGACGGCCAGGATTCCCACCAGCAGAAAGGCCGACCCGGTGAAGGTGTAGATGAAGAACTTGACTGCCGCATATCCCCGGCGGGCGAACCCCCAGCCGGCAATGACGAAATAGGCCGGGACCAAGGTGAGCTCGAAGAACAGGAAGAAGAACACCAGGTCGAGGGAGACGAAGCTGCCGAGGCACGCCGCCTCCATCACGAGGAGCCACGCCATGTACGACCGCGGGTCGCGCCGTACCCGGGCCCCGAGCATGACGAGTGGGAAGAGCAGCGTCGTCAACAGCACCAAGAAGAGCGAGATCCCGTCGATTCCGAGCGACCAGTGGATGCCGAGCGTGTTCGCCCAGATGTGGTTCGAGACCATCTGGTACCGACCGTCACCGACGGTGAACTCGACGGCGATGGCGACCGCCAGGCCAAGGGTCGCAAGGGCCACGGCCGCGCCGATGATCTCATGGGTCCATTTCGGTGTCCGGCCCGAGGGGACCAGGGCGACCACTACGGCACCGGCCGCGGGCAACAGGATCAGCACGGTGAGGAAAGGGAAAGGCGCGTGGGTCATCAGCCCCACCACATGCGGGTCAACATGAAGGCGAGGACGAGCATGGCTCCGAGCACGATGGCCAGGGCATAGTTGCGTACGTAGCCGGTCTGCGTGCGCCTGAGGGTCGATCCAGTCCGTTTGACCAGAGTGGCCAGTCCGTTGACCCCACCGTCGATGACCTTGGGTTCTACGAAACGGGCGCTGAGCGCGGCCAGTCGTTGGGACGGGCGGCCGAATACGGCGTCGTAGAGTTGGTTGATCTTCCACGAGTCACGGAGGAACTGGCCTTCGAGAAGTGGCCGCTGCGCCTTCTTGGTCCAGAGGGCCACGGCAACAGCCACACCGGTGACGGCGACCAGCGAGTCCACGACACCCAGGGTCCACTGGGTGGAGAGACTGAGGTGGCCCTGGTAGAGGTTGGAGCCGAACACGGGATCGATCCAGTTGGCCAGGGAGAAGTGGTTGTCGGACAGGGCGAGGAGTCCGGCGAACGCAGCCAACACGGCCAAGATCCACAGCGGCAGGGTCATCACCCGTGGTGACTCGTGTGGCTCGGGAATGGCCCCATCGGCGTGATGGGCGTCGGGCATGTCGGTCACGGCATCCACCGGCACCTCGTCGGACCAGCGGTCGCTCCCGAAGAAGGCGAGACCGGTGAGCCGGCTGATGTAGTAGGCGGTCAGACCGGCGGTGACGATGCCTACCACCCAGAGCGCGGGATGGGCGGCCCAGGTGTTGTCGAGGACATCGCTCTTCGCCCAAAACCCCGACAGCGGTGGGACCGCGGCGAGGCTCAACCAGGCGACCGCGAAGGTGATGAAGGTGATCGGCATGTAGCGGCGGAGGTTGCCCATGCGCTTCAAGTCCTGTTCATCGTGGAGCCCGTGGATGACCGAGCCGGCGCCGAGGAAGAGGAGTCCCTTGTAGAACGCGTGTGCCAGCATCAGGAAAATGGCTGCTTCGTATGCGCCACTGCCGACGGCCAGCACCATGTAGCCGAGCTGGGAGATCGTCGAATAGGCCAGCACCTTCTTGATGTCCTGCTGGGCACAGGCGATGGTCGCACCGACGAAGGCGGTTGCGGCCCCCACGCAGGCGATGGTGAGCGAGGCCGCTCCCGAGGCATGTAGCAACGGGCTGAAACGGCTCAACAGGTACACCCCGGCCGTCACCATGGTCGCCGCATGGATGAGGGCTGAGACCGGGGTGGGACCCTCCATGGCATCTGCCAGCCAAGGGAAGAGCGGGATCTGGGCCGATTTCCCGGTCACCGCCAACAGCAGAAGCAGACAGACGGCCGTGCTGTTGGCTGCGCCGATCCGGTCCACGTGGGCGAAGATGGTCGAGTACTCGAGCGAGTGCACCCTCTCGAAGACGAGGAAGATGGCCAGAAGGAAACCCACGTCTCCGATCCGGTTGTAGAGGAAGGCCTTTTTCCCCGCACTGGCCGCCGAGTCCCGGGTGAACCAGAACGACACCAGCCAGTAGGAGCAAGCACCTACGCCTTCCCAGCCAACGAACGTGATCAGCATGTTTGAGCCCAGCACCAGGATGAGCATGGATGCCACGAACAGGTTCAGGTACAGGAAGAACTTGGGGAAGTCGCGGTCGCCCCGCATGTACCCGATGGAGTACAGGTGGATGAGCATGCTCACCCCGGTGACGAACAGGACCATGGTCATCGACAAGGGGTCGACCAGCAGCCGGACGTGGACCTGGAGGGAACCGACCGGTATCCACGTCCAGAGGTTCTGGGTGAAAGTGCGCACCGGGGCATGGATGGTGAGCAGGTCGAAGAACGTCCCGACGCCGACGACGAACGAGCCACCGATGAAGCAGGTGGCCACGATGCCCGCCACCGGATCACCCATCCGGCGGCCGAAGAGCACCTGTATGGCGAATCCGACCAGAGGCAGCAGGATGATGAGGAAGGTCAGAGACAGCATCGTCTGGTCAGCCCTTCATCAGGTGGAGGTCGTCGGCGGTGGCGGTGGCCCTTCTCCTGAACATGGCGACCACGATTCCGAGGCCGACCACCACCTCGGCGGCTGCCACGACCAGGACGAAGAACACCAGCACCTGCCCCCCGATGTCATCGAGCATGCGGGCAAAGGTCACGAAGGCCAGGTTGGCAGCGTTCAGCATCAGCTCGATGCACATGAACATGACCAGCACGTTCCGCCGGATCAGCACCCCGAGGGCACCGATGGAGAACAGCACGACGCTCAGCCCGAGGTACCAGTCGGGATTGACGCTCACGGACGGGCTCCCTCTTCGGTCTCGGACGGGCTGGTCTCGGATTGGCTGGTCTCGGATTGGCTGGTCTCGGATTGGCTGGTCTCGGACGGGCTGGTCTCGGACGGGCGTCTCGCCAGCACCACCGCCCCCACGACGGCGATGACCAGGAGGGCGGCGGTGGCCTCGAACGGGAAGAGGTAGGTCGTGTAGACCGACCGTCCGAGCAGTGCCACGTTGGACTGGTTCGACACGGCCCTGCCGGCCACGTGCGGTGCGCCGGTGGTCCAACCCGAGATCTGACCCAACAAGAGCAGTCCGGTGGTCGCCAGCAGCACGAGACCGATGGCGAGTGGCCGCTGCACCCGCAGCGGCTCGAGTGCGATGTTCTCCCGACGGTCCACCCCGAGGAACATGATGACGAAGAGGAAGAGGACGACGATCGCCCCCGCATAGACGATCACCTGCACCGCCGCCAGGAAGGAATCGTGCTGTGCGACGAAGAGGACGGCCACACCGAACAGGGTCATGATGAGCATCAGGGCCGCGTGCACCGGATTGCGCGACGAGACGACACCGATGGCACCGGCCAGGACCAGCGCGGCGGCCACCGCGAACACCCCCACATCGGCGGCTGTCGGATGGACCGCGGTGGAGGCGGTTGCCAGTCCGCCCAGCAGTCCCGTCATCGGTCGTCGCCCGACCGAGGTTCGCGACTACGGACACCAGGACCTTCCACGGCTGACGGTTCGGACGCCGCCGGTCCGATAAGCCGAGCAGAACCGGTCGAAGGTGTCGGCTCTCCCGATGTCGCACCGGACCGGTCCCCCTGCCCGGCGGCCAGGGAGGCCGCATAGGACGCATCCGCTCGGACCCGGTGCTTGCGCCCGGCCCCCGGTGCGAATCGCTCTGCCTTCTCCAGCATCCGCCCGATGGCACCCTTCGGACCGCGCTTCTCCCCCGGGAGATCACCGGCCGACAGATGGCGCTCGAGCGTGTCGCGAAGCATCCGGGTGCCGGTGCCGGCATCGTCGCGACCCGGGCTCTGGCCGGCTTCGGGCACCCGGGTGCCGTACCCCAGCTCCCCCGACCACTGGACCCGCCCCTCAGCGGCGGCACTGCCGGAGGGGGAGGTGGCCCGCATCCAACCCGAGGTGTGGAGATCATCACCCTCGCGCCAGTCCTCCCACGGAAGGTGCTTGGGGTGTCCCCCGTCGTCGACCAGCAGCTCGCTCTTGGTGTAGATGGCGTCGTTGCGATTGGTGAAGGAGAACTCCATCAGCTTCGACTCGGTGATCGCCTCGGTGGGACAGGCTTCCACACAAAGATCGCAGTGGATGCACCGCAGGAAATTGATCTCGTACACGTACCCGTATCGCTCGCCCGGCGACACGGGGTGGTCCGGTGGGTTGTCGAGGCCGCGCACGTAGATGCAGTCTGCCGGGCACACCCCCGCGCACAGCTCGCACCCGATGCACTTCTCCATACCGTCCTCGTAGCGGTTGAGCACGTGCCGACCGTGCTGGCGGGGCTGCTTGGGCCGCTTCTCCTCGGGATACTGCCGGGTGACGGGTGGGCGGGCGAGATGCTCGAAGGTCAGCTTGAAACCACCGAGGAAGTTCTGCCGCTGGTGGGGCGGTTCGGGAAACGCCATCAGGCGCGGTCTCCTTCGATCGGGGCTGTCTCGGGCGCTGCGGGAGATTCCGGCGGGCGGGTCCAGACCCGCATCCCGATTCCCGGGACGATCGGGCGCTGCGCCTCTCTGACCGCGCCCACCGTGAAGGCCCGAATGACGATGGCCGCGGCCACCACCACGGCTCCGGCCAGGCCGAGGCCCCACCAACCGTCGACCACGAATCCGGCCACAATGAGCAACCAACCCAGTGACAACGGAATCAGCCTCTGCCAGCCCAGGTCCATGAGCTGGTCGTAACGGAGGCGGGGCAGGGCGGCGCGGAGCCAGACGAAGACGAACAGAAAGACGATGGTCTTGGCCATGAACCACAGGATGGGCCACAGCCAATAGAGGTGGGGGATGTGGGGAACCGGTCCATCGGGGCCGCCGAAGAAGAGGGTGACCGTGATTGCCGACATGGTGATGGTGTTCATGAATTCGGCGAGGAAGAAGAGCGCGAACCGTATAGAGGAATACTCGGTCACGAATCCACCGACCAGCTCCGAGTCCGCTTCGACCAGATCGAAGGGCGGACGGTTGGTCTCGGCCACGACGGCAATGAAGAAGATGAGGAAGGGAACGACCCCGAGCCGGATCACGTTCCACTGCCAGAGGTGGAGGGCTTGGGCGTCGACGATGGAGCGGGTGCTCAACCCGCCTGTGATCAGAACGACGGTGACCACCGTCATGCCGAGAGCGGCTTCGTAGGAGATCATCTGGGCCGAGGCTCGAACCGACCCGAGGAGCGGGTACTTGGACCCCGACGACCATCCAGCCAGCATGACGCCGTAGACGCCGATCGACGACATTGCCAGGAGGAAGAGGATCCCCATCGGCGGGTCGGCCAGCTGGAGCTCGAAGTGCCGTCCGGCGATGGTCACCTCGCCACCGATGGGGACGATCGCGAAGCTGAGAAAGGCAGGGATGATCGTGAGGTACGGCGCCAGCTTGAATACGTTCCGGTCGGCCTTCTCGGGGAGCAGATCCTCCTTGAAGAAGAGCTTGATCCCGTCGGCCAGGGTCTGAGCGATGCCGAAGGGACCGGCCCGGTTGGGGCCGATGCGGCTCTGCATGTCGGAGATGACCTTGCGCTCGAACCAGATCATCAGCATGACGGAGACCATGAGGGCCCCGAATACCACCAGTACCTTGATGATCACGATGAGGACGACGATCCAGTTGATCCCGTTGGCGAAGAGCGGATCGCCTGTCCCGAGAATCGCCTGGAGGGGGAAGATCGGGTTCATAGGGTCTCCAGCCGGAACTCGACCACCGGATGTGACACGTCGACGAGATCCGCGACGGTCCCTTCGGGCAACTCGACGTTGAAGTCCACCGCCGCCACCTGGCGGGGAAGCGAGGGGTCGGGAACGACCTCGAGCACGGCCGAGGCGGTGGCGGTTCGGAGTCGCACCGAGGCACCGGAGGTCACTCCCAGCCCATCCAGGTCGTGAGGGTTGACCCGGAGCGGCGCCGGCTGCACCAGTGCACCGAGGGCTGGCACCCGACTGACCGCCGATCCCCGGTCGTAGAGCCGGCGCGTGGCCACCAGCCGGAACGAGTACCGGTCATTGGGGGCGACGTGGGGGACCGCTATCTCGACCGGTCCGGCCAGCAGAACCGGGGCCCTGCCGGTGTCACCTCCGGCCGCCAGGCGCCCGGCCTCGTCCTCGGCACCCTGGGCGGCGGTCGGCATCTCGACCAGACCGGCCCGGGGTGGGGCACCCTGACGCTCGACCGATTCCACGCCCGGGAAGGCGATCGGATCGAGGGGGGCAGCGCGGCGCGGCGGGAGGGCCACCTCGACCGACGGCAGTGGCACCAGCACCCCGTCGGTGGCGGTGGGGCTCTCCAGCACCTGCCGGGTGATCCCGCGGTAGGCGGGAGCCAGGCACTCGATCTCGTCCCAGACGTCGGCCACCGAGTCCAGTCCCAGGTCCTCGCCGAGATGGGCGGCCAACTCGACGGCGATCATCCAGTCGGGCCAGGCCTGGCCGGGAGGCACGAGCTTCTGGCCCAACCGGCTCAGACGGCCCTCGATGTTGGTCGTGGTCCCGGGCCGCTCGTGGGCCTCGGCGGCCGGCAACACGACGTCGGCTCGCTCGACGACCTCCCCGGGCGCGCTGGCCACAGCTACTACGAAGCCTGCACCGTCGAGCCCGCGCCGGGCCAGACGTCGGTCGGGGAAGTCGGACAGTGGGTCCGCACCCAGCACGATCAGGGTGTCGAGCGGTTGGCTCCCGGCGGCTGCGGCGCTGTCTGCGGCGCTGTCTGCGGCTGCGGCTCCGGCTGCGAGCATTGCGGACGTGTCGCGTCCCTCCTCATCGGGGACCGAACCCCAGTGCTCGACGAAGTACGCCCGGCCGGCCTCGAGGGTGACCCGACCCGGCAGGAGTCCCGGCCCCAACCCCATGTCGAGTGCCCCGCGAACGTTGCCGCGCCGAAGCACGGGAAGGAAGCGGGCGCCTGGCAAGCGACTGGCCAACAGCTGAGCGGCATCAGCGACCAGTGCGCCATCCTCGGCGAGCGATGGACGCCCCACGACGACCACGACGTTGTCGGCACCGACGAGGTCCCGGGCGCGTTGCCAGCTCTCCTCGCTCACCCCGTCAGGCGCTGCACCGTCGGGTGCGATGAGGGCGCCGACGAGCGCCGAGGCCTCACCCGGTTGATAGCGCAACGAGGCCGTGGCATACGGGGTCAGTGCGGTGCTGTGGGGTGCGAGCTCGACGATGGAGGGTCCGCCGTCGGCTGCTGCACCTCGCAGGCGTAGGAACAAGATGGGAACCTCCTCGCGGAGGTCGCCGGCGAGGACGATGACGGTGTCGGCCGAAGTCGCCTGATCGATGGTGGCCGTCGGGAGTCCCAGGACCACTTTGGCGGGAAGCCCGTCACCCAGCTGAGCGTCCACCGAATCGGTGCCGATGACTCCCTTGGCCAGCTTGGCCCACGCGTAGGCGCCCTCGTTGGTCAGTCGGCCACCGCCGATCATGCCGACCGACCCGGAGCCGTGCTTGGATCGGGACGCCTCGAGGGCCCGAGCCACGGCATCGAGCGCCTCGTGCCACGACACAGGTACCAGGTCCCCGTCTTTGCGGACCAGAGGGTCGGTGAGCCGATCGGTGCCGTTGACTGCCTCGTAGGCGAACCGTCCCTTGTCACACAGCCATCCGTGGTTGACCGGGTCGACATCGATCCCGAGCAGGCGGGTCACCCGGTTGGCCGAGGACTGCACCGCCACCCGGCAACCCACCGAACAGGTTGTGCAGGTCGACTCGACCTGGTCCAGGTCCCAGGGCCGGGCCGTGAACCGGTACGGCGTGGCGGTGAGCGCTCCGACCGGGCAGATCTGCACGGTGTTCCCCGAGAAGTACGAGGTGAACGGCAGATCGGGAAAGGTGTTGACCTCGATGAGCTCACCACGACCGATGAAGTCGATCTGTGCCTCACCGGCCACTTCGGAGGCGAAGCGGGTACAACGGCTGCACTGGATGCACCGCTCGCGGTCGAGGAGCACCAGTTCCGAGATCGGGATCGGCTTCTCGAAGTGGCGCTTCTCCTCGACGAACCGGGTCTCGCCGGGGCCGTAGGCGAGGGTCTGGTCCTGGAGCGGGCACTCCCCTCCCTTGTCGCACACCGGACAGTCGAGCGGATGGTTGACGAGCAGGAACTCGAGCACGCCATCCTGGGCCTTCTTCACCTTGTCGGAGGTGGTGACCACCTCCGCTCCGTCCTGCACCTCGACGAAACAGCTGGGTTGGAGGGATGGGCCACGGGGGCCCCCGACCTCGACGAGGCACATGCGGCAGACTCCGACAGACTTCATTCGGGGGTGGTAGCAGAACCGCGGGATGAAGGTCCCCGCCCGCTCGGCGGCGGCGATGAGCATCTCTCCCTTCTCCGCGGTGACCTGTCGTCCGTCCAGCGTGAAGGTGACCGTCTCTGGCGGTTCCCCGGAGGGGGGGTCTCGGTGCGTCGACTGCGATGGCTCAGGCAAACGGGCACCCCCCGTCCTTGATGTGCACGAGGAACTCGTCCCGGAACATGGCGATCGCCGAGCCGATCGACGAGGGGATGGACGGCCCGAGCACGCAGATGGTGGTCTGCTGGGGTGGCCAGGTCAACCCGGGGGCGATGTTGTCGCAGGCGTCGAGAAGGAGATCGAGGTCCACACGACGACCGTGCCCCCTCTCGATGCGCGCCATGATCCGTTCGAGCCAGCCCGAGCCTTCGCGGCACGGAGTGCACTGGCCGCAGGACTCCCGTGCGAAGAACTTGGTGATGCGCCATGCGGCACGGACCGCACAGGTCTGGTCGTCCATCGCCACCACCGAGCCCGAGCCCAGCATCGATCCGGCCGCCGCCACCTCGTCCTGACCGAGGGGCAGGTCGATCTGGTCGGGCCCGAACCACGGAGCGGAGACCCCACCAGGGATGAACGCCTTGAGTTCGCGCCCATGACGGATGCCGCCGCCGAGGATCGGGGCGTTGATGAGATCTCCGAAGGTCGTCTTGGCCATCTCGAGCTCGTACACTCCGGGCCGGTTCACGTGCCCGGCCAGGGCGAAGAGCCGGGTCCCGGCGGAGCGCCCCACGCCCAGCGCAGCAAAGGCGTCACCGCCGTTCAGCACGATCCAGGGCAGGTTGGACATGGTCTCGACGTTGTTCACCACGGTGGGCTCGCCGTAGAGGCCGATGGCGGCCGGGAAGTAGGGCGGTTTGATACGGGGGAAGCCACGCTTTCCCTCCAGCGATTCGAGCAGCGCCGTCTCCTCGCCACAGATGTAGGCGCCTGCCCCCGGATGGACCACGAGGTCGATGGAGAAACCCGAGCCGAAGATGTCCGAGCCAACCGCACCGTGGGCATAGGCGTCGTTGAGCGCGGACTGGACCCGCTCCAGGCCGAGGGCGAACTCGCCCCGGATGAAGATGAAGGCCCGGGTGACCTGAAGCGCATAGGCGGCGATCAGCACGCCTTCGATGAGCTGATGAGGATCGCGCTCGACGAGCAGATGGTCCTTGAAGGTGGCCGGCTCGCTCTCGTCGCCGTTCACCACGAGATAGGTGACCGGGTTCTTCCGCAACATGGCCCATTTGCGACCGGCCGGGAAACCCGCTCCTCCACGACCGAGCAAGCTGGCGGCGTCCACCTCATGGGCCACCGCTTCGGGGGTCATGGTGAGGGCCTTGCGCAGCCCGTCATAGCCGCCGGTCGCCAGATAGCACTCCAGAGTATGGGAATCGTCGTGCTCCAGGCGGGCGGTGACGATCTTCGGAGCATCGGTGATGGTCACGCGCCGCCCTTTCCACCCACGTCAGACCTGGCCTCCTCGGCCCGCCGCGCCTGGACTTGCGCCATTGCCGCCCGCTCGGATGCGACCCGGGCCGGATCGGTGCGGATACCGCCGTCCCGTCGGACCCTGGTCAGGGTCCCGTGTGGCGGGATCTCGTCCCGGCGGTCACCGGCACGCAGCTCGGCCACCAGCCGGTCGAATGACTCGGGCGTCTGGGCACCGACGAACCGGTGGTTCACCTGGACGCACGGAGCCCGATCGCAGTCGGCAAGGCATTCCGCCTCCTCGAGGGTCAGCTCCCCGTCGGAGGTGGTCCCCCCGGCGTTGACCGCCAGCATCTCCTGGGCGTGCTCCAGCAGCTCATCGGCTCCGTTGAGCTGGCAGGCGATGTTGGTGCAGATGGAAACGACGTATCGACCGACCGGTTCGGTGTGGAGCATGTCGTAGAAGGAGGCCGTTCCGAGCACCTCGGCCGGGGTGATCCCGACCAGCTCGGCGATGTCGGACATGGCCTCGGGGGTGAGCCAGCCGTCCTGTTCCTGAGCCAGGTGGCACAAGGGGATCAGTGCCGAGCGAGCTTCGGGGTAGAGGTCGATCGTCCGTCGGGCCCGCTCGACGGTCTCGGTCGACAGATGGCCCCCTTTGGACGTCCCGGGAGCGGCCTGGAGCGGGGTCCCGCGCCTGGCCGCAGGGCTCCGATCGGTCATCGATCCACCTCCCCCATCACCGGGTCGACCGATGAGCAAACTGCCACCGCGTCGGCCACCAGGCCACCCCGCATCATGACCGGCAGGCCTTGCAGATTGACGAAGCTGGGCCCCCTGATGTGCATCCGGTACGGCTTGGACGATCCGTCGGACACCAGATAGCACCCGAGCTCGCCCCTCGGCGACTCGATGGCCACATAGGTCTCCCCCTCGGGAACCCGGAAGCCCTCGGTGAAGGTCTTGAAGTGATGGATGAGGGCCTCCATCGATTCGTCGATCCTCCCCCGAGGAGGCGGGGTGACCTTCTTGTCCTGGGCCCGATAGTCGCCGGCCGGCATCTTCTCGACGATCTGGCGAATGATCCGCACCGATTCCCTGATCTCGTTGAGCCGGATGGAGTAGCGGTCGAAGTTGTCCCCGAATGTCCCCACGATGACGTCGAACTCGACCTCGTCGTAGCGGAGATACGGCATCGAGCGGCGAAGGTCCCAGGGCACGCCGGTCGACCGGAGGATCGGGCCGGTGAGGCTGAGGGCGAGGGCCTCTTCGGCCGAGATGGTGCCGATCCCCTCGGTTCGCTGCCGGAACACGGGCTGTCCGGTCAGCAACTCGTCGTACTCGTGGGTCCGTTCGACCACGGTGTCGCAGATCACGGTGACGTCGTCCTCCCACCCGTCGGGGAGGTCGGCGGCGGTCCCCCCGGGTCGGATGAAGTTGTGGTTCATCCGTAGGCCCGTGGTCTTCTCGAAGAAGGCCAGCACCATCTCCCGCTCGCGGAACCCGTAGATCATCATCGAGGTCGACCCGAGATCCATGCCATTGGTGGCCATCCACATGAGGTGCGATGACACCCGGTTGAGCTCGACCAGCAGCATCCTGATCCAGTCCGAGCGAGGTGGCATCTCCAGTCCCAGCAACGACTCGACGGACAACGAGTAGACCAACTCGTTGTGGAGCGGGGAGAGGTAGTCCATCCGCGTCACATTGGTCGCGCCCTGAACGTAGGTGAGGTCCTCGCCCGTCTTCTCCATCCCGGTATGCAGGTAGCCGATGACCGGCTTGGTCCGGAGGACTGTCTCGCCATCGAGCTCGAGCATCAGACGGAGCACCCCGTGGGTGGAAGGGTGCTGAGGGCCCATGTTGATGATCATGGTCTCGTCTTCGCCCCGCTCGACGTCGATGTCCTCCGGATCGACCGCGGCCCCTTCGGGCAGCCGTAGCACGGCCCCCACCTCACGCCGCAGCTCACCGGGTTCCGTCGTCGCACGCGGGGTCATCTCCTGAGTGCCTTCAGACGTCTCGGCCACCAGGCCCGCGGGCTCGTGATCGGCTCCGGGATGCGGTTCCCACTCGCTCTGATCGGTGATCGGTGCGGCGAGGTCGGAATCGGGACGGGGCTCCGATTCGGCGTCGGACCGGGGGTCGCTGGGTTCGGTCATCTCGGTCCGGGCGCCTCTTTGAACTGGACCGGAACCCGGCCGATGCCGTAATCCTTGCGCAGCGGGTGCCCCTCCCAGTCCTCAGGCATCAGGATGCGGGTCATGTCGGGGTGACCGATGAACACGATCCCGAACAAGTCGTAGACCTCCCGCTCCATGGCTTCGACCCCCGGGTAGAGGTCGAAGAGCGTCGGGATTGTGGCCTCGGACTCCGGAACCGGCACCCGCACTCGCACCCTGCGGGCCCTGCTCAACGACAACAGGTTGACCACCACCTCGAACCGCTCTCGACCGGCGCCTTCGGGTAGCGGGCGGTCCATGTGGCCGAGGTAGTCGACGGCGCACAGATCGGCACACAGCTCGAACCCGTTGCTTTGCAGTTCGCGGACCGTGCTCAGGTACCGGTCCCGACCGGCGACCACGACCTCATTTGCTCCACCGGCGGTCACAGAGGCTCACCGACGCTACGGGCGATGATCGGATTCCGCTTGGGGGTACCGACCCGCACGGCGTCGGGGCGGTCCGGGGTCCAACCGGTGGTCGATTCGTCTGCCTCGGTCCTACCGTCGTCGGTGTCGGCACCCTCGTCAGCGGCCTGGGGTCGGGGCCGCCGCGAAAGAACCAGTCCGCCCCCTACTTCACGCCTGCGGGTGATCTCCCCGACCCGGACCTTCTCGTGGAGGGTCAGGATTGCATGCATGAGCGTCTCGGGGGTCGGCGGGCATCCCGGCGCGTACACGTCCACCGGGACGATCTGGTCCACGCCTTGGACGATTGCGTAGTTGTTGAACATGCCACCGGTGCTGGCACACACTCCCATCGACAGCACCCACTTCGGCTCCATCATCTGGTCGTAGACCTGACGGAGCACCGGAGCCATTTTCTGGGACACCCGCCCGGCCACGATCATCAGATCCGCCTGGCGGGGCGAGGCGCGGAAGACCTCCATCCCGAATCGGGCCAGGTCGAAGTCGGCGGCGCCCACCGACATCATCTCGATGGCGCAACAGGCCAGCCCGAAGGTGGCGGGCCACATCGAGTAGCGACGAGCCCACTTGACCAGATCCTCGAGCCGACCGGGGAGAAAATTGTGCTGGAGATCCTCGAGACCCATGGGGCGGCCTACGCGGCGCGCCCGGGTCCGACCGGTACGTTGCCCGGTTCACCGGTCCTCGGGGCGTCGTCGGGTTGGTGAGCGGTCTTCTCACGGGTACCACCGGGGGGCGTGGTCCCGCCGGGGCCACGGGGTCCGGTGCCGATGCGGGTGATCGTGGAATCCGAGGTGCGCGACGGCATGGCGCTGACCAGCCGCTTGGCCGGCCCCCAGGTCAGCGCGCCGTTGCTGATGAGAAAGAGGAAGGCGACCAGGACCACGGCGGCGAACACCACCACCTCGGTCAGTCCGAACGAGCGCAACTGTCGGAAGATGACCGCCCACGGGTAGAGGAAGACGATCTCGATGTCGAAGATGATGAAGATCATGGCGATCAGGTAGAAGCGCACCGGGAACGTGGTCGGAGGTTCGATGGTCGGGACGATCCCGCACTCGTAGGGCGCCACCTTGGCCGACGTCGGGCGCTGACGCGGTCCGAGCGCCCGGGAGGCGACGAAGGACACCGATGCGAAGAGGAGCCCGAGGATCAGCAGTACCAGGATCGGCAGGTAATTGTCCACAGTGACTCGTTTTTACCACGCGGCACTTCGAAAAAGCACATTGGGCGCCTCCGCGTCGTACCATCTGGTCCAGCGGGCGGAACAGCTGTTCGCCATGGTCGAGCCTCGGACCCCGCCGGCCCCCGGGGACCGGTCGCCGCCCCCTACCGCCGCGTGCCGGACGCCCTCCCGGGATGGGCACCTCTAGCATTGACGATTGTGAACCCCTCTGCCGATCATCGGACTGTCGACGACCCCCTCTCGGCATCCAGAGCGCCTCTCGAGCCCGATGCTGTCGGGCACCGCTACGACGTACTGGTGGTGGGAGGTGGCCCGGCGGGCTCCTCCTGTGCCTACTGGCTGGCCGAAGCCGGTTGGGATGTCGCGCTCTGCGAGAAGAAGGTGTTCCCCCGGGAAAAGACCTGCGGTGACGGGCTGACCCCCCGGGCGGTTCGCCAGATCGCCGACATGGGCATCGAAGGGTCGCTCAGCGGCGCCCATCGGTACGACGGGCTCCGTGCCAACGCGTACGGCAAGAGCCTCGAGCTCTCTTGGCCCGACCATCCGACCTTCCCGTCTTACGGATACGTCATCACCCGGCACGACCTCGACGGCATCGTCAACGACCGTGCGGCGAAGGCTGGAGCCACCATCTGGCAGGGCACCGAGGCGGTGGCGCCACTCCTCGAGGAAGACGCAACGCCACGCGGCGCAGGCGGCGGGCTTCGTGCGTGCCGAGGAGCGCTGGTGCGGGAGAAGGCGACCGGGGAGACCCGGCAGATCGCTGCCCGCTATGTCGTCGTCGCCGACGGCTCCAACTCTCGGTTCGGTCGGGCGCTGGGCACCACCCGCGATCGCAATCAGCCGATGGGCATGGCGCTGCGTACCTACTACCGTTCCCCCGGTCACGACCGGCCGTTCATCGAATCCTTCCTGGACCTCCGTGACGGGAGCGGCCAGGTCGTGCCCGGGTATGGCTGGATCTTCCCGCTGGGCGACGGTCGGGTGAACGCCGGAGTGGGCCTGTTGTCGACCGACCGCCGGTGGAAGGGCGTCAACACCGCGACCCTGATGGAGCGCTTCGTCGCTTGGGCTCCCCGGGAGTGGGAGCTCACCCCCCAGAACTGCCTGGGACCGGCAACGGGGGGGAAGCTCCCCATGGGTCTGGCCATCGGTCCCAAAGTGGGACCGACCACGCTCGTCGTCGGTGATGCGGCCGGGACCATCAACCCGTTCAACGGGGAGGGAATCGCCTACGGGTACGAGAGCGGCCGATTGGCCGCCGCTTCGCTGGGCGAGGCCCTGTCCGGGGATGGTCCGGAGGCCCTCTCCAGCTACGAGCGACGTTTGGACGAGGCATGGGGGCTCTACTATCGGGTGGCCCGCGCCTTCATCCGGATGATCAGCAATCCCGAGCTGATGGCGCTGTGCGTCGGGTCGGGGATGTACTCCGAGTCCCTCATGGGTTGGCTGCTCAAGATCATGGCGAACCTGTTGCGCCCCGACGAGACCGGCCCGGCCGAAGCCGCCTATCGCGCACTCGCGCTCGTCGCCCGGATGACGCCCGAAGGGCCCTGAGGGGGGCACCAGAACCAAGGGGGGCACCAGAACCACCCGCCATTGGATCACCCACCGGCTGCTACTGGTCGGCGGCCCGGCTCACCCGGTCGGCGATCGAGAGGTAGGCCGGCGTGAAGGCATCGGAAGGCACCGCAGGACCGTTCGTCGACGGTTGCAGGTCGGCGAGGATCCTCCCGCCGGCGATGAACGCCTCACCGGACACCGTCGTGCCCTGACCGGGGATGGTGAACGTCGTGAGGAAGGCGTCGATGGTGACCCCGGGTGGCGCGGCCAGGAATACGGGCGCGACCTGGACCGTGCCACCGGGAGCGGCGGCCTGGACGATGGTCGTCTGGTACCTCTGGAAGCACGGGGCGAAGGTGGTCCGGTTGAGTGGCGCCGTCAGCGCGGCCTGGTCGCTCGGGGTGGCCAAGACGTCCGTCGTCGAGAACATCTGGATCGCCGGATCCGCAGTGCTCTGGAACACCGGGGACCGGGCCGAAGCGGTACGACCCGGGAACACCGCTCCCCCGAAGAGTCCGGCCACTGCCGGCTGGCTCACGCCCAGGCAAGAGGCCAACGTCTGCTCCGCGGTGATCTGGGTGGCGGCGGGGGCCACCGGAACGTGCGGGGTCGGGCTGCCCGGTGTGGCCACGACCCAACCGGCTGGGAGATCGGTCAGCCGGAGGCCGATCGAGCCGGCCAACGCTGCATCGGGATTGGCCGGTACCGGTACGACGGCAACCGGCGAGCTCGTGGTCGTACTGTGCCGCTTGACCACCAGGTAGGCGATGCCGCCGAGCACGGCCACGAGGAGCACGATCAGGAGCACTATCAGCGGACGATTGCGCGCCGTCCCGGTCGGTTTCGCAGGCGGCTCTTCGATGGACGGTTCGATCGTACCGGCACCTACGGTGTCGTCGTCCCACGGGGAAACGACCAACGTTTCCGGTTGACCGGGAGGGGCAGAGGTGGTGGCCTCGACCACGGTGGCGGTGGTCTCGACCGCTATCGTCGTCGTGGACACATCGGTGGAGACGATGGCGCCGGCGGCCCTCTTCTTCCGTCTCCACCGAGATGGCGTCGGAGCTTCGGGGGGCGGTACCGAACCGGTGGGCCCCGGTCCGTCCCACAACGGCTGACCGGTCGCCGGGTCGACGGCCGGCTTCCAGACGACGGATCCCACGGGCGGGGGCAGCGGGGGCGGGAGGGTGTCAAAGGCCAGCGGGACCGGATCCTTGGGCGGTTCGGAAGGGGCACCGGGCGGCGGTACGACACCGGGGTCCGGGACTGCCGACTGGTCCTGCTGACGAGCCTTTCGCCGTCCTCTGCCCTTAGACGGCCTGCCCCCGGCGGCCGTACCCGGAGTCACTCCGGATGCACCGGCCGCTGGAGGAGCCGGCGGCGCGCCGGGAGGAATTGGATCGACCGCGAACTCCCAGCCGTTGGCGCCCGCAGGTGCCGGAGGTGGCGACGGCTGAGGAGGCGGAGGAGGAAGCGGTGCCCTGGTCTCGGTCGTTGGAGGAGCAGGGGATGGGAAAGACGCTCCGTTCGACGCCGGAGAAGCCGGGGCCGCAGGTGGTGGTGGTGGTGGTGGTGGTGGTGGTGCGACGTCCTCGGACGGACGGACGACCGAAGCGGCTGGATGCCGATGGCCCAGCGCAGAGCCGGCGGCGGCCCCGGTAGCGACCGTCGAGGGTGCTGCCGGTGCCGAGGGTGCTGCCGGTGCCGAGGGTGCTGCCGGTGCCGAGGGTGCCACGGTCCCGTGATCGGCGCCACCAGGAGGTGAGGGTTCAACCCTCTGAGTGGTCGGTCCCGGCGGGGAGCCATCACCGTCGGCCACCACCGGTCCCCTGGGAGCGGATCCGGCCGGCGGGCTCGCGGAAGCACCCCGATACCGGTTGAGCCAGGCCGGGAGAGCCTGGTCGAGGTAGGCGGCCTGGCCCGGGGTCACGGTCTCGGTCGGGAGGAAGAACCGGATGGACTGGCCACCGGAGGTCAGCTCCATGACGGCGGCACTTCGCCCGTCGGCCAAGAGCGTCTTTTCGCTGCAGGTCGCGGTGTCCAGACCGGACCATATGAGCAGGCGCTCGATCTGCGGTTGAGGGCCCTGCACCGTGATACCCGCTGTGGTGAACAGCAGGCTGAGCCCCTCGGTCGTCCTCGTCCCCTTCTCGGCGTCACCGGCCAGAGCGACGCCCCCGAGCTGCATGCCCTCAGGTGGAAGTTCCGATATTCCGACGGTCATCGAGTTCTCCTCTGTGACCGGGGACGCTCCCCGGCAACGCCTGTCCCTTCCTCGCGGTCCCACCGTCACGGACCGTGCCCATCCTGCCGCCACGCGACGGGGTTGGGCAAGGATTTGCGCTGATCACCGCCACTCCGGCCGGTTCCGATTCCCAGCACCCGGCGTGGCCACTACCTTACTGGCAGTGCCGGATCAGGCGAGAATCTCTCCCATGGCAGACGTAGCGACCTCGACGGTGAGCTCGAGTTCGGCCGAGTCATGGGCCATGGATGGAAAGGCCACCTCGTAGGGTCCGGGAGCGAGTGCCACCCCCCGCTCGAGCATGGACCAGAACAGCCGGGTGTACAGGCCGGTGGCCGCCGAAGCCCCCGCTCCGCCGTAGTCGCGAACCGGACCCGATCCGACCGGGACGAAGCACAGCCCGAACAGTGGTCCGACGACTGGTACCCGTGCCTCGAGGTGCCGGCCGTCGCTGCCGGTGACCTGCGCTCCCGACAACGCATCGGTCATCCGTTCGGACAATGTCTTTCCGAAGTCGGAGACCCGGGCGGCCAGGTCGGAGTACGCATCGGGACTGAGCTCGTCGAGCACGGCCAGACCGGCGGCGGTGGCCAACGGATTACCCGACAGGGTCCCTGCCTGGTACACGGGCCCAGTCGGGGCCAAGGACTCGAGGATATCGGCCCGACCTCCGAAGGCTCCCACCGGCAGTCCTCCACCGATCACTTTGCCGAAACACCAAAGGTCTGGACGGACACCGAACAAATCCGAAGCCCCCCCGGGACCCAAACGGAACCCGGTGATGACCTCGTCGAAGATCAGCAGGGCACCCGCGTCGTCGCAGGCCCGTCGGAGACCTGCGAGGAATCCGTCGACCGGCGGCACGAGGCCCATGTTGGCGGCCACCGGTTCCACGATGACGCATGCGACCTGCTCGTCGAGGTCGGGGACCAGGTTGTACGGAGCCACCACCGTCTCCGACACGGCGGCCGCGGGCACCCCTGCGGAGTCGGGTAGCCCGAGCGTGGCGACGCCGCTCCCCCCACCGGCCAGGAGCCCGTCGGAATGACCGTGATAGCAACCGGCGAACTTCACGATCCGGCTCCGACCGGTGTGGCCGCGTGCCAGACGGACGGCGCTCATGGCCGCCTCGGTCCCCGAAGACACCATCCGAACCTGGTCACAACCAGCGACACGCGAGCAGATTGCCTCGGCCAACATCACTTCGCCCTCGGTCGGCGCGCCGAAGGTGGTCCCTCGGGTGGCCGCGTCGGCCACAGCCCGCACCACGCTCGGGTGGGTGTGCCCGAGTATGGACGCCCCGTACGACTGCACGTAGTCGAGGAGCCGGTTGCCATCCGCGTCCCACACGTAGGCGCCCTCACCCCGGCTGACGAAGTACGGCTGTCCACCCACCGATCGGAACGAGCGCACCGGCGACGAGACCCCACCGGGGATGACCCGGGTGGCCCGGGCGAACAGCGCCTCGGATGCCGGTCGCTCAGCCACCGAGCAGTTCTGCCAGCTCGCCGGCGAAGTAGGTCAACACGAAGTCGGCGCCGGCACGCTTGACCGCCGTGATCTGCTCGAGGGCGACCGCCGGGCCGTCGATCCACCCACGCTCGGCAGCGGCCTTGACCATGGCGTACTCCCCGCTGACGTGATAGGCCGCCAGCGGAACCTCGACGACTTGACGTACGTCGGCGATGACGTCCAGTGTGCTGAGAGCCGGCTTCACCATAACCATGTCAGCGCCCTCGGCGACATCGAGCGTGACCTCGGCGACGGCCTCCCGCCGGTTGGCCGGGTCCTGCTGGTATCCCTTGCGGTCACCGCCCCCGGCGATGGCGACCGAAGCAGCCTCACGGAAGGGCCCGTAGAGTGCGGAGGCATACTTCGCCGCGTATGCGAGGATCGCCGTCTCCGCCTGACCGGCGCTGTCCAATCCGGTCCGGATGGCAGCGACCTGACCGTCCATCATGCCGCTGGGGGCGACCACGTGGGCCCCGGACGTCGCCTGGAACACGGCCAGCTCCGCGTAGAGCGCAAGGGTGGCATCGTTATCGACCGAGCCGGTCGCCGGGTCGAGCACACCGCAGTGTCCATGGTCGGTGAATTCGTCGAGACAGCAGTCGGCCATGACCACCACGGAATCGGCCACACCATCGCGGACCGCGCCGAGTGCCCGCTCGGTGATGCCCCCTGAACGGGCGGCCGCGCTTCCCCGGGCGTCCTTGTCCCCGGGTTTCGGGAGCGAGAAGATGATGACACCTGGCACCCCGAGGGCACCGAGCCGCTTGGCCTCGACCGCGGCCGAGTCGACCGAATGCCGCAGGACGCCGGGAAGTGCGTCGATCAAAGACGGCTCGGTCTGCCCGTCGGCCACGAACAACGGGGCAACCAGGTCGTCCACGGTGAGCCTGGTCTCGGCGACAAGCCGGCGGAGGGCATCTGTGCGTCGCAGGCGTCGGAGGCGTCGAGCCGGAAAACCAGCGGAGGATCCCCCGGCAACTACCCGGCCCGGACCTTGCGGCGCCGGTCTGGTCGAGCTCTCAGGACGCACCATCGGCCCCAGCCTAGGAGCGCCGTCCGGCCAGCGCGAGTTCGACCGCGCTGACCAGACCATCCAGAGTGTGCGGACTGGCTTCCGCGGCCACCTCCAGCCTGGCGTCCCGGGCCGCCGCCGAGGTGGCCCGACCCATGGTCACGACCTTCGGGGGGATCCCGTCGACCCCGAGATGCTCCACCGATCGCTCGACGGTGGAAGGTGAGGTGAAGATGATGGCGTCCGCCCCGCGAGACGCGGCGGTCGCCTCAGCACTGGGCATCGCCGCCACCGTCCGGTACGCCACGACGTCGTCCACCCGCCACCCCTTCGACCGCAAGTCGGCGGCGAGGTGGCTGCGGACCTTCTCCGCCCTCGGGTAGAGCACCGAGACGCCCTGGCCCGCACCCGCCACCGGGAACGCGGCTGCCAGGGCGTCGGCATCGGCGCTTTCCGGGACGACTTCGGCGGTGTGGCCGGCGCGGCGCAACCCCTCCGCAGTGCCCGGGCCCACTACTGCCCACCGCACCGATTCGGGAAGGACCCGTTCGCTCACCGCACCGAGCAGGTGGGAAAGTGCGTTCTGCGAAGTCACCACGATCCAGTCGTAGCTTCCTTCCAGAAGGCGCTCTGTGGCCTCGGTGAGACGGTGATCGCCTTCGGCGGGTCCGGCGAAGTCGATCACCGGGAGCTCCACCACCGTCGCCCCGCGCAGGATGAGGGCTTCGGTGAGCCCTTGTGCCTGGGAGCTGGCCCGGGTCACCACCAGCCGTCGGCCGGCCAACGGCGCGAGGTGGGTGGGTGGCGTGCTCATGCGCCGGTCGCCCCGGATCCGCTGTCCACACCCCCTGCCGAACCAGGCACTCCCGGACGGAGATCGAGGGCTGCGACCGGTCCGATCACGATCACGACCGGTGCCGCGAGTTCGACTTCTGGCAGGCGGTCGAGCGTGGTGCGGACGACCTCCTGACGGTCGGTCGTCCCCCATCGCACGGCGGCCACCGGGGTAACCGGTGGACGGCCGGCGGCAAGAAGCGCACCGGTGATGCGGGAGCGCTCGGCAACCCCCATCAGCACCACCAGGGTGGACCCGCTTCGGCCCAGCGCCTCCCAGTCCACCTCGCTTCCGCCGCTGCCCACCGTGCCGGTGACCACAGTGACCGACCCGGCCATCCCGCGATGGGTCACCGGGATGCCGGCGGCGGCCGGTACGGCGAAGGCGGAACTCACCCCGGGAACCACTTCGAATTCGATGCCGGCGGCGACGAGCGCCTCCGCCTCCTCGCCACCCCGGCCGAACACGTAGGGGTCACCACCTTTCAGGCGGACCACCCGCCGCCCGGCCCTGCCCAGGTCGACCAACCGTTCGGTGATCGACTGCTGGGTCGCGGCCGCGCCGGCTGCCTTGCCCACATCGATCAGTTCGGCACCGTCGGGTGCGAGTTGGAGGAGCTGGCTCGCCACCAGCCGGTCGTACACCACCACCTCGGCCCGGGCCAGGAGCTCCGCACCACGGCGGGTGAGCAGACCCGGGTCGCCCGGACCGGCCCCGACCAGGGCGACGGTCATGCCGACGTCGACTCGGGACTCGTGCTGTGGGGGGAGGAGTGTGATCCTCCGACAGGCGACCATCCACCGAGGCCGGTGGCGCCGTCGTCCTCGAGCAGGGAGCGCGCCACCGCGGCGCCGAGCGCCACCGGATCGCATCCGGTCCCCTCGTGACGGAGGACCGCGACGCCGTCGGCGGCAGCCACCATGCCGGTCAAGACGACTTCCTCGGAACCGACCGCCCCGGTACGTGCCCAGGCACCGACCGGAAGCGAGCATCCCCCACCGATTCCGACCAGAAACGACCGCTCCGCCGCCAGAAGCGGGGCAGAGATCGGATCGTCGATGGCGGCGAGGGCGGCACGGATCCCATCGTCGTCCTCCCGACACTCGACGGCAATGGTTCCCTGGCCCACCTGGGGCACCATGGTTTCGGGCTCCAGAACCTCGGTCACCAGGTTCGGCGGGGGGCGCCAGCCCAGCCGGTCGACGGCCGCCTTGGCCACGACCACCGCTCCGGCTGGACCGTTTCCGACGGCGGCCAGCCGCCGCGCCAGGTTGCCCCGGAGCCCGCTGAAGGTCAGATCGGGCCGAAGATTGGCCAGCTGGGCGCGGCGTCGGGCCGATCCGGTGGCCACGGCCGTGCCGGTCGCCAGTCCCCGGAGGGTTCCACCCACCAGCAGATCGCGGGGATCGGCCCGCTCGGGTACGGCAACCAGCATCAACCCGGGGACGGCGAGCTCGGGAGCGGACGGGAGATCCTTGGCCGAGTGCACGGCGGCATCGGCCACACCCCGGACGACCGCGGCCTGTACCTCTTTGACGAACACTCCAGTGCCACTGATGCGTTCGAGAGGGACATCGACCAGGCGGTCGGCCATCGTCTCCACCACCACCAGCTCCACCCGGTGCCGGTGCTCCTCCAGGCGGCCGGCGACCCGGCGAGCCTGCTCAATCGCCAACGGCGATCCACGGGTGGCGAGGCGGATGGTGAGTTGCCTGGTCACTTCGCGGGCCGGCCCGGTGCCCGCTACAGGTCGAAGAGGGAGCGGAGGGACTCGACCAAGCGCTCCCCTCGCGGTGTGCCCGCGGTCTCCTTCAGGACCACGGTCGGTCGGTGGAGGAGGGAGGCCACCACCGTCCGGGTCACGGCGTCCACCTGATCCCACTGTGCTTCGGACAGCTCCGTGCGCTTGGCCCGACGGCGGTCGACCTCTGCCTGTCGAAGGTCCTCGGCTCCGGAGCGCAGGGCCGCCACCAGAGGAGCCACGTCGCGGGCGCGGTCGGCGACTCGGTAGCGCTCCACCTCGTCGCTCACGATCTGGGTGGCGGCGGTCAGTTCGCGCCGGCGACCCGACAATGCGGAGGTCACGGCCTCTCTGAGGACGTCCATGTCGAGCAGGAGGAGGCCAGGGAGGTCCGCGGCATCCGGCTCCACGTTGCGGGGGACCCCGAGGTCGATCACGACCAGGGGGTCTTCGGGTGATCGACTGGAGGCGGGGCCGGCGAGCTCGGAGCGACGGACGACCGGATGGGTGCTCCCCACCGTGGTGAAGACCACATCGGCACCGGCAAGCAGCGCGCCGAGGTCGTCGAAGGCTGCGGTGCGCGAACGAGCGGCGAGCGTTCGGCTGAGCCCGGCCACGACCGAGTGGCTCCGCTCGGAGCTGCGGTTCACCACCACCACTCCGGCTGGATCGTGACCGTCGAGCGCCCGGGCCACACCCTCACCCATCTCGCCTGCCCCCAGCACCACCACGTTCGCCCCGGTGAGCCCATCGACCCTTCGGTCGGCGGCCAGGGCGACCGCACCATGGGAGAACGACGTGATGCCGCGGGCGATCCCAGTTTCGGATCGGACCCGCTTTCCGGCCTCGATCCCGTGGCGGAACAGGGCACCGAGTACCGGTCCGGACGCCTTCTCCTCGTGGGACCGCTGCCATGCCCGCCGGACCTGTCCGAGGACCTCGGACTCCCCGAGCACCGCCGAGTCGAGTCCGGCCGCCACCGAGAACAGATGGGCGGGCACGTCGTCGTCGAACCTGATGGTCAGCCGGTCGCCCAGGGAATCGATCGAGCTACCGCTCACGTCGGCCAGAAAGTCCCGCACGTCGTCGACACCCTCGTGGAACCGCTCCACCACGGCGTAGACCTCGGTCCTGAGGCAGGTGGACAGGATCACGACCTCGGAGAGGTTGGGACGATCCCGTAGGCGACCGAGCGCCTTGGGAAGGGTGCTCTCGTCGATGGCCACACGTTCGAGGAGCTCGAGCGAAGCATTGTCGTGCTCGACGCCCACCACGATCACCGACATGGGTCTGGTGCCTCAGCTGTCGCCTGCTCCATGGATGCCTCACTGCTCGTTCGGTCGGTTGCCGGTCACGGTGCCCTCGTCCGGTGCCCTTGGGGCACCAGCGTGATGCCCCTCCACCCAAGCGTAGGTCGGATGGGGAAGGCGCCGGTCATCGCGGCGCGCTCCGGTACCGGTGTCCGAAGTGGAGCTGGTCCACGGTTCAGGTGGCACCGGGCCTCCCTCTCCGACACGGGACTGGCCCCGAGGTCGGATCGGTTCGGGTTCTCCGGCGTCACGATGCCGGTGGGCTGAGGCCGATGGAGCGGATGACCGGCATTCCCTCCATCGCGGTGCTCTCCGAAGATCGAGCCTGGTAGAAGCTCATCACCTGGAGCTCGATGCTCAGATCGACGTAACGAAGCAGCACGTCGGCGGGCACCTCGATGACACGGGGCGCGAAGTTGAGGATCGAGCGGATGCCGGCTTCCACCATGGCGTCGGCCACCCGCTGGGCTACCGGAGCCGGAGTGGTGATGACACCCATGGCCAGCGGCGTGGCGGTGGCCACGGCGGGAAGCTCGCTGGTGGGCCGCACGACCACGCCGTGCACGATCTCTCCGACGATGCGCGGATCATTGTCGAACAAGGCGGCCACGCAGAAGTTCCGGGCGGCGAAACCCTCCGATCGGGCAAGTGCTCGGCCCAGGTTGCCGACACCGGCGATGGCGACGGGCCAGATGCGGTCGAGGCCCAACTGCCTGCCGATCTGATCGATCAGGTAGGCGGCGTCGTAGCCGGCCCCGCGCGTCCCGAAGGAACCGAGCAACGAAAGGTCCTTCCGGACCTTGGCCGCGCTGACTCGGGCCAAGGTGGCGAGCACCTCGGAGGAGACGGTGGTCGTGCCGGAACGGAGCAGTTCCTCGAGGATGCGCTGGTAGACGGGGAGGCGGGCCACGGTGGCCTCGGGAATCCGCCGGCGGGGCGCACCCGTCACGGCATCCCTGCTGTCCGAGTGCGTTGAGGAGTCGCCAGACACCGTCCAGATGGTAGGGCCGGCGGCAAACGATCGAAAGCTGCGGTTCACGTCGAGCGCCCCGACCGGATACCCGGAGTCCGGCGGTACGGGTCGACGGTGGGCGGTCGGTGGTCGGAGAACGGACATCCCGGTGGATCAGGTACTCGCGGGATCCATCCTCCTCGCCACCAGTCGAATGGCCTCTGATCCACCGAGGCCGAGCAGGTGGGCGGCCGAGTCCCGGTCGACGACGAGCGCCGCCCGACCGGCGCTGTCCACCAGAATGCCGAGCTCGCCCGAGGCCAGATCGCCGAAGGCTGCGACTCGGCGCCCCCGAGCGGTCGTCACGGCGCCGGTGGGGCCGACCACCGTGACCTCTGCCCACTCCCCGAGGGCCAGTCCCAGTTCGTCCAGTCCGGAGCCGTCGAGATCGAGCTCGACGTTGCCGAAGCGGTCGACCCAGCGGACTTCGACGGACGGACCACCGGTTCCGTGGTGAACAGGCAACCGCACCAACGAGTCCACGGGTGCGGCAGCCCCGAGTTCGCCGGGTGGATCCCCCCAGACCAACCGGGCGGCGGCCGGGGCAAAGAGGTCCCGGCCATCGAAGGTGGACCCCGCCTGGGTTCCGAGATCGTCGGGTCGCTCGAGCACGAGGACCGAGCTCGCGCCCCCCAGCGCGTCGGCCAGCGGAACCAGGAGACCGTTGTCCGGGCCGACCAGCCATGTCGGCCCGCCGGGCCGAGAGAGTCCGACCGCGACACCCAACCGGTCGGTCCCGACCCCGGGATCGACTACGGCGAGGACGACGCCGGTGGTGAGCACGGGAGCGCAGCGCTCGAGCATTGCCGCACCGGACGCCACGTCGTAGGGAGGGACCCCGTGGGCCAGGTCGATCACCGGTACCTGAGGTGCCCACCGGTGGAGCACGGCATGCACCACCCCCACGAATTCGTCATCGAGTCCGTAGTCGGACAGGAAGAAGATCACCGGCGAAGCATCGAACCGCCGACTCACCGCCCGAGCTGCCTCGACCGTTCCGCCGCCGCCGCCACCGCCTCGATCAGCGCCGATCGAACCGCTTTGAGCTCGAGGACGCGCACGGCGGCGGCCGTCGTCCCTCCCGGCGAGGTGACCGAGGCTCGGAGCGTGGCAGGATCCGAGCCAGCTTCGTCGAGCAGGCGGGCCGATCCGAGGAGCGTGCCCACCACGAGTCGCCGGGACACGTCCCGGCTCAATCCGGCGGTGATCCCGGCATCGATCAGCGCCTCCGCCATCAGAAAGACGTAGGCGGGGCCGGAGCCCGACACAGCAGTCACCGCGTCGAGGTAGCGCTCGGGTAGGCGGATCACCGTGCCGACCGTTTCGAGGATCCCCTCGGCCCAGGCCAAGTCGGAGGCGGTGGCGGAACCTCCTCCCGACATCGCGGACACTCCGGCACCGATCAGGGCCGGAGTGTTGGGCATGGCCCGGACCACGACGGCCCCCGGAGCCATGGCCGCCTCGAGGCGAGCCGTGGACAGTCCGGCCACGATGGAGAGGACCCGGGAGATCCCACCGGCCAGCGAGGCCAGCGTCGCCTCGGCCACATCGGGTTTCACGGCGAGGACCGCCCCTTCTGCGGCAACCGGCTCGCCGGTGACCACCAGTCCGGGATGTTCGCTGACCAGTCGCAGGCGTGCCTCTGCATCGGGGTCGACGACGGCCAGGTCTTCCGGAGGTGCCCATCCACCGGAGAGCAGCCCGGCGACAAGGGCCGAGCCCATCCTGCCGCCGCCGACCACCAGGAGCCTCGGAG
Source organism: Acidimicrobiaceae bacterium (assembly GCA_027315005.1). Lineage (GTDB taxonomy): Bacteria > Actinomycetota > Acidimicrobiia > Acidimicrobiales > RAAP-2 > Bog-756. The sequence continues at coordinate 4,535 of DAHUZT010000113.1, read as the reverse complement.
CCATGGACGTCGACGCTAGCGCTGGGTGGGAGGCCGGCGGTGATAGCGGCCCTGGTAGCCGAGGGACATCGCCGTCGGGAAGCACAGGTCGGTGTAGGCCAACGAGCCCCCCATTATGCGATCCAGCTCCTCGTCGTCCACCCGCTCGACCGGTACCCGGCCCACCAGGTACACGGCGTCCTCGGCACCGAGGGCGAAAGCCATCCCAGCCAGGTCGGCGTTCTTCGTCAACAGGTACTCCCACGTCGCCTCGACGTTGGTCTCGGGAGCCGGCATGAACTGGGTCTCGTGATGGAGCGTGCGCTGGTGGAGGGTCAACCAGACGGTCACGAATTCCTTCTCGTCGCCGCGCAACCGCAGGTACCACCTCGGAGCCCCGGTCACCGGATCACCACCTTGCTGCCGGTCGACGGCCACCAGCGCCCCACCGGAGCCGAGCTCCCGCTCGCCCCAGTCGTCGATCACCTCGCACACCGCCTGGCGCTCCTCGGCACCGAGCAGACCGCTCCAGCGGTCGGTCACCTGCACTCGACCAGCCGGCCCGCCGTGAGCTCTGCGTAGATCTGCCGGAGCAAGTGGGCAGCACGGACCCAGGTGTAGCGCCGGGCCCGCAGCACGGCTCCGGTGCTGAGGCGCTGGGCCAGCGACGGCTCGGCCAGTACCTGACGGGTCCAGGCGGCGAAGGCGTCCGGATCGGGGGCCTCCACCAGATATCCGGTACGGCCGTGGTCGATGAGACTCCGCAGACCGCCGACGTCGGAGGCGACGACCGGGATCCCGCAGGCCGCGGCTTCGAGGGCGACCAGTCCGAACGACTCGGACCTGCTCGGAACGAGACAGACGTTGGCGGCCCGGTAGTAGGTCGAGAGCAGTTCGTGGGGTTGCGGAGGCACGAACACGACCCGATCGGAGAGGCGGAGGTCGTCCACCAGTGCGAGGAGCCGGTGGGTCTCGGCATCCCCCTCCGGTCCGCTCGGCCCACCCACGACGACCAGACGGGCTTCCGGGTGGTCCGGGACGAGTGCGGCGAGTGTGCGAACGGCCACCGCCGCCCCTTTGAGCGGCTGAATCCGACCGACAAACAACAGCAGGGGACCATCACCTGGCAGACCCAGTGCCCGGCGCGCCTGGTGGCGGTCACCCGGGCCGAAGAAGGCATGGTCCACACCGGGGGCGACGATACGGATACGAGCTGGATCCGCGCCGTACAAGTCGGTGAGCTGGGCCGCCTCGACCGAACACGAGGCCAGCACCGTGTCCGAGCACCGGATGATGGTGGCCTCCGCCTCTGCCCGGCGATGCGCGGCGTCCGCCCTCATCTCCTCGGGGCTCACCTCCGCCTTCACCCGATCGAGCGTGTGGAACGTCGAGACCAAAGGGAGATTGAGCTGGTGCTTGATCACGTGACCGGCGAGACCGCTCAACCAGTAGTTGGCATGTACGGCATCGAAGGAGAGGTCGTCCTCGGGATCGAGGCCGTCGCTGGTCTCCATCCGCTTCAGCACGCCGTCGGCGAACTCGTCCACCACCGAAGGCAGCGCCTCTTTGGGCATGGGGGCCGGTGGCCCGGCCGTGATGTGGTGGACCCTGAAACCGGGTTCCATGCGGACCGTGGGCGGCAGGTCCTCCGACCAGGCCCTGGTGAAGACGTCGCAACTGGCACCGACCCGGGCCAGCGCCGAGGCCAGCTCACGGACGTAGACGTTCATCCCGCCGCCATCACCGGATCCGGGCTGGGCCAGCGGGGACGTATGGAAGGAAAGGACGGCCAGACGCCTCATGCACCGGAGATCCTACCGGGAGGCCCCGATCAGTCGGCTGTCGGAGACCCGTCGGTGGCGGATCCGAGGCCATCGGCGCCGTTCGTACCCGGAGACACGAGGTGCTCCCGGGGGGCGATGCGGGAGGCAGGATCGCCCCGGCGATTCTGGCGGCCCTGGTTCTCGTGGCGGCCCTGGTTCTCGTGGCGGAAGGACAAGTAGATCCGCATCAACGCCTGACGTTGTTCCTCGGTGAGGTGCGGATCGGCGAAGATGTGCCGGGACAGATCGGGATCTCCTTCGGGCTGCTCCAAGATTCCGGCCTGCACGTAGAGCGTTTCCGCCGAGATACGCAGCGCCTTGGCGATCTGCTGGAGGATCTCGGCCGATGGCCGGCGAAGACCTCGCTCGATCTGGCTCAGATAGGGGTTTGAGATGCCGGCGAGCTCCGAAAGCCGGCGGAGCGACAGCCGGGCGGAACTGCGCTGCTCGCGGATGAAGGCGCCGAGCTCGTTGACACGGTCGGGGATCTCCTTCACCGCCGCTGTACCTCGGATCGCCCCCGCAGTCCGGTCACGCCAGCAGACCGTCGACCGTGGCCCGTCCCGTCTTGTGGCGATCGACCAGCTCGGCCTGGAGGGCGTCGATCCGCTCGTGCAACGCCCTCCGTTCGGCCGACACCCGCTGTTCGATGGACTCGAGGCGACCGGCGATGAACTCGAGCTGTTCGACGTCCAGCTCGGCCAGGGTGCCGATCTCGTTCGGTCCCAGTACCGCGTCGAGCTCTTCGGTGAGCTCGGCTCCTTCGGTGTCCGGGGAGAGCAGCTGGGGCAGGTGACCTGGGCCCGGGGGTCGACCCGGCCCCGAGGACAGAATGCTCGGGAGATCGTTGACCAGCGCGCCGAGGTCGCGCAATGCATCGGAGCCCGGATGCTCGAGGTAGGTGTGCACGATGTCGAGCCGGCCCTGGACCAGCCGGCGGAAGTAGGAGAGCTCGACCTCCGCCTCCTGGCACTCGGTCCGCATGGCCCGGATGTCGGAAAGGGGTCGGGCGTCGATGCCGTCGAGATAGGTGCTGGTCAGCATGCGGTCGAGGTCGTCGGAGTGGTGGGGCATCACGCCCGATCGTACTCCGCCGGCCGGGTCAGGACCCCACTCCGGTGCGTCGGGTGATAGCGGTAGACGGCCCGTCCGACGAGGAGGGCAACCGGGATCGACCCGAAGGTACGGCTGTCGGTGCTGGAGTCCGGGGCGTCGCCCACCACGTCGATGGCCCCCTGCCGCCGGTGCACGGCCGACACCCGTTTGACCAGGACCCGCGTCGGCTGGCGGGGATCGCGGACCGCCACCACGTCTCCTGGATGGAGGCCGCACCGCCCCTCGATCGGGGGCCGGACCACGAGAAGCCGGTCGCCGGGTCGCAGTGAGGGCAGCATCGAGGTCCCCTCCACCACCACCCGACCAAGAAGTGCCGCGGCCGTGCGGACCGCGATGCCGGCGACCGCCCCGACGACAAACGTGGCGGCAAACCGAGTTGGCCTCATCCGGTCGGTGCACCGGAGGGGGTGGCGTCGGACCGGACGGCCAGACTTGGACCGAGCCGGCCGGCAAATTGCCGAAAGCGGGTTGGCAGGGGAACGAACGTGGGTAAGGTGACTTGGCCGGGCGCCATACCCCAGTCTGCATCGTGCGTTCGTGGTGATGGCCTCGGCGGACAGGCCGGGTGCCAGTCGAGTGCACGACCGTTGGAGAGAACGCACGACCGTTAGAGAGAACACCGAAGAGAGAAGGAGCATCCCCATGCGCATCGCGGATCATCTGCTCGCCCACCTGGATCGCCTGTCGCCGCCGGCCACGGTCCACGCTCACTGCGACCTCCCTTGCGGCGTGTACGACCCGGCCCAGGCCCGCATCGAGGCAGAGTCGATCAAGGGCATCGTCGCCAAGTACAACGACTCGAGCGACCAGGAGTTCCGGATTCGCTCGATCCTCATCAAGGAGGAGCGCGCCGAGCTGGTCAAGCACCACCTCTGGGTGCTGTGGACCGACTACTTCAAGCCCGAGCACCTGGAGAAGTACCCACAGCTCCACGACCTCTTCTGGAAGGCCACCAAGAAGGCCGGAGAGGTCAAGAAGAGCACCGACGCAAAGGTCGCCGACGAGCTGCTCTCACAGATCGCCGAGATCGACAAGATCTTCTGGGAAACCAAGAAGTGACGGGCTGAGCCCGGAACTCGGGGAGCTACCGGCCGCGGGCGACCGGCGACCGGTAGCTGCCACCCGATCTGAGTGCCCTATCGCCCGGGTTCGGAGCTCCACCGTGGGCGGTCGAGTGTGGATCGCCCGATATCGGAAGGTGCCGATTCCCCCGCGCAGGCAACGCAGGTCGAGGTCGTCGGATCCTCGGCCAGGACCGCATCATCGAGGTCCCGTCCGCAATTCTGGCAGGACGAGTAGGTGCAGTCGTCCAGACGCCCGAGCGCCTGTTCGATCAGTTGAAGCCGACGCTCGATGGAATCGACCTGGTCGACGGCCGACGTGTGATCGGTCTCGGCCTGGACGGTCAGCAGGTCAGGTGAGCCCGACGGTTCCCCGGAGATCGAATCGCTGCCGCTCCCGGCGCCTGGACTGGTCTCCATTGGTAGTCAGGGGCGCGGTGCTCTCGCGAGCCCGGTTCCCCATCCCCCTTTCAAGTGAGTGGCGGGAGGGAGCCTCCCCCTCCCGCTCTCGCAGAACCGTACGTGACACTCTCGCGTCATACGGCTCCCACGAGCC
>DAHUZT010000012.1 GCA_027315005.1 Acidimicrobiaceae bacterium | reverse complement strand
CGAGGCCAGATCGTTTCGGAGTCTCCTCGACCACCTCGCCACCTTGACCCGTAACACCATGCGAACCACATCGGGGATGAGCCGGGAGTTCGAGATGCTCGCCGTTCCCACACCGACCCAGCGCCAGGTGTTTGAGTTGCTCGGCACAGCTGTGCCGCTCACGCTGACGTAGCCAGAACAACCCGCACCTGTCTCCCGTATCCCCTGGTGGGACCAGCATTCCCTACCCAACGAGGGGTAACTTCGGTTTAACGATAACGGCTACGTCGGAGGTAGGCACCGTCGATCCTCGAGCATCGTTCGAATCGAATCCCGCCTCGTCTGAGTGGCCGCTGCAGGAAAATCGAGGGTCGCCGCCGAGCCGGCGTTGTGGCCAGCCTGGGCCTGGCTCGTGTGAGCACATCTTGAACGGTCTGGCAGGGTCTCGTCAAGGCGAGCCGTCTGCCAAACTTTCGAACATGAGGGACGTCCAGTATCGCTCGGCAGAACGAGAGGACTTCGCCTTTCTGGCGACGATGCTGGGCGAGGCCGCAGTGTGGAGACCTGACAAGCCAACACCGACCGCTGAACAGGTCCTCGCCGATCCGGGCTATTCGATGTATCTGGTTGGCTGGCCGAGGCCGGGCGATCACGCACTGATCGCAGAACAAGACGTACCGGTGGGAACGGGGTGGTACCGGACGTACACCGAGGCGAGCCATGGCTACGGCTTCATCGCCGAAGACATCCCCGAGTTGGCGATCGCGGTCATCGCGTCGTGCCGGCGGGAAGGGATTGGGCGTCGGATACTGGCCGGGCTCATCGACGCCAGCAACAGCCAGGGCTATCCAGCGCTTAGTCTCAGCGTGGCCGAGGCCAATCCAGCGCGCCGCCTCTATGAGTCGGTGGGCTTCGTCCCTGTCGAGAAGCTCGGATCGTCCTGGACAATGGTCCGATACGCCGATCGATCGCAGTGACCCTCGACCGGTGGTAGGGGACAGCCAGCCCGGTTCAACCGACCGGTAGCCCCTCGCTTGGATCGATGAGCCGGACGGCGCCGTCGCATGCTGGAGAGACCACCGCCATCGCGCGGATCGTGAGGGTGGGGGGGAGGTCGAGCGCATGCCCGCAGACCTGGCACTCGATCATCGGCCCAGCATTGAGCTCAGAGCCAGGGTTCGCAACCGTTGCCCAGTCGATGCTGTGGAGCACCCGGTGTCGGCAGGCGCAGGGACGCGTACCAGCCCGCCGCTCTCTGTCAGTCGACTCGGTCCCGAGGATTCGTCGGCCATTGCCGTACTCGCCACTCCTTGCTCAGCGGCATCTTGGAGGCTGCCAGCGAGTGCGGCCCATCGTGCCCGTCACGCAGAGCACAGCGAACCTGCTGGCGGTCGACCAGGCCGGGTCGTCCTCCGACGACATGCTCGGCGCGGGCCACCTCATTACACCTTGCCTCACCGGTCTCAGCGCCGGCAACGGACCCTTGACAACGACGATTCGGCTCACCGGCAGGGAAAAGATGGCGGGATACCTCGGCTTCGCAAGCCGTGCCCGAAGCTCCTTCTCGATCCGCTGCTGTTCTGCTTCGTCCACTGGTACCCACTGTATGTGCGGCGTTCCAAGACATGACCGGCGGCATCGATACCCGTCAGACCGTGAGCGCCATCTCTGCAACCCATCCTGCGATGGTCGGTAACAGTTCATGTCGATCGGCCGGGACGCATCGGTGGATGACGGGGTCGTAGATCGTTCCGATTGCACCAGCGTGGTAAGTCCGGATCTCTCGGAGCGTCACGTCCCAACCACGACTCCGGAGGGAGTCGAACGTGTTGCGAGCCCGCTCGACGGGCACAACTTCATCCGACACCCCGTGAATCAGCAGAAGCGGGATCGATGGCTCGACCGGTGCAGCGAGCAGATCGTCTTCCCGGAAGGGCGAATCGTCGAATCCACCCGAGATTCCGACGAAGGCAGCGGGTCGCCAGCCCCCGATGATCGTGGTGAGAAGCACGACATCCAATCCGGCGCTCGCCCCCAGGGACCATCCGGCGAGGACGACTCGTTGGAGGCCCATCGTCACGGAGAGGTCGCGGGCGAAGGAGAGCGAGGCGGTCAGACAATGGCGACCGTTTCCGCCGTCGTTACGACTCCAGTCAGGCACAACTACCGTGACGCCGGCGGCGGAGATCCGGTGAGCCAGCGGTGCCAGAACGTCTCGTTCGTTCCATCCGCTCCCGTGCCAGAGGAGTAGCACCGCAGACCCTCGGCAAACCTCGGGTTCGTACAGGTCCAGCGAATGCCCGACCCCGTAATCACTGTCGGTTCGCCGCACCCGTGCCTCGCCCATGGGATCCATTGTCGCAGTGCCGAGCCGGACGCCGCAGAGGACTTTGTCGGCGATCACCGGCACCCGCCTTGGCTACCCGTAGATGGATAGCGTCTCGACATGGACGACGGGAAGTTGCTCATCCTCACCGGACCGCCCGGTGCGGGGAAGACGACGGTGGGAGCGCTCATTGCGTCCGAGTCACCGCTATCTGCCTGCATCCACTCGGATTGGTTCTGGACCACGATCGTCAACGGCCACATCCCGCCGTGGGAGCGAGCGGCAGATGCTCAGAATCGGGCGGTGATCCGAGCGGCAACGGCTGCCGGAGTCCGGATGGCGAACGCCGGGTTTGCGGTCGTCGTGGACGGCATCGTCGGCCCGTGGCACTTCGAGCCGTTGGGAGAGGAATTGGCGCATTGTACGGTCCCGGTGAACTACGCCCTGCTCCGACCCGACAGCGACGCATGCTTGGTCCGTGCGCGAGGACGAGCCCTGGAGTCACCACAGCATCGGGATGCCTTGACCGATGAGGGACCGCTTCGGCACATGTGGAACCAGTTCGACGATCTCGGACCGATCGAGGAGTTCGTGATCGACAACTCGGACATCGATCCCGGAGCCACGGCGGTGCTGGTTCAAGAACGCATCGCCGCCGGTGAACTGCGCTTTCCTGCCGTGCATTCGTAGCACCGCTCGCTCGGGGTGTTGAGCGTCACCGCATGAGCGAGTGTCCCACTACCCGGTACGTTGTCCTTCGAATTCGGCAATGCGTGCCAGCATCAGGGTCTTCAAGAGATCGATCGGCAACTCCCGCTCGTAGGGCAGCTTGATGAAGCCCTCGCCGAACTCGTAACCGGCGGCCTCGACCACTGCCTTCTGGCTGGCGAAGAACTCCGGAGAGAACCTGAGTGAGCAGTGATGCTTGAAGTTCTGGAGCATCCACTGGTTCGTATTCTCTCCCCGGATGTACACCGGAAGGTTCCACTTGAGCACCTCCCGTGCTTCCGGGTCGACTTCGGCACTCAACCTGCGGAGTGCTTCGAGATGAGGTCGCTGCACATCCTCGAGTTGGGCGAAGTAGTCGTCGACACTCGCCCGCTTCGGCATTGGCACGGCCTCGAATCTACCCTTTCGTCAGGGAGCGTCCCCCTCGCTCGGAGATCAAAGGCAACCCTGGCCTACGCGTGCGGCATGGGCGACACTAGCGACCCAGCTGCTCCGTGTTCGCATTCGACGACGGCAGTGACAACGTACGCCCGAGCGCCGCGGCCAGATCCCGGTCCCGTTGCTCGAGGGCGTGGGCGTAGATGCGCAACGTGATCGACAGGTCGGTATGTCCCAGGCGACCGGCGACCGTCACCGGGTCGAACCCCGCGGCGATCCCCTGTGTCGCAGAGAAGTGACGTAAGGCGTGGAGGTGGGTCTCCACGCCGGCCGCCTTGGCCGCCCGACCGGCGAACCGGGTCAGCACATCCGGTCGGATGGGCTCACTGCCCTGGGGGGAGATGGAGAACATGTACGCGTCGTCCGGGACTTCGAGTGTCAGCGAGGCGGCTCGGTCGAGGACGGCAGCACGGTGACGGCGCAGCACCTCGATGGCCAGGTCGTCGAGGCCGATACGACGGCCCTGGTGTGTCTTGGTGGCTTTGACTCCGAACCCGCCGCCAGGGACCTCGTAGACCGAGCGCTCGATGGCCAGGGTGCCTCCGGTCCAGTCGACGTCGGACCAGCGGAGCCCACAGAGCTCGCCACGACGCGCCCCTGTCAGGGCGGCGAGCAACAGGATGGGAGCGAGCATCGGATCGAGGACTTCGGCCGCCTCCACGATGGCCTGCACTTGGTCAGGCCTGGGAGCGGTGACCGGCGCTGGCCTGACCGGTGGCGGGTCGGCATTGCGGGCCACATTCCGGCTGACCATCTTCTTGCGTTCGGCGTACCGCAGGGAGGCACCGAGCAGAGCATGGACCCGGCGGATGGATGCCGGCTTGAGCCCGCGCTGGGTGAGACTGGCGTACAGGCGATCGAGGTGGCTCTCGGTCAGCTTGGTCAGCTTGATCGAGCCGAGGACCGGCTTGATCTCCACCCGGGCGAGGCGCCGGTACTCCCGCAGGGTGGTGGGGGAGCGGCCTTGGAGTTCGCTGTGGTCGAGCCACAGATCGAGCAACGTCGACACGGTCTCGCTCCCCTCGACGATCTGTCCGCGCTCGACGTCGGCGACCATCTTGGCGAGTTCCTGATTGGCGAACCGCACGCCGGCCCCCCGTTTCGGTTTCCCGTTCCCCTCGACCCGGACGGTCTTCGTGATCTGGATGGGGGAGCCGTTCGGTCGGCGTCCGGCATAGACCCGGAGCTTCCACACGCCCGGGGCGAGCTCCTGTTTGGTGCCCTTCATGCCGGCCCGACCTTCACGCCTGGAGATTGTAGTCCAAAAGTAGTCCAGAGGACGATTTTCGGAGCTGGGCCGAACCCAAAAATACCATCTGACCTGGTGCGCCCCCCGGGATTTGAACCCGGAACCTGCGGATTAAGAGTCCGTTGCTCTGCCGTTGAGCTAGAGGCGCGACGCTGACAACCGTAGCCGGATGGTGGGCTGCCAGAACTGTCCTGGCCGAACCCGACGTTCACTCGGCGAGAGTGACCGACATCCTCCCGCGTGGCCAATTCAGGGTGACCGACGGGGCTCGAACCCGCGACCTCCGGGGCCACATCCCGGCGCTCTGCCGACTGAGCTACGGTCACCAAGGGGACTTCAGTCTGGCACAGCTCGGACGGGGGCTCAGTCGTGTCCTACTGTTGCGCCGATGGCCCCTGTAGCTCAACTGGATAGAGCAGGTGGTTTCTACCCATCAGGTTGCGGGTTCGACTCCTGCCGGGGGCGCGAAAGAGGTCTTCACGTTTCAACCGGCACCATCTTCACGTTTGGTGTGAGCAGGAGGGTGCGGCCCGGTGCTGGGGCCTTCGGTCAAGGGCGAACCGGTCCGACCGGTCGGCCACGCTGTCAAGCCACGGGGGAGCAGGGACGCCCGAGGTAGGACCGGCTGATGGCGATCGGCCGGCTCCGTCCAGCTTCCTGGCGGTGTCAGGCCGGACTTCCGCAGATGATGGGCACACGGCATCCCCGGAAGTAGCGATTGAGCTGGGAGAACTGGCGCGATCGGGTTTCGGAGACGTGTTCCTACGCGGGCCTGTGACCTGGGACTACACAGAGGTCGTCGAAAGCT
>DAHUZT010000011.1 GCA_027315005.1 Acidimicrobiaceae bacterium | reverse complement strand
AGCTTTCGACGACCTCTGTGTAGTCCCAGGTCACAGGCCCGCGTAGGAACACGTCTCCGAAACCCGATCGCGCCAGTTCTCCCAGCTCAATCGCTACTTCCGGGGATGCCGTGTGCCCATCATCTGCGGAAGTCCGGCCTGGAGAAGGAGGAGAATTGTTGCTGCGATCGGAACGGCAATCAGAACCCCGATGATCCCGAGCAAGGAGCCACCGATCAGGGTCGCGATGATGGTCAATCCCGGGGTCACCTCGGGGCCTTCACCGTGTGTTTCAAGACTCGCGGATTGAGGAGACAGTCCTCGAGAAATCGATAGGCGACGAAGTCCGCAGTAGCCACTCCGACCGGCAGTCCCTTGGACAGTGCCACTCGCTCTCGTCGGCTGCGAGCGATGAGCAACAGCCACAAGTCCCTGACACCGGGGACGGCGACCAGGAAGTAGATAGTCAATGCCACGACACTGACGGTGGCTACTCCGGCCGAAAGCAGTATCCGCCCGGCGCCAACGATTCCACTCGTGATCGGTAGGTTGACCTTGCTCCTTCTATTCAGGTAGCCGTGAGGTACAGCTTGTGCACCCATTGCCCAGCCCAGCTGCGTCCTGCGTTGAGGCTCAGCTTGTAGCGTGGAAGATTGTTGACGAGAACATGGAATTCATGCACGGTCGGAGGCACGGCGACGATCACGACCGTCGCGATGATGAGCAGAAAACCCATCGCACTAATACGGCCGCTGATTACTGGGCGTGTGGCGTGGTGATCGCTAGCCGGTGATGTAGCTCAGGTCCGGCGAGCGGAAGAACCCGCAGACGATGTCCTTGGGCGGCTGCAGCCGCGCCACGGCCTTCTCGATGACGACCTTCATGTCGGCGACCGAACGAGCAGCCACCCGACCCACTCGGTCGTGCTTGATGTTCTTCCACACCCACTCGTCAAGGTTGAGCTCGGGGGAGTACGGCGGGAGGTAGAAGAGCTCGAGGCGCCCCTGTTCGAGGCGACGAACTGCTTGGTCCTGCCCGCCGCGTGGGAGGGCCTGTTCGTAGGCCCGTACCAGTGGGCGCTGGGGAGACAGCCCCATGCGCTCCAACAGCCGGCCCACCGCCGACTTGGACATCGCGGACGCAGTAACGCTCGCCGATGAGCTCGCCGACCATGTCGTGCGTCCACAGGCGAACTCGAAGTGGAGCTGGCGGGGCTCCTTGCCGACGATCGTCCGGCGAAGCTCGGCGACCTGGCGAGGGGAGACTCGTCAGAGAGGTTTGGACTGGGACATAGCCATCACGCGGCCGATGACGACCGGGCCGACATCGTTATGAAGTCGCGTCCCCACCAGGGCTCGAAGAAGGTCCACGGTCCTTGCACCGTCGTGGGAACGAGCTTGGTGCCATTGGAAGGTGCGGCGAGACCACCCGGAGTTGGCGGATCGTAGGATGCGAAGTCTGGCCAATCCGGGTTGATATCGAGTTGCATTCCCCTCACCACTCGGGCTTGGACGAGCAGCTGGGCCAGCTGCAATGGATCGAGTGCGGGTCCGGCGACATAGACGAGCGCACCGTCGGCGGTGACGCCCACCGCAGAGCGCCACTGCGCCTCGATGCCCGGGACCGAGGGGGCGCACGATGTGAGACCACACGTCGCCCCCCAAGCCTGCCAGTCGGAGCTTGCCGCCTGCTGTGTGGGCTTACCGTTGGAGACGAGCGGGACGAGATTCTGACGCACGCTGACGACATTCGGGGTCATGGTCACGTCGGTTCCCCATGCCCCGACGTCGACGCCGCCGCCGGCAGTGATGACGAGGGAGGCGGCTCCGGCAACGAGGGGCACGATGGTGCGTCCCTCGGTGAAGTAGCCGCCACCTGCGACGTTCATCATGAAACCGCCGTTGAATGCAGCCACGAGTGTCGCAGCTTCGGCGGGTTGAATCGGTGCGGTGTACTGGTACGGTCCCCCGCCCGGGCTCACCGAGCCGGAATACAGCCGAGCTGCCAACAGGTGCGTGTCCATCCAAGCGATCCCGGCGGGCTGCGTGCCACCTGGTGGGGTCAATATCGTCTCGTAGACGGCCGGAGATCCGCCGACAGGGCGACCGGTGGCTTGCCAGACTCCTTCGCCAGAGACTGATTGGCCACCGAAGGGTACAAGCGGTCGTGGCGTCGGAAGTGGTGGTTCAGCGGTACCCGCTCCACTCGCTGACCGTGTCGGAGGCGGCGCGGCCGTCGATGAAGTCGGAGCGAGCGCCGGTGGCATCCCCAGGTGGGAGTGTCTCGATATGCGCGAGTGCGACCCGACGGAGGCGGCTGAGCCGCTCGTGGTGCACGATGCCAGTCCTAGGATCAGCGTGGCGACGACAGATGGGCGGGCGAGAGCCCGTACTGGACGCGTGACGCACATGATCGACATCCTCTACAGGCTAGAGACCACTCGCATCGTTGGACGGTCACCTGAGTCACCGAGTGGGACGATGTGCGAGCTGCGGGCGGGTGGCACCCACGAACCTCTTGATGCGAGTCACGTCTTGGGCGTTCGGGAGGGTTCGCCCGCGGTCGCCACGAGCGCTCTACCAGGGATCATTGTCCAGATCCGTTCAGCGCGGTTCAGCGGAATCCGTCCCCGTTGCTTGCACTGTTGCTTACGTTTTTGCTGGCCCTTTGTCCCGCCTGCAGACGTTCGGTCAGGCTCGCCGAGGCCTCCCCGCTTGATTGAGGTCCTGGACCGCCACGAGTTCGAGTATCTGATCGTGGAGAGGGTGTCCCGTTCGCCTTTGAAGTTCAGCGGTGGCCACTGGTTGTTCAGGCTGCTGCCTGATCGTACTTGGTGGGTGTGTCGACCTCAGTCCTGATCTCGTGACGGAGCGCTTCGACGAGCGTCTTCATGTCGTTGTGCCCGCGGACTCGGCGGAACGACCGCTCGGCCTCGAGCATGCCCGCCGCGATCCACCGCTTCTTCATCGAGTCGTCCTTCCAGCGGGTGACCCGACCGGTGGTGCGCCGGGCGATGGAGATCATCGACTCGATACAGTTGGTCGTGGTGAGCATCTTGGCGAGAGTGCCACTGACCACGAGCCGCCGGACGGTGAACATGTTCTCCAGCCCTGCTTGCGGGGAGGCTGCCGCTCGGACCGTGGCGAAGGTGAACTCGATCGGGTTGGTGGTCTTCAGATGGACCCAGTGCTCGGTCGGGAAGGCGTAGAAGGCCAGGAGCTCCTCCCGGTCCTTTTCGATTTTCTCCGTCGCCTTCGGCCACTTGGCCTCGTAGTCCTTCACGAACTGATAGAAGGCCTTCTCCGCGTGCTCCCGGTCCTCGGCGTCACGGACAGGCGGTGTCCGGCGTAAAGGGGCAAGAACGTGGTGTGGGCTCTTGTATGGAACTCGGGAACCAGTCGTGTCGTGGCCTCACCGGAAATCGGTGGGAACGGGAGTACGCCGAGGCCGAAAGCCGAAGGCGAGAGTACCGGATACGACGCACTGGGGGGACTGCGGCGTAGTAGCGATGAAGGGGCTGCAATGGCCCTGGAGCAAAGGCCGTGGGCTTCGCAAGGGAGGCTTGGCCAACCCGGTGACGGGGATGAGCCCTCTGCAGCCCGATCGGAGTGGTCAGCCGGATGAGTCAAGAGGCTCACGTCCGGTTTGACGGGAGTGGGAGGGGGAGGTTCCCTCCCACTACTCACCAGGGTGAGATTCCTTCCGGCTACTTGCCTCACCCGACAGGCAAAGCCGAGTCCGATCAACTTCGTGCAGCCGACCACAAGGTAGATGCTGGAACGCCCATCGCACGAGACTCATAGGCTCGTGATGGCATCGAGCCGAGTAGCCACAACTGCTGCAGTGAGCGGACGATCTACTGGACTTCTCGCCAGGCAATCGCGAATCACCAATGCGACCTCGGGAGTGAGCGAAGGGTCGATGGACGGCTCACCGGTAAGCACCCTTCGCATGCAGAACACCGGGTCTGCGTCGGGGAGCTCCCCGTAGATCCCACGACCGGTGATGGCGCGATGCAATGTCGCGCCGAGCGACCAGATATCCGACGCACGATCGGCGCGCCCTCCCTTGATCACCAAGGGATCCATGAACTCGACCGAACCTACGGATCCCATACCGGTCACTGTGTAACCCGGGGAGAGGAACTGTGCCAGTCCGAGGTCGGCGAGCTTGGCCCCTGAATCTGCAATCAGGACATTGGCCGGTGTGATGTCGCGGTGAGCGATCCCTGCTTCGTGGAGATCGTGTGCCGCCCGGGCGGCACCGGCAGTCGTGCTGATCGCCAGGTCTGTGCTTGTTGGATTCGTCGGGTGGGCCAGGGACCCCCCCGAGCAGTACTCCATTGCGTAGAAGAACGAGTCCCCATCTTGTCCGGCGTCGTAGAGCGTCACCAGGTTGGGGGAATTGACCTGGGCGAAGATGCGAAGTTCGCGCATAGCGCGATTGAAGGCGCTATCTGATCCGGCGGTGACGAGCACTTTGACCACAACGTAATCGACGTCGATGTGCAGTCGAGGAGGTGGAGTGGCCAAGAAGAATTCGCCATAGTTCCCGCTTCCGAGCGACCGGACAAGCTCGTAGTCAGCGATGCCGTCCATCAGCACCCACCTTCCCCCGTGCTCAGAGCGCCCGTCTGGGCGGTGCTCTGACCGAAAGGCGTCATCTCCTGAAGTGGGCATCGTAGACGAGGGTACGTCGCCCTACGCGCACCTCGGTCCCCGGGATGATCACTGTCGGCATATTTGCCTGTAGCGATGTCCAATTTCGGCTTCCGGGGGTACAGATCGAGGTTCCGTTCGCAGAACCGCGATCGATGAGCTGGACATCCCAGCCCGTCAAGACCACCTCTGCGTGGACCCGTGATACCGATCGATCGGCATCGACGATCTTGAGCGGCCGGGCGTGGCCTTCGTACACCTTGTGATCTCTTTCCGGTTCTCGGCCGACCACGTAGTCGTCGTCCAACTGGAAGGCGGAGCCGTCGTCCAAGATAAGGAGTCCCAGGGGTACTCTGGGTCCATCGACGAGATCGTGGGATAGCTGAACCATCGCGATCCCACATGCCGCGCAGAACTTGACGTCGGGGGGATTGAAATGTCCGTTCGCACACTTGATGCCCCGGACGATGACCCTAGAGTCCGCATCATCATCAGGGCGGGGAACTTCGTTCGCCAGCGGCAGCGGCGGCCTACGGTCTGCGAAGGGATCTGGAGCGAGATCGAACGACTTGAACACGCTGGGCTTCACGTCAATGTCCTCGGCGTCCGGGCGGGCCGCAGGAGTGTTTTCCGATGATTGCTGATTCCAAATCGATGCGGTTTCCGGGTGCGCAGACCGCGTCCGCGATGCCGCCTGAACCTTGACCTCCGGGCGCTCTCCGGGTTCGCCATGGTGAACGTCCGCTGGTTCCGGTGCATTTGACTCACTGGTCTTTCGCGCCTTGGGCAGCTCGATGCGGGCATCGCCGATCACCACGACCCCTGATCCCCGAACGACCCCAGTCTCGAGGTCGCACAGCCCCTCGAGCTCAGACTCGTCACCTAGGGTCGGTCCCACGGTGATCGATACGAATGGATCTTCGATCAGCTGATCAACCCAGGTCGCAGCCCTTCGTCCCGAGAGGTGCTCCGCCTCGCCGGTACGGGCGACGGTCGCCTGGAGATCGCCGTGGATGAGGATGGCGACGCCGCCATCGGTATGCGCGAGTGCGCAGAACGCCGGCAGGTCGCGGGTCTTCGTCCCGACCAGCACACCTGCCATTTCGAGGACCAATTCGCGACCATCGTCCGGCGACGAATGCTCACGAAGGACCCCGAGCAGAACCTCGACGCCCCGTCGACCGGCCAAGGGGTCTGGTACCACCAGAATCGTGCCGCCGTAGCGTGCGACGATCCCATCTCCGGGTTTCACCCGGGCTGGGCACTGGATCAAGCCGAGCTTCACCATTGCCCCCGCCGTACGTGACGAGCGGTTGTTGCATCACCTGGTTGTGATCCAACTTGGCATCGGACCGTGCGGTCGTGGCGCACGAACGCATCGGATCCAGTCCTCAAAAGAATCGTCCTCCGAAGAATCGCCATCGAGGAAAAGCTACCCGGATCGGACCGGTGACGAAGATCCACGTGACGAGCCAAACGGTCACGAAGCTAACGAGAAATGCCATCAACGTCACTTGAGGCTTCCCCGGCACAACGCCGCTCCGGACGATCAGCCACGCCGCGATCCCTTCTGGCACGCCCTGGGCGAGTGCGAAGAGTGCCGGCCAGTCCTTCTCCCAGCGGAACTGTTGGAAGAAGTGCCAGACGAGCTCCCATACAAGCCCCACCACCAAGACGACACCGAGGACACTGAAGGTACCTTGGTACTTGGTCGATAGCGGTGCTGAGAGTGGGACCACCGGCGTGATGATCAGCGTCCAGATCGACCCGACGACACCGATGAGGAAGATCCGGGTCTGGATCCGACCCCAAAGGGTCGGTGTCATCGTCGCCCCGGGAGCTCGCGATGGAAGCTCCACAGCCACCAGTTGCGCACCGAGCTCCATGAGCCGATCCTCTTGCAGAAGCCTTGATTCGCCAGGTCGTCTGCGATCTGGAGTCCGGAGTATGAGAGCCCCAGGAAGGAGTCGACCACGGCGTAGTAACCGCCGAGCGTGGAAGATCCGACTGCGTACATCTTGCTCGTCCCGCTGCGGGCGCCCCTGATTTCAAAGTTCCGCTCGACGTCGAGCTTACCCAATGGGTTACGTCCGGCACCGGAGTGCTCGAGGAGGTCCGCCAGGACGCGATGCTGTTTGATGTCGGCCTCGAGGCCGGTGGCGTCGATGATGAAACTCGCCGGGAGCTCCAACACCCCTCCCGACGTGTTGATCTTCGTCACCACGGTATCGTGGGGTCCGGGTTCGACCGACGTCACCTCGCCGATGTACTCCCGGTACCAACCCTCGCGCTTGCCTCTGGCCAGCTGGTGGCGCCACAGTTTTCGTTTGGGGGTCGTGGTGCCGCCCATGATCTCCAATAGGTGCTTCCGATCCTCGCCTTCTGATCTTTCCAAGCGGAATTTGAGCTGGCCGCCCCACGAGCCTTTCGGCCAATTGAAACCCTGGTACGCCCATCCGTTCCCGCCGGGTCGTCGCATCCAGATATTGGGCCCGTGAGGCTCTCGGATGTAGTGGCGGAATAGGTGATTGATGGTCGTCTGTGCCCCGTGATGGTCCCGGTCGTCAATCAGGCGTTGGAGGATTCGGGAAGCAACGATGCCGCTGCCTCTCACGACGACGGTTCCGGGCCGAAGGAGGAGCTCCTCGTAGATATGAGTGTGCGGCTCGTAAGCGTTCACGACGTGTGCGTAGTCGCGGTGGCGCTGGCGGTACTCTTGGAGGTCAGGCAAGTAGCGTAGGCCCGGGTACCCGACCGCGATCTGTACCCAGTTGCTCCGATACGCCACACGCTTGGTGGGTGTCGTCCCGGACGGCGGCGTGAGGATGGTGAAATATCCCCCCCGGTCTCGCTTGCGTACCATGCGGACTTGTCCGTGCTCCACCATGCTCCACCAACCGATGCGGTCTGCCTCGCGTCTCACTCCTTTGAAGACCTGTCCGGATCTCGGAGTGAAGTAGTCGGTGAAGATCGGTTCAGTGAAGACGTTCCACAGAGGGGCGATGATCTTGGAGAGCGATCGTTCACCGAAAGCCTCTCGGAAGGCGTAGCTCGGATACCCCCAGATGTTGTCAGGACAGCTCACCGAGTCAGAGCGGAGCCGCTCGTGTTCGGGTACCTGCGATGATGAGGCCAGATACTGGTATGTCTCCCATGGGGTCTCGGTCGCGCTGAGCACCTTGATCTCACTCGTGGGAACTCCGGCGATCCGGAGCCAGTCACAGAGCACGAACGACCCCATGCCGCCTCCGACACTGACCAACGGTACGTCGACCACGGGGATGCCGGCCCGTGCAACCAGGTCATCACTCCAGAAGTCAGCGTGGAGGAGCTCGTCGGTCAGGTCCCCCGCTGCGCCAGTGGGTTGCTCGGGTTCGACCGGCGGCTCCATGCCCGGGGTGATGATGGTCTCATTGACCATCCGGGGCTCCAGGTTGTTCATGGCCGAATCCTGCTTCACGGTCGAGTCCCAGTCGCTGGTCTTGCTGGCCGGCGTCGTACCCTGAGTTCACCAGGTCCTCCAGATTGCGATCCGGATCGTAGTCGGTGGCTCGAACCACGAGCACCGGAACGTCAGGCTGATGCGTGGTCGGCGACATGGTCCGGGTAGTTCGGTCTCGAAGGGACTTTACCAACAGCCCAGGTAGAGAATTGGGAGTCACCGTGTCAGCGTCACGGGAGTAAACGTTCACCCGCCAACCGGCACGCGCCAGGCGCTCGATCCAAATGGCGACTCCTCGATGCACGCGACCTCCTCCCCCTGAGTCGACAACGATCTCGGCTTTTCGAGATCGAGCGAGCCGTGCCGCGAGCTCAAGAGCCGGAAGCGCTTCGGCGCTGTTACCAACGACGACCACCGCTCGATCCGGGCCGATCTTCACACCAGACGCACCGTCGTCCTCGAGAGCGGCGACGATACCCGGCAGCCCTTCAAAGGAAGGCCAGCGTGAATTCTCTTGCATCGTGTCGTCAACCGGGGAATCAGGGGATCCCAAGAGCACGATGTCGGCATCGACCGCGCGTGCCTGCGCGGCGAGGTCAGCGGGGGGATCGGAGGAGAACTGCGATCGAACCGTCACGCTCAACGCGGGCTGCTCTATCCCTTTGGCCAAGGTCCGGAGTTCGGTGAGCCATCCGGCCATCGCCGTGAGCTCCCCGACAACGCCGGGTGCGAGCTCACCTGGCTGTTCGCGCAGCGAGAACCGAGAGAGGACGATTTCACGAGGATCTTCACCCTGGACCAGATCCGACGAGACTCTCACCAGATCTTCAATCGACGCTTGGGAACCGGCATCGACGAGTACCCGGTAGGCGTCCGGTACCCCGAGCGCTTCTCGTTCGGCTTCGGCAATATCGCGATCCACAAAGCGCTCCGGGTAGCTGAGCTTGAGGACCGGCGTAGTGAGCAGCGTCGTAACAATTGCCATGATCACCAGCATGGTGAACAGCTGTTGATCGAGGATGTGCTCGGTCAATCCCACGCTCAAGATCACCAGGCCGGTAAGCCCTCTCGTATTGATCAGCGTTCCGATGGCGATCGACCGACGGGTCGAGACGCCTTGGACGCGGGCTGCTCCTGCGGCTCCGACGAATTTGCCGACCATGGCGACCAATAGGATCAGCGGAAGCTCCGTGGCTGCATTCGATCCGAGGTTCCGCACATTGGTGCTGAGCCCAGTGACGACGAAGAACACCGGCAGCAAGAGGAAGAGACTGACCGGCTCCAGCCGATCTGACACCTCCCGGTAGAATTGAGGAGACTCTTGACGGGGCACGATGGCGCCGAAGAGGAATGCTCCGGTGATGTCCTTGATCCCGATGCTCTCGCCCACATACGCCGAAATCAACAGTCCGATCAAAATGACCGAGAAGACGATCGGGGAAAGATGCCCTTCTTCTCGAAAGTGGGTGGTGACTTGGCGCAGTAGCGGTCGCACCACGAAGAACATGACCATGACGAATGCGATCGACTCGAGGATCGTCTTCAGAACATCGGTGAAACCCGATGAGTGAGCGATGCTCAAGACGACAGCGAGCATGGACCATGCCATGATGTCGTCAACGGCCGCACACGCGAGAGCGAGCGCTCCGATCCGAGTGTGATTCATACGGCGGTCGTTGAGAATTCTGGCCAGTACGGGAAACGAAGTCACCGATAGGGCCACAGCAATGAAAAGCACGAAGGGCAAGTGCCGTACCGTGTGTACTCCGACACTGAGATGTGATGAGTAGAGCTGGTCAGCGAGCAGAATGCCCAATCCGAACGGGACGGCGATAGAGCATGCCGCGGTGAGCGAGACCACCCTGCCTTTGCCCCGCAGGAGGTCCACGTCGAGCTCCAGACCGACGATGAACATGTAGATGATGACGCCCAACTGGGCGATGACGTTCAAGAACGGCACGATCGCGGGAGGAAAGAGGCGATCGGTCAAGTGCCCAGGGAATATGCCGAGGAGTGATGGCCCCAGTAAGACGCCACCAATGATCTCTCCAACGACGGCCGGCTGCCCGATCCGGAGCATCAGTAATCGCATGAGCCGGGCGACGACAATGATGACCGCGAGGGCAAGGAAGATCGAACCCAGTAGTTGGTCGGTGATCACTGAACGTGGATTGTAGGTGCTCGGGATCCTGGTCGCCGGGGCGATCGAAGCGCAACGTTTGCACCGACTTGTCACCCACTTTGGCGATTCACCGGACGTACAGCCCATGCGAGTGTGGCGAGGGTCAACAGGTCACGGTCGGCGGCTCCTTCGGTGCCAGGTGAGTGACGATCGCCGAGTCGCAGATCGCTGACCAAAAGTGGGCAAAGGTCCAGCCGCCTTCGTCGGCTAGCGTGAGTACCCGCTCTGATCGAGGAAATGACGTGGTGGACAGATTCCCGAAGCTCCCGAACTACGAGATCATCAGTGAGCTCGGGCGTGGGGGAATGGGAGTGGTCTACCTGGCTCGTCACATGCCGTTGAACCGTCAAGTAGCCCTCAAGAGGCTGCGGGTCGGAGTTGCAGCAAACCAGGTCATCGCCCAGCGGTTCATCCGAGAAGGCAGGGTGCTCGCCGAGTTGGACCATCCCAACATCGTCCGGGTCTACGACGAACTGTCGATTGGCGACGATCTCTACCTCGTCCTCGAGTACGTGGCGGGCCCTACGTTGCGTCGGATCCTCCTAGACCGCCGGCTCTCGCCCTCACTGTCGCTCGCGGTGCTCGAGCAGCTCTGCGCGGCGAGCGCGTTCGTCTCGGCACGCGGCATCGTCCATCGCGACATCAAGCCGGAGAACGTCCTGATCAACCGAGATGGGGTCTGCAAACTCACTGACTATGGACTCGCTCGGATCCTCTATGGAGAATCGGCTGACGACCTGGCATTCCGGACGCAGACCGGCGAGATGCTCGGCACCCCGATGTACGTGTCGCCCGAAGCGGCTCGCGGCGACACTCGACTCGACCATCGAGCGGACCTCTACAGCCTGGGGGTCCTCGGTTACGAGCTCTTCGTTGGCTCGCCACCGTTCGTGAACTCGGGGAACCTGATCGAGATCCTCGAGATGCAGATCTCGGCACCGGTGCCCTTACCAGCCGAACGGATCGGTGCCTTTCCACGAGAAGTCGAGACAGTGTTGCTCAAAGCGCTCGAGAAAGATCCGAGTGACCGGCAGTCCGATGCCGGGGCCTACTGGCGAGAGCTCAAGCGTGCCGCCGAGCTGACCTGGCCCGACTGGAGACGCGATGCCGATCTGGCGGCGCTCGTCTCTCAGATCGAGGTTCCGGACCCGACGACCCAGTCGGGCGAGACGGTCGTCGTACCTTCCCGCGATGACGACCGAGCGGTGCGGCGATCCGATGGCACTGCTACATCCGAGAGTGCAGAGGAGTCCACCATCACCGGTGCGCTCCGTCGGACCGGTGAGGCCACTGGCAGGGAAGCGCCGGGCACGACCACGGAGTCGTCGAGGTCTTTCGCGCAGATTCCGCCCGACGTTTCGGTGCCCGTCTACCATCCCGTAACCAACCAGCACGGGAGGTGGCGGCGAAATGCGGTCCTGGTTGGGGCGGTGGCCCTACTGATCGGTGTCGCGGTCTTCTTTGCGGTCCGGCG
>DAHUZT010000094.1 GCA_027315005.1 Acidimicrobiaceae bacterium | reverse complement strand
GAATCGCCGCGATGGAGGCGGACCCACGTTCACCCAGGAGTCACGGATCGAACCGCGCAGCCCCGTGAGCTGTGGATGAAGTGTGGGCGTCCGGCTGTTAACCCGCGGGTGGAGCCAAGATCGGCATGCACAGGACCAGGTCAACCCCAAAGGTGAACACCTCGCTGCTGTGATGTCCCTGGACACCACTCCCTCTGCGGCCGTATGAACCCACCGGTCAGCCTCCGGTTCGGCAGCGCTACAGAGGACGACGGGTCTCATCCGAGACCCTCCGGGTCTGCCGGCGGAGGCGCCCCTCAACCCGAGGCCGTGGGCGGCCCGTCCTGTGGTGGTGGTTGAGCCATCCGAACATGGCTCTTGGGCAAGGAGGAGTCTGGATCGACCTGTCCGGTGCCGGATTCGGTTCCACCCGGACCTTCGGTGCGGAGAATCGGGGCCTCCGTCGGCCGCGACCGCTCCTGCGAGGTGGAATCGGCAGGTTGCTGTGACGTATCACCGGCCCGACGAGATCCGGATCTGCCCGTGCGGATCTCCTCGTCCCGCTGTACGCGGTAGGTGCGCCACCGGTGGACGAAGAACATGGCCAGAACGATCACCACCAGGACACCCACGACGTAGCCGGCATCGCTGACGCCGTGGACGATCTGCCGCCAGTGGGATCCCAATCCATAGCCGATCCCGGCCAGCGCCGAAGCCCAGATGAGGCTTCCTGCTGCCGTCAGAAGGCCGAACGGTAGGAGCGGCACCTCCGCCACGCCGGCAGGAAGGGCGACGAAATTCCGTATCACCGGGACAAGACGAGCACCGAACACTCCCCACCGCTCGTGCCGTTGATACCAGGATTCGGCACGATCGAGGTCGCTGTGAGTGAGCAGCACGTACCTTCCGTATCGGTCCACCAGCGCCCTGCCACCAAAGCGCCCGATCGTCCAGGCGATGTACGCACCGGTCACCTCGCCTACGACCCCGACTCCGATGGCTGCGAACAGGTTCAAATGCCCCGTGGCCGAGAGGACGCCGGCAAATCCGAACGTCAGTTCGGAAGAGGTCGGAATGCAACACGACTGAGCGACGCTCAGGACGAAGATGGCAAGGTAGCCGGCCGAGGAGATGAACGCCGACGACGAGAGGATGGCCGTCATGCCATTGTTCTAGTCGATCGGCCGATCCGAATTGCTTCATCGGAGTTTGGGCTGGTCAGATCGAATCACGCCGCACCGGGTCAGCCTCAATTCGCCTACCGCCGGCGCGTGCGCAACCGGGTGGCGGTCCTCCGAGCATCTGAGCCGCTGGTGTCCTCTCACCCGACGGCAGCCGAGAACACTTCCCGTGTAGACAATGACCGCTATGGCTCGACACTCGCAGATCACCCGAAGGACCCGCCTGCGCCGACGGCGGGCGACGGCTGTCACCATCTTGGTGGCCATCGTCCTGGTCACCACTCTCATCGTCACCCATTCAGGGGGATCGACCACGTCTTCGGCAACTCATCGGAGGGCTGCGTCCCGCATCACAGTGACCGGGTCGACCGGACCGGGGTCGCTCGAGGCCGGCGTCGAGCCATGGCAGCTGCCATCGCCGATCTCCAGGGAGGCCGTCGTCGCCAACGGGAAGGGCCTCACCATCCTCGGCGGCATCACTCCATCGGGCAGCTCGGTCTCCGGCGTCTTCACTCTGGACCCCATCAAGGGCACCGTCACTGCCGCAGGGACCCTGCCCAATCCGGTACACGATGCAGCGGCGGCCACTCTCGGTGCGACGACGTTCGATTTCGGAGGTGGCTCGCCCAACACCGTGGCAACCGTCCAGTCCATCGGGTCCCCTTCGATTCCGCCGGGTGGGGTGGCAACCGGACAGGCTCCCTCGCAGCTCCCCGAGCCGCGGTCGGACCTCGCCGTTACGACGATCAGATCGAGCGGCGACGCTCATTCGAAGACCGTGGCCTACATCGTCGGCGGTTACAACGGTGTCTCCTACCTCGGAAAGGTCCTCGCCACGACCGATGGCACCCAGTTCACATCAGTTGCAACGCTGAAAGTCCCCGTTCGCTACAGCGCGGTCGCTTCCTTCGGCGGCCAGATCTTCGCATTCGGGGGGGAAACGGCCTCCGGATCCTCGAACGTCACCGCGACCAACGATATCCAGATGGTCGATCCAACCACGCACACCGCAACGATCGTTGGGCATCTTCCGAGAGCCCTCTACGGTGCCG
Source organism: Acidimicrobiaceae bacterium (assembly GCA_027315005.1). Lineage (GTDB taxonomy): Bacteria > Actinomycetota > Acidimicrobiia > Acidimicrobiales > RAAP-2 > Bog-756. The sequence continues at coordinate 4,347 of DAHUZT010000094.1, read as the reverse complement.
CAGCTTTCGTCGTCGATGGCACGATCTACGTCGCTGGTGGCCAGGTCCCCGGTGGCTCGACCTTGACGCGGATCTACGCCTTCGAGCCGAACGGAGCCAAGGTCCTCGACGCCGGACTACTGCCTCAGGCAGAGGCATTCGGTGGTTACGCGACTGTTGGCACGGGCGCTTCCGCAATCGGGTACATCGTCGGTGGCGAAGTTGCCTCTCAGTCCGGCACCGACCAGGCCGGAATCCCTTCCGGGACGCTCCAAACCGTGCTCTCCCTCCGTCCGAGTCCCTATGGCGGGCCGGCCGGTGGCCCAAGTGCGGGTTCGCCGTTCTCGGGCACCCTGCTCATGGCCGACCGCGGCAACAATCGGCTGATCGCCATCAACGCCGCACGCTCGATCACCTGGCAGTACCCGTCAGCGACGGCACCACCACCACCAGGCGGGTTCTACTTCCCAGACGACGCCTTCTTCTTCGACCACGGCCGCGGCATCATCTCCAACCAAGAGAACAACCACACCATTGTGGAGATCGGATACCCATCTGGGAAGCTCCTCTGGCAGTATGGCCACCCCGGCGTACCAGGCAGCCTTCCTGGCTACCTCGATCAACCAGACGATGCCTACATGCTGAAGTCCGGAGTCGTGACAGTGGCTGACGCCTCCAACAATCGAATCCTGTTCATCAACCCTCAGAAACAGATACTCGGCCAGATCGGTAACGGTGTCGATGCGCACGTTCCCAACCAATCGCTCGCCTATCCGAACGGCGATACTCCGCTTGCCAATGGCAATGTGCTGATCTCGGAGATCAACGGTTCCTGGATCTCCGAGTACACACCCGCAGGAAAGATGGTGTGGACAGTGCAACTTCCGATCGTCAACTACCCTTCAGACCCCCAGCAACTGGGCCCTGACCTCTACCTCCTCGCCGACTACAACCCGAAAGGTGAAGGACGGATCCTCGAGTTCAACCGGGCGGGCCAGATCCTCTGGCGTTATGACGTCACGGCGGGGGATGGAATGCTGAGGCGCCCCTCCTTGGCGGAACGACTGCCCAATGGGCTCATCATGCTGAACGACGACTACAACGACCGGGTAGTCGTCATCGATCCCAAGACGAATTCGATTGTCTGGCAGTATGGGCTCACTGCCACAGCCGGAACCGCCCCCGGCATGCTCAAGATTCCGGACGGATTCGACATCCTGCTGGCGAACGGGACCACTCCCACCCATCCGCAGACGGGCTGAGCCGGCACCGTCTCTGGAAGGGACCGACGGTCTGCACGATAGTCATTGGACGCGTGAGGCAGCGGGCAACCGCGGACCCGTGAGAGTGGGGCCCGACGTCCCAGAGAACTCCTCGGACATCGGAGCCGATCGCCACGACAGCGATCAGCTGCCAACGACGAGGGCCAGCGCAAAGCCGTCGTAACCTTTGGACCCTACCGTCTGTACCTCGGTGACACTGACCCGGGGATCGGCGGCCATCGCCTCGTTGAGCCTTCGGGTCGCGAGAATGCCAAGGTCCTCGCTGTCGGAATCGGCGACAGCACCATTGCGGATGACGTTGTCGACGATGATGATGCTCCCGGGTCGGGCCAGCTTCACCGCCCAGGCGAAGTACTCGGGATTGTTTGGCTTGTCGGCGTCGATGAAGACGAGATCGAAGGGACCCGCTTCATCCTTCGCCAGTGACTCAAGCGACCCGATCGCCGGACCGACGAGGACCGAAGTCACGCCGGTCAGACCGGCACGCTCGAGGTTGGTTCGAGCCACCTCGGCGTGCCGGGCATCGAGCTCCAGGCTGATCAGACGACCGGTGGGGGGCAGAGCCCGAGCCAGCCAGATCGTGCTGTATCCACCCAGGGTCCCTACCTCGAGAATCGAGGTCGCTCCTTGGATCCGGGCCAACAGGTGGAGGAGCTTTCCTTGATTCGGGGCAACATTGATTGCCGGTAGCCCCGCGTCACGAGAGGCTTCCAGGGCACCATCGAGCACCGGATCGGCTGGGATCAGCACGTCGGAGATGTAGGCATCCACTTCGGCCCAGCGACTTGCGTCCATGTCGTCTCCCTTGCAGTCCACCCCGGTGAACATCGCCCACTCACCCTGATCGTAGGTGGCTCTCTGGTCCTGTTCGAGCCGGCGGTCTCTTTGCCAAACGGTGGCCGATAGTGTTCCGAACCCTATCGATGCAATCGTGCCGAAGGCCCGGGTCTCCACAACCGAGACCACCGGCTCGAGCGAGGATCCCCTCACTCCATCCATCCAAATCGTCGAGTTTCCATCCACACCGTCCAGTCTCTTCGAAGTCCCTATCCGTCCGGCACCGACGACTCGGGGTTGACGAAGGAGACGGCAATGCGCTCGTCTTCATGGCTCCGTTCCCGGTGAATGCAGCCCTCGAGCATCCGTCGATCCGCAGCGGTGAGCGAGGCCCGGAGCCCACATGGCCACAGGCCCTGACTGAGCACAACGTTGAATTCAGCTGCGTACAGGCTCAGCTGGCACCCGAGTGAGATCCAGACCATCAATCCGAGCACTATGGCGAAAAACCCGTAGATCTGGTTGGTATTGCGCAGAAAGTGGTCGACGAGCGCACCGCCCGCGTACTGGAGTACCGTCCAGCCCGTCCCACCCAGTACCGCACCTGGCCACAGGCGCCGCCAGGGGACGGCACCAGGAGTGAGAATTCTGAACGCCACTGCATAGATCACGACATTGCCGAACAACGTCAAAGCAGTGGCGGCGAAGACGGAAGTGGTCCGACCGCCCACCGTCACCACTCCGGTCAATGCGGTGGTGACGAGGAGCAGCCCACCGACCAAGCCGATGAGCACGAGAGAGCGGACCAATTTGGCGACGAACCGGGGCCGGTCGATGATTGGTACGTACCAGATCTGAGCCATGGCGTGCTGGCCGGCTCGGACAACTCCCCGTGATCCCCACAGCAGACCCACAATGCCGACAGCCAGTCCGACGCCGGCCCGATTGTGGATTGAACGGATGTTGGCCGCCAGATGTGAACCCACGACAGGGAACCGGGAGAGTGCAGAATGCTCGACACGTTGAATTGCCGAGGCGTTCCCCCCGGTCAACAACCCGACGACGGTGATCAGCAACAACAGGAGGGGGAAGAGTGACAGGAATCCGTAATATGCCATCAGTGCGGCCAGCATTCCGCCTCGATCTCTGGCGAACTTCTTGCCTACGGACACGATCACTGCCGGGCCTGCCGACCGTCTTTGGAACCGGTCGAACCAATCGATCGCTCGACCGAGCAGAGGCACTCGGGACCAGGAGGAGTTGTTGGTCATGCTCGAAAATGCCTCGATTTCGATACCGACCATCCTCGTGGTTCGCAGTGTGCCTCTGCGACCTTCACTCGAGGCACGGCCAGCAGGTCGTGACCCCGCATCGGCGTCGAGCACCGGACACAGCTCGAGTGCTTTTCCGCCGGTCGATTCACGAGGAGATCCACCGCATTAGGTTCGCACAAGTCATGGCTCAGTTGACTGACCTGCAAGCGATTGGAGGCTGAGGCGGTTCCGATCCACGTCCTGTAGGGTCGCAACTGTGACACCGAAGGTGTACCGGCAACCGCAGCTGGTCAGCTCCGCGCGATCCGGTCGCGATCGAAAGCGACGACCCGCTCACCCATGACCGGAGATCGCGTCCGGGGTGCTCGTGGCGATGCAACCGAGGAAGTCTCGGATCCGATCACCGAACACACGGACTATGCCATCTACGTCGTGACGGCTGCGGATGAGAGTCGTGTTCCGAGCGGATGCCTGGTCGGATTCGTGACCCAGTGCAGTATCCGACCGGCGCGATTTCTGGTCTGCATATCGAAGGAAAACCATACCTTCGACGTTGTCGAGCGTTCGGCAGGGATGGCGCTCCATCTTCTGGGAGCCGAGCAGATCGAGCTCGCTTCGCTCTTCGGAGAGGTGACCGGGGACGAAGCCGACAAGTTCACCCGGTGCCGATGGGATCGGGGAACAAGGACGTCTTCTCCGATCCTACGGGACTGCGCCGCATGGCTCGAGTGCCTCATCCTCGATCGCTTCGACGTGGGTGATCACCGGGCGCACCTCGTCGAGGGAGTCTGCGGCGGCGTCGGCAACCAATCCGGCGTGCTCACCTTCCTACAGCTTCCGGAGCTCAGCCCTGGTCATCCAGCCGGCTGATCCCGAATCGAGGATCAACAGGATCCGGGTCTGACCACTGGTGGTTCCCGGGCCGAACCGAGCACCCGGTCAACGAGAGGCGTCCGATCGGCCGAACGAAGAAGCCCGATGCGTTTTCGACGACGCGGACACCGCCTCGTCGGGCTGGGATGAAACCCCGCTAG
>DAHUZT010000002.1 GCA_027315005.1 Acidimicrobiaceae bacterium | reverse complement strand
GGCCTCGGCGCCGATCAGCTGGACGAGCGCATCGAGTGCGCCGACGTCGTGCTTGGCCGCGGTGGCGAGGTAGGAGCGGATGGCAGCGAAGCCCTGGGCTCCCGCCAGGCTCTGGAAGCAGTTGCTCACCTTGGCGTGGATCTTGGTCATTCGGATGGCGGACTCGGCCAGGTTGTTGGTGAAGGGAACATCGAGGTCGGTGGCGAACCGGGTGGCTTCGGGCTTTAGCTTCACGAGGGCTGCGGCCAGGTTGTAGCCGGCAGCTTCGAGGGTGTCCCGCTTGCGTCCGGTTGGCTGGGGGTTGGCGGCAAGGCCAGCGGTGGCCAGTTCGTCGTAGCGGGCGAGGAATGCGGAAAGAACCCGACGGGGAAGCCGGCGCTTCCCCAGGTTGCGTGCATGGTGGGCGGCGTTGTTCATCTCGAGCAGGAGTGCGGCCATGTCGTTGGCCCAGCCCTGATCCCAGCCGATGCCGACCGCTGCCAGCTCGCGGGTTCCGCAGAATGGGCCAGGCAGATCGCATGGGTCGCTTTGTCGTAGGCGAAGTACATCGCCAACCGGTCGTGGACCATCGTGCCCCTGAAGTCGGGGAGCACCCCCGCCTCGTCGGGTGCGGACGTCCCTCTCGTCATGGAGGCGGAAAGGAAGGTGTAGAGCTCGTTGGTCGCTACGTGGAACCACAGCTTGTCCGTCCCGACCTGGTCGAAGGTCTCATCCACGTGGAGAAGGGACGATGCCCGCAGGCGTTGCTTCAAGGTATCGAGGAAGCCGACCAGGCGATCGGATGCCTCGGGGACGAGGGAGGCGATGAACCCAGTGGAAACTGGACACCCGAGGAGCTGCGCCACCGCATGGGCGGTGCGCTCGACGGGGAGATGTTGGCCCATGAGGAGGTAGAGGGCCGACGCCCGTACGTTCGGCCCGTAGGTGGCGGGAGCCTTGGCTTCTGTCGGAAAGGCGCCCTTCGTCGTCGCCCCGCAGGTGCAGCGTTTGGTCACCGCCCGGTGCTCGATGCAAGAGACGACCGGCACCGGCGTATCGAACACCTGGCGGCGTTCAAGCCCTTCCACCGGCGCATCGGAGAGGTCGTTGCCACAGGATCCACAGTTCGTCGGCTCGTGCTCGACGACCTCGTCAGGATCGGACCGCATCGACAGGTTCGCCCCCGGTGCACCGGGCTGCTTTCCCCGGTTGCGCTCCACATCGTCCTTGCGCTTCGCCTTCGCTTCAGCCCGTCGTGCCGCACGGGTCTTGGTCGCCTCTGCCTTGTTCTTCGGCGAGTCGGACGACGGAGGCATCGAGGAGTTCTTGGATCCCTTGTCCAGACGACGGCTGAGTTCGTCGACCCGACGGGTCAGCGCGGCATTCTCCGTGCGCACCACCTCGACCTCAGCAGCCAGAGCCGAGTACTCCGCGCGCAGGGCCTCGTTCTCGGCTTCGAGGAGTTGTTCCCGATCCGCATCCGACATGCCCGAAATTCGAGCAGGTTCGAGTTGATCTCGCGAATCGCGCGGTCCGCGGGCTTGTTTGGGCCCGAACCCGCCGCAGACCTGAATGGTTGCAATGAACCAGACCTTGCTACTGGTTTTGCTACTGAACTCTGCGCAATCAGAGCCTACGGACGATTACCAGATGGACGCGCACATATCCTGAACAGGACTCAAGCCGTTTGACGGTACGCCCTGAGCAGTCCCGATCGCCCTCTCAAGGCGGGTGTCGTTGGTAGACGATGCTCCATCGTCCAGGAGCCCGCGCAATCGCGAGCAGCGTTCCCGGAAGATCAGCAATCCTCTACCTCGATGGCATCGGCACCGAGGATCGTTCCAAGCGGCAGTCCTTGTGCGACGAGGCGCTCTTCGATGGTCTGAGCGGCGACGACGGATGGGTCGTCGGTGCCGAGCACGTACGACGCCAGCATGACTTCCTTCGTATGGCCCAGTCGTCGAGCAGCGGTGTCCACGTCGACTCCGGAGGCCACGAGCTGGGTGGCTGACACTCGTCGGAACGAGTGGGTCGTGACGTTGATGCCGAGCCCCTTGCCGAGGTCGGTGATGGCTTGGCCGAGTGCCTTGGCTCGCATCGGGGTGACGCCCGCGTCGTAGCTGAGCAGCCAGCCGTCCGGCTCACGGCGGAGCAGATCCCGCTGGATGTCGCGGTATCGCTCGATCAGGTCGAGACCGAGTCGACCGAGGACGATCGAACGGACCCCTTCCTCGGACTTCGGGGGAGCGAGATACTGACCTCCCTTGCCGGGGACCCACTGCCGCTCGATGGTGATGGAGCATGTGGCCGGGTCGATGTCGCTCCACTGCATGCCGCACAGCTCACCCCGTCTGGCGCCGGTCAGCGCCGCCATGGCGATCGCTATCGCCATGACCACATCGCCATCCGCCCCATCTTTCCGAGGAGCTGAAGCTGCGGCGATCATCTTCGCGACGTCGGGGAGGGGGAGAGCGCTGCGTTTCGGCTTGTGGCGTCCGGGGGCCGTTGCACCCTTGGCGGGGTTGTCCGTGATCCAGCCCCACTTGATCGCCTGCTCGAGCGCACCAGTCAGGATGGCATGGGTCTGGCGGATGGTGTTGTCCGCCAGACGTACGGCCAGGTCGCCGTAGAACGCGTCCAGATCATGGGGCTTCAGCATGGTGGGCGGTATCGCCCCGAGCATCGTCGGCAACCGTGCCGCAGCGTTCCCGTAGCTCTCGATGGTGGACTGGGTCCGTCCGATCCTCTTGCAGTGGACCAAGTAAGCGTCGAGCATCTCGGCAACCGTGACCGTCGATGGCACCGGTGTGGACGACCGCTCGGCCACTTCAGCGATGAACTTCTCCAACTCCGCTTTGGCCGCCCCCGGCCCTCCGCCCTCCCGATCGGGCACCCTGACGACCTTGGTTGCACGGCGCCGGCCGTCGGCTGTGGGCACCCAGATCCGGAGGCGAACCCTGGTCGCGCCGATCCAACTGATCCCACCTGTTCCGTACTCACGACGTGGTGCCACACAAGGCTCGTAATGGGAATTGGGCCACGATGGGGCCATACAGGCCCCTTCCAGGGACAAAAGCCCTGGTGACGGTGAGCCGGCCTGTAGGCGGGATTCTGTCGACCCCCCTCGGGGGATCGGGTGGCCATCCATCTGAGCGGTCTACCCGGGGGCGTGGTCCCGATGGACCACCGGACGGGCAGCCCGACCCCCTGTCTGACCTTGCTCCGGGTGGGGTTTACCGAGCCGACCAGGTCACCCCGGCCGCTGGTGCGCTCTTACCGCACCGTTTCACCCTTACCTGTGCGGCCCGAGGGCTCGCCATCGGCGGTCTGTTCTCTGTGGCACGTTCCTGCAGGTCGCCCTGACTGGCCGTTAGCCAGCACCCTGCCCTGTGGAGTCCCGACCTTCCTCGACCCGTGTCCGACCTGGCGTACGACTCGGCCGGGCGGGTCGCGGCCACCCGGCCGGCTCACCGTCGCCTCCATGGTCCCACAGACACCGGCCTTTCGCCCGGAGCGGGCAGTGGCGCCCATGACTCACGTCGTCACAACCTGGCTCTAACCTGGCGCCGTGTCCGTCCAGCCGCCCGCCGAATGCCCCTCGGACGCCCCCACCGCTCCCGATGCGCTCTCGATCACCGAGCTCTACCACCGGGTCGACCAGGCCCTGCGATCATCGTTTCCCAGGGAGATCTGGGTCACCGGTGAGATCCGCTCGCTCAAGGTGCTGGCGAAAGGGCACTGTTTCATCGACCTGGTGGATCCGACCGACGCGCAGGACTCCGGGGCACCGACGCTCAACGTCAAATGCTGGTCAACCCGGTGGCGTAGCGTTCGCTCCACTCTCGAGCGGCTGGGGATCGTCCTGGATTCGGGCATGGTGGTGCGTGCCTGGGGCGAGGTCAGGTTCTACAAGGCCCGGGGAACCGTCGACTTCATTCTCACCGACCTGGACACCGACGCCCTGTTGGGCAGAGTGGCTGCCGAACGGGCCGGGCTGGTCAGGGCTCTGGTCGACGAAGGGCTCTTCGACCGGAACAGGGGGAGACCGATGCCAGGCCTTCCCCTTCGGATCGGGCTCGTCGCCAGTCCGGGCACCGAGGGTTATCGAGATTTCCTCGGCCAGCTCGAGGCGTCTCGGATGGCGTTCGACGTCCGGGTCGTCCCCACTCAGGTTCAGGGCCGCGAGGCGGCGTTGTCCGTGGCCTCGGCTCTCGCGCTGGACACGGTCCAGGCCTGCGACCTCGTCGTCGTGGTCCGTGGCGGAGGCTCGAAGTCCGATTTGGCCACCTTCGACAGTGAACCGGTGGCCCGGGCCATCGCCGTCTCGGTGCCTCCGATCTGGACCGGCATCGGCCACACCGGTGACCTGTCCGTGGCCGACGAGGTGGCCCATCGCTCGTTCATCACGCCGACCGAGTGCGGTCATGCGCTGGCTCGCATCGCCACCGACTGTTGGGACCGTACCGTCGAAGCCGCCCGGCTCACTGCTCGCCTTGCCCGCGACGGCCTCGAAGGGTCCGAGCGCTCTCTGGTCCGGCAGCGGCACGGCCTGGTGACCTCCTCCAAGTCTGTTCTCGGCCGGCATGACGAGCGTCTCGTGTTGCGCACCCGCACCCTGCGGACCGTTGCTCGCGGCCAACTGGACGCCCGTGAAGACCAGCTGGCCGTCACGGGCCGGGCATTGGCCCGTTCGGCCGTGCGAGCAGTCGACGGAGCCGATCGGGCGCTGGTGCTCCGCACGGCACCTCTGACGGTGCTTCCCGGCCGGCTCGTCGATGCGGAACTGGGCCGCCTGGACCAGTGCCGACGTTTACTCGACGCCTATGACTACCGGCGCCAGCTCGAGCGCGGCTACTCCTTGACCCGTGACCACGAGGGCCGAGTCGTGCGATCATCCAAAGCTCTGGCGCTCGGGGATCTCCTCTCCACACTGTTGGTCGACGGGGACATCCTCTCCGAGGTGCGAGCCATCGACCACCCCGGTGACTCGACCAACCAGCGTGAAGACCAATCCGAGCTCCGACCCGAGGAAGGGATCCAGTGATGACGGCGACCCGAGGCAGCGGCGACAGTTCCCGAACAGCGAGCACTCGAGCGGCCGCGGCGGCCGACGGCGAAGTCGATCCGACCATCCTCGAGATGAGCTACACAGATGCAATTGCCGATTTGGACAGGATCATCGACGAATTCGAAAACGGTGTCGTCGACGTCGATCGGTTGGTGGACCGGCTCGAGCGGGCGACGTGCATCGTCGACGAGCTCGATCGCCGTCTCCGTCGTACCCGGATGCGGGTCGAGGAGCTGGTGCCCCGTCTCGAAGAGTCAGAGCGGACTGCGCCCGCCAGCCCGGACCCCGGTGATGTGACCGACGGATCCGAAGACGCTCTGGATGATGGGGAATCGACGATCGATCCGCCGACGGGCACGGCACAAGGACTCTTCTGAGCTCGGATGTGCGCGTTCGATTTGCCGGCCAGGTGGGATCGGTCCAGCTCTGAAGGACCGCGGATACCCGGGAAACCTCACCCGCCCGCAGGGTCGCCAGTAGTGTGATGGTCCGGGGTTTGGAGCGATCGGGGAAGGTCGATGAGCGCTGAGAAGCACCAGTCGGCCAGCGGCCTTCGAACCATATCGACGATGCTGCGGTATTGGGCCGAGGTGACCCCGGATGCACCCATGCTCACCTGCCGCGCGACCACTCTCAGCTGGTCCCAGGTCCACCGGCGGGCCAAACAGGTGGCCCGATCACTCGCGAGCGCGGGTATCGAGGTCGGTGACCGGGTCGCATTCCTCGATCGCAACGGTATCGAGTACTTCGAAGTCCTGTTCGGGTGCGCGCTCCTCGGTGCAGTGTGTGTCGCAGTCAACTGGCGTCTGAATCCGGCGGAGATGGCCGCGGTCCTCGAGGATTCCGACGCACCGATCCTCTTCGTCGGCACCGACTACTCGGACGCGGCGGCGACTCTCGGTTCCATCCTCTCGAACCCGCCAATGGTGGTTCCTCTAGTCGAACTGCCCGAATGGCGATCGGACGGTGCTGGGAAGGCGGACCCCGGGTTCGAACCAGCCGGCGACAATGTGGTCCTTCAGCTCTATACGTCGGGGACGACTGGTCTCCCCAAGGGGGCGATGCTGTCGGCCGCCAATCTCTCGCGCATCCTGTCCGAGGCCGAGACGGTCTTCCATATAGGACCTGACACCGTTTCCCTGGTGGCCATGCCGCTGTTCCACATCGGAGGATCGGGCTGGGCTCTATGTGGGATGTCCCAGGGCGGTCACTCGGTGATTGTTCGAGACGTCGTCCCCGCCGAAGTCCTTTCGCTCATCCAGACCTATCGGATCACCGAGACCTTCGTGGTGCCCGCCGTTCTCCTGCACCTCCTCACCGCGCCCGAGCTGGCGGTGACTGACGTGAGCTCACTTCGAACCATCTTCTACGGAGCTTCGCCGATCACGCAGGAGGTCCTGATCCGTTCGATGGATGCCTTCGGCTGCAACTTCGCCCAGGTCTACGGTCTCACCGAGACGACCGGGGCAATCACCTCGCTGATGCCCGAAGACCATGATCCGAATGGACTTCGATCGCATCTGCTCAGGTCGGCCGGTCGGCCTTTCGACCATGTCGAAATCACCATCATCGATCCGGAGTCCGGCCGGCCGGCCCCAATCGGCGCCGTGGGTGAAGTCTGCACCCGTTCGGAGCAGAACATGCTCGGATACTGGAAGAAACCGGTCGAGACCGCCACCGTCCTCAGTGAAGACGGTTGGTTCCGCACCGGCGACGCCGGATGGCTCGATGCAGACGGGTACCTTTTCCTTCACGATCGCATCAAAGACATGGTGGTCACCGGCGGGGAGAATGTCTACCCGGCCGAGGTCGAGAACGTGCTCGCCGACCATCCGTGGGTTGCCGATGTGGCGGTCATCGGTATCCCTGACGACGTCTGGGGTGAGTCGGTGATGGCCGTCGTGGTCCGGGCGGAAGGAGCACCCGAAGGCGACTCACTCGCCTCCGACATCATCGAGACGAGCCGTGGCCGGCTCACCCACTACAAGTGCCCGAGCTCGGTCGTCTTTGTCGATTCGCTGCCCCGGAACCCTTCGGGCAAGGTGCTCAAACGAGAGCTGCGGGCCCAGTACTGGAAGGACGCCGAGCGCGGCATCCATTGAGCCTCCGGGCTAGACCACCTCCGAGCGACGACCGGATTCAGGCGGTCCAAGTTGCAGCCGTCGCTACTCATGTGCCGCAGACCAGCTGGTAGGCGCAGTGACGGTATCGCTCCAGCGGTGCGGCACCCGTTGAGATTCCAGTATCAACTCATGCACCACAGTATTGTTGATCCAGGCCCGCATGGAGCTCGGCCCACGTACAGAAGTCATAGACGTGTTGACTATTTTCGGTGAGCGCCAATCCGAATGGGGTGGTGCTCAACGTAAACGTCGACCCAGGCCCGAATGTGTGCATATCTGGGAGGAAAGTGCCGGCCGTCGTTCCGCTTGAATAGCTCAGTGTTCCTGATATTATCGAGACCTGTGCCTGGGATAAAGAGGTGGCGGTGACGGCAATCTGAGCGACTTGAAGGATGCCTATTGGCGCGGTTATCCCCGGCCAGCGGAGTTGCCCTGTGCCATTACTATTGATGACGATCAATCCATCGTGCATTCCCCAGCTTCCAATGAACCGTGTCAACGCGTTGACAACCGTGGTGCTTGGTGGAGTGAACGCGGTGCTTGGTGGAGTGGTTGTAGTCGTCGTAGTCGGAGAGGGGGCCGTCGCTGAGCGTGGGCTCGCGGACCCCGATGAGATAACCAGATCGATCGAGGTGTTCGGACTCACAGATTCATGCGGCCCAGGACTCTGATTGATCACAATCCCTGCTCCGTACTGTGAACTCGGAAGCGAGTTCACAGTACCCACTTTCAACCCAACCGTGTCCACCGCGTTCGTCGCCGAAAGTTGCGATTGACCGATGAGATTCGGCACAATGACCGAGTGGACCTTTGGCGCCGTAGTTGTGGTGCGTGCTGGTTTCTTCACCGACGAGCTCCTCGTCTCTGAGAATCCGGTTAGTCCAAATCCCACGATGATGAGAACAACTGCGGCGGCAGCGAGCACCAGAAATTTGGGATCGGGCATGCGGAGACGGAATCGGTGTGCACTTGCTCGCAGGTCATCGGGACTCAGATTCCATTGTGAATCGTGCCCGAAGCTATACATGGACCGAAGGAGCTCTTCGATTTCGTAGTCATCGTTGGGCATGGCCCTCCTTCCGATGGGTGGAAGAGTCGCTCAAAAGAGAAGCAGCAGATGCTCGTCCACGACTCAACCAAGACTTGACAGTGCCTTCCGGTACCGACATCTGAAGGGCAACCTCTCGGATGGACATTCCTGCGCCATCATGGAGGATGAGAGTTGTCACCTGATCTTTCGGCAGTGATCGGAGTGCTGCTGCGAGGGAAAGGTGGAGATCATCTGGAGCTGGGAGTGTCCGAGCTTCTGGGGCAGTCCTCGTTCTGACCCGTGCGCTCCTCCTATTGTCAACCGCGAGATTGTGGAGAACGCGGCGTGTCCATCCTTCTGGGCTGTCATATTGCCCGATTCGCGACCACCGTTCCCAGGTACGAAGGAGTGCCTCTTGGGATAGGTCCTGAGCAGTAGAGATGTCACCGGTGAGGACGTACGCCATAGCGAGGAGGGGCTTCTTTGTCGCGCGGAAAAATGCGTCGAACGAGTCAGCTTCAGTACTCTTGCGGCTACTCACGCACGTGCTCCGCTCCCTCCGAGTGACCTTTCCTCACGCTATAGACACGCTCATAGCGCGCAGTTGGTTGCAGCCAAGGAGAAAATCCTGGTCTCGTAGGCCACCTCTCCGTGGGAACGCGACCCACTGAAGTGGTCAAGCCGGTCTGACCGATTCAAATCGCTTTCTCATGACCGAGGTGGTTCGCATCGCAATCAGCGTGGGCGGGGTTGCGGCCGGTAGAAGCACGGATCCGGAACGGCTAGCGACGCCTGGGCCATCCTCACCTGGTTCGCCTCTGGAAGTGAGCGGCGAGGGCCTTGGTTCCGCCAGACGGGCAGCCCTCAGGCTCAGCGCCGCTCGAACGCGGCGACATTGGTCGCGGTTGATGTGAGTTGCGTCACGCGGCTGTTGACTTCGACCGGGCGGTCGCGATCCGTACGTCGCTGGCGGTGCCGAGTTGACCCCTTGTGTTGTCGCCCCAGGTCCACGCCGTGCCGTTCGCCAGGATGGCTGGTCTGGCCGTTTGCGGCGCTGCTCCCCCTTGGGACACCTGTCTGACGGCAGAAGGAACCTGTACTCGGACCGGCACGTTGCTGTTGGTGGTCGTGCCATCGCCGAGTTGATCGGCAGCGTTGCAGCCCCAGTTGTAGTAGCCCCAGTTGTAGGAGGCGCCATGGCCGACGCGGGGTTCGGTGACCGACGCCTCCCCGACGGGCGCGTGCTCCGGGTCTGTTTGGATCCCGCCGGATCTGCGATCTCGGCGATCGGGCGGGAGCTCGGCATCTCCCGTCAGGGCGCCGGAAGGGTTGTCGCGCATCTACGCGAGCGCGGGTATGTCACCGCCGTTGATTCGCCGACGAGTGACCGGGAGAAGTCCGTGAAGGTCACCGTCCGGGGGACCGAATGCCTCCGGGCCCAGCAACGAGTGACTCGGGCTATCGACGACCAGTTTCGAGTAGAGCTCGGACCGGTCGGTTTCTCCGGCCTGCTGGCTCTGCTCGATGCACTCGATCAGGGCGAGCAGGTCCGGATGCGCACCTACCTCCAGACTTCGACGAGCACCGCCCCGGAGACCTCCGACGGTCCCGATGCGGATGGCACCTAAGGTGGGTAGGTGAGCGACGCCGCTACCGACGACCGCCTCTACTTCCGCCAGCTCCTCGCCGGGCAGGACTTTGCCACCTCTGACCCGGTTGCACGCCAGATGGTCAACTTCGTCTACCTGGTGGGGGACAGGGTGACCGGTGAGGCGGTCGTGGTCGACCCGGCCTATGCCGTCGGCGAGCTTCTCGACCTCGTCGAGTCCGACGGGATGCACCTGGTCGGGGCATTGGGCACCCACTACCACCCGGACCACGTAGGTGGGGACATGATGGGTGTGCGCATCGAGGGCATCGCCCGCCTCCTCGATTCGAGTCCGGAGGCGCTTCCGGTTCATGTGCAGTGGGAGGAGGCGCCATGGGTTGAGCGCGCTACCGGTGTCGGGGTTGGTGATCTCGTTCTGCACGATGGTGAGGACGTGGTCCGGGTGGGTGCGGTGCCGATCACGCTGGTACCCACCCCAGGACACACGCCCGGAAGTCAGTGCTTCCTGGTCGATGGCCGGCTGGTCGCAGGGGACACGTTGTTCCTCGAGGGATGCGGCAGGACCGACCTGCCAGGCGGGGACCCCGATGCCATGTACGAGTCACTCACCACCCGGTTGGCCCGGGTGCCCGACGACACGGTCCTGTATCCCGGCCATCGGTACTCCGCCTCCTCTTCGGCCACCATGGGCGACACCCGGACCAAGAACTACGTGTTCCGACCACAGTCGATCGAACAGTGGAGGATGATGTTCGGGGGGTGAGGCTCGTCGGCCGGCCCGGCAGGGCACGCCTCCAGCTCGGCCCGTCCCGGATCGACCGGTGGTGAGGGGGCGGCGCTCACCCGTACGATGGCCCACCATGCGCGAGCCGCTCTCCTCCGATGCAACCGTCGTCGTCGTCGGCGCCTCCTTGGCCGGTCTGCGGGCTGCGGAGGAGATCCGCCATCGTGAGCATCGTGGACGGGTCATCGTGGTGGGGGACGAGATCCACCCTCCCTACGATCGTCCGCCACTGTCCAAGCAGTTCCTCGCAGGTGCCTGGGACGTGTCGCGGATCCACCACCATGCGCCCGATGCATTGGACACGTTGGGACTCGGGTTCCGGCTCGGGCGCCGGGCAGAGTCGCTCGACATCGGGGCGCGGAGCCTGTGCCTGGACGACGGGACCGTGCTCGGCTACGACGGTCTGATCGTCGCCACCGGCGCATCCCCCCGGTGGTTGCCGGGTACCGAGGGGATGGATCGTGTGCACACCCTCCGAACCCTGGATGATGCACTGGCCATCAGAGGCGAGCTCGGAGAGGTGGGTGATCGGGCTCGGCTGGTCGTGATAGGGGCCGGGTTCATCGGCGCCGAGGTGGCCGCCACCTGCCGGAGTATGGGGATTCGGGTGACCCTGGTGGAGACGTTGCCCACTCCACTGGCGCGGATCCTGGGCGAGGAGATGGGCGAGGCGTGTGGTCGGTTGCACCGCGACACCGGGGTGACGCTACAGACCGGAGTCGGCGTTGACCGTCTGGAGACGGCGCCGAGTGGGGCCGACCCGGTGCTCGTCCACATGGCGGACGGGTCGAGGTTGGCCGCCGATGTCGTGGTGATCGGGGTCGGGGTGTCGCCGGCGACCCGCTGGCTCGAGGGATCCGGGCTCGAGCTCGACGATGGCGTGGTCTGCGACGAAAAGCTCTTTGCCGCCGACGGCGTGGTGGCGGCCGGCGACGTGGCCCGGTGGACCCATCCGCGACTGTCGGAGCAGGTGCGGGTCGAGCACTGGACCAATGCCGCCGAGGGAGGGGTGGCCGCTGCCGCCAACCTACTGGCCGGAGACGACGGTGCCGAACCGTACGATCCGGTCCCGTTCTTCTGGTCGGACCAGTACCGGACCAAGATCCAGATGCTCGGGCTGCCCGGTCCTGATGACGAGATCGTCGTCGTGGCCGGATCGGTCGAGGACGGTCGTCTGGTGGCCCTTTACCGGAGAGGGGAGCGTCTCCGTGCCGCGTTGGCGTTCAGCCAGCCCCGCCTGCTCATGGGCTATCGGTCCCTGCTGGCCCGAGGAGCTTCGTTCGACGAGGCCCTGGCCCATTCGCGCAGCTGAGCTGACGGAGCGGTGGGCTCGCCTGGGGGTTTCGGACCGGGCGCCCCACCGGAAGCACCCGCGGCAGCTGCTGCTCCGATGCCACCGGACCGGCGCCGTCCCAACGAACGGAACCGGCGGGTGAAGGCCAGCGCGGCGCCGATCTCGGCGGCCGAGGGTTCCCTTCCGCCGTAGACCGCCCGTTCGACCAGGCGGCTCACGGCCACAAGCTGGGGGCCGGCACCTGGCGCGACCACGGCCAATCGCTCGCCATAGGCCGACAAGGTCTCCGCTTGGTGCCGCGGGCGCCCGAGCCGACGGCCGCCCCGCTCGAGATCGTCCGCGACCTGGTGGACCCAGGTGGGCGGACGGCTCCGCCGCCTGCGCCACCACCAGAGAACGACCCCTCCGAACACGGCTGCGACACCGATCGGAACCCAGGGCACACGTGCGAGCTCGTGCCGGGCCGAGGTGGCGAGGACCGAACCCGGGGAGGGATTGGCCAAGGGTACAGTGGCGGTCGGGTCGAAGTTCTGCCATCCATACCCGGGGAACCAGACCTGGACCCAGGCATGGGCGTCCTTGGCCTGCACCTGGTAGAGGTCGGTGATCGGATTGTACGAACCCGGGACGTAGCCCACGGCCTCGCGGGCGGGGATGCCGAGGGAGCGGAGCATCACGACGGTGGCCGTCGAGATCTGCTCGCAGTAGCCCGTCCTCGTCCCGAACAGGAAGCTGTCGACGGCGTCGGCCCCCGGGGCCAGTGGAGGGATGTTCGTCGAGTACCGGACGTGGGTCGACATCCACCGCTCGATGGCGCTGGTCGCGTCGTAGACATTGGACCGGGGACCGCCGACGGCTCCGGCCCCGGCGGTGATCCGGGAGGCGAGGGCCGCAACTCGCGGGTAGGGATGGGGGAGCTGGAGGTCGTTGGCGGCCTGGAGGGGGTCCAGCGACCTGCCAGGACCGGTTCCCGGGGCGGCGGCCGCCTGGAGCTCGGCCGGCGTGGCCGCGGTGTTGTTCGACACCACCGTGTACACGGTTCCCGCCCCCATCGAGTTGCCGGAGATGAGGGTGCCGTTCGAGGTCAGGTACAAGGACGGTGTCTGGATGTACACCCGCGAGGCGTTGTCCGCGTGGAACACCAGGTTGGGTCCCGACTGGGCCAGATAGAACGTCTGGATGTCGGTCGCCCCGTCCGCCAGGGGGGCCGCCTGGCCCGGGGCCAGAGGAATGGGGAACGGTGAGCCGGTCTGGAGCTTGATCACGTGCCCGACGCCGGTGGGAGCCGCCCGCTCCGACCAGCTCTGGCCGTTCCAATGGTCGTAGGTCTGGCCGATCCAGAAGCTCGGGCGGCTCGCCCGCACCCGCAGGACCACCTGGTTGCCGAGTCGGGCACGGACCCCCGTGTCGAGGGACTTTGCGAACCCGAGGTAGCCGCCGAGGCGGGTTGGACCCGACGGCACGGCGCTGTGGGCCGGGAGCGAGGCGGACCCGTCGGTGAGGTTGCTCGGACTGCTCACCGGCTGGGATCCGCGGGCCGAGGAGGGGAACACGAGAGCCGTCGAGACCTGCGGCGCCGGCAGAACCGAAACGAAGAGCGCCGAGAGGGCGATGACGCAGAGGACAGCGGCGATGGCGGACCCCCACGGTACGCCCCGGATCGCGGCAGCCGACTGCCACATGGAGATGAGTCCCCACATTCCGGTCGCGAGCCATGCGGCGACGTAGGGTGCAAGCGCCAGATCGACCGACTGGGCCGCCGCCACCGCCATCAGGGCGGCCGATCCCGCCAGCGAGTAGGCGACGTCGCGTCGGGCGGGGACGTCGAAGGCGTGGGTGCACAGCACCCAGGTGAACAGGATGGCCAGGGGTCCTTCGACTGTGGTGATGTCCCCGGGAGTCGCGTGGTGGGTCACGGTCACGCTGAACCAGACGAAGCCGCCGATGGCACAGGCCGCGAGCACCGGCTTGACGATCGGCCATGGTGAGGAGCGGCGCACATAGGACAGGACGTTGCCGGCCACCGTGGCTGCGATGGCGGCTCCCGCGAATGCCGGAGAGAGCTCTCCCTGGCTCGAGCAGGCGGCGATGGCGATGACGACGGCCTGGGCCGACGCGGTTCTGAACCAGATGGAATGTTCGGGCGGCCCCGGCCGGTTTGCCTGGACTACCCGTTGCCAGAGGCTCACCGCTCGTCCCGGATGACCGCCGCTTCGTTTCGTGCGGGGACCGGCGCCCTCGGTGAGGGAACGGCCCGAGACAGGCGGCGCCCGAGCTCGACCCGGTCACCTACCTGACGGACCACGCGCCGGGTGGGCTCGGTCGTGGCGAGGACCACCGAGCGCCCTGCGGCCAGTTCGGCCGATGCGGTCGCCATGATCTGCTCGGCACGTCGCTCGGCGGCGGTCGGGTCTTCGGGCAGTTCGGCCTCTATGATCGGTGGGTCCTCGACCTGTCGCTCCTTCTCGCGGACCATGAGCGTTCCGGTGTGGGAGGTGGCCGGCCAGTGCACCGTCCGCCGGGTGTCGCCGGGACGGTAGGGCCGGACACCGTGGGGATCGCCGCCGCCTGAGCTGGTCGATGCCGAAGCGTTTCCGGCGACCGTGTCGGAACGGATGTCGGTTGGATCGGCGACGCCCGATCTGGGGGCGACGTGAAGTGGGCGTTGGAGAGCGACCTCGAGGTCCCTGGCCCACCACAGCAGGCCGAACGGCGCAGACGACGCCGCCTCCACGATGACGGCCTCCAGGACCCCCCGACGCCCGGGTGTGACCGTCACCACCACCGGGCGCGGCCCGCGGACCGGACCACCGGCGTGGACGGCTGGTCCGGCCGGATGCCGGGGCGTCACCCGCAACGCTCCGGACGCCTCCAGGAGGAGCTCGATGGGCCGGCCCGCCTGACCATCGGCGGGCGAGGACAGACAGGTCACCCGCGCTCGACGGGTGGGAAGCGCCGGGGCCAGGAGACCGGTCAAGAGGACACCGCCGAGTATCGCCCCGACGGCCTGCACCCATCCGCTCCCGCTCGAGTGGGCCACTCCTCCCCAGGCCAGTATGGCCAACGCGCTTCCGGCCACTGGTCCAATCCAGGACAGGGGACGGAGCCGTCGGGGTGCTTCCATCGGTTCGACCCGACGTCGGGTCCGGGTGGAGCGTCGGGTCCGGGTGGAGTCGGACCACGCGAGCGAGATCGTCACGCCGACGATGGCGGCGGCGATCCCTGCCAGAGCGCCTCCGATGATGGCTCGAGGTCCGAAGAAGGCGCGGACGCCCACGATGCCGCACATGCCGAACAGCAGGCCGGTGAGCGAGGTGTTGACCGTTCCCCACAGTCGTGATCGCCGTCCGGTCCGCTGGTCGGTCATGTCCGGGGAACGGGCGTATCGGCGAGGATGGCGCCTATGAGGACGGGACCCTCGTCGGCGTCCGCCACCAGCCGGTGCGAGAGGCAGGCGGAGGCGACGGACTGGACGTCCTTCGGGGTGGTGTAGCTGCGACCGGACAGGACGGCGTAGGCACGGGCACATTCGATCATCGAGATCGCGGCCCGGGGACTCGCTCCGAGCCTCACCGTCCCCGCGGTTCGGGTGGCGCGGACCAAGGTGACCGCGTACTCCGCTACCAAAGGGTGCACCCGCACCGCGGCGCAGGCCGAGATGCACCGTTGCCAACCGGCCGGGTCGGTCACCGGTGCCAATGTGTCGAGCGCGGTCCGACCGCCGTCGTTCAGGACCAGTCTGGCTTCGACCTCGGCGTCGGGGTACCCCACGCTCGTCGAGAGGCCGAACCGGTCGAGCTGGCTCTCGACAAGGGGATAGGTGCCCAGCTGCCCCACGGGATTCTGGGTGCCGATGACCAGGTGGGGTCTCGGGAGAGGCCACGATTCACCGTCCACGGTGACCTGTTGCTCCTCCATGGCCTCGAGCAGGGCGGATTGTGTCCTCGGAGGGGTCCGGTTGAGCTCGTCGACGAGCACGACGTGGCCGAAGACGGGACCGGGACGGAACTCCCACGATCCGGTGTCGGGAGCGAACACGCTGACGCCGGTCACATCGGACGGGAGGAGATCTGGGTTGCCCTGGACACGAGAGAGGCCGGTGCCGAGGGCGGCGGCGAGGGTACGGGCGAGCATGGTCTTTCCCACACCGGGGACGTCCTCGATGAGCAGATGGTTCCCGGACAGAGCGGCCACGACGGCCAGGGTCACCGCCTGAGGTGCACCGAGGACCACCGAGGACACCGCGCTGCTCACTCTGGTGGCGGTGACTATGGCTTCCTCGATACGAGGACCCGACTCCATTCGCTCGTCGGTACCCTGGTCAGGGGTGCCGATGTCCATGCCCGTGCTCATCTGTGGTTCTGGCTCCCCTGCATCGACCTGCACATCCGACGCCGTTGCCGGGCGTGGCCTGCTCCCCACCCTAGGCGTCGTCTTTGCGTAGCGGCAATGCACCGATCCGGCGCCGAGCGATGCCCCAACCGCTCCCCTCGGGTTCAGAAGTCGAGGCCCGAGAGCTCCGGAACGGTCGCTCGGGCGCGATCGCGTGCCTCCAGCCACCGTGACCGGAGTGCCTCCCGCTCGGAGGGAGTTGCGAGCGGCTCGATCACCGCACGCGGCGACCAGGCCGCGGCCACCTCGTCCTCACCGTCCCACATGCCGGTGGCCATGCCGGCCAGGTAGGCGGCACCGAGGGTCGTGGCCTCGACCACAGGGGCGATCTCGACCGGTCGGCCACAGGCGTCGGCCAGGGCCCCTACGAACACCGGGTTGTCCGACATTCCCCCGTCGACCCTGAGCGCCTCGACCCGGTGGCCCGAGTCCGCTTCCGCCGCCTCGAGCAGGTCGGCGCCGCGGTGGGCCACGCCTTCGAGCACCGCTCTCACCAGTTCGGGTCTGCCGCTCCCCCGGGTGAGACCGAGGACAGTTCCGCGGGCACCGAAGTCCCACACGGGTGTGCCCAGGCCGAGCAAGGCGGGGACGAACCACACGTCTCCGGTATGCTCACAGCCCGCCGCCACTTCGGCCGACTGAGCCGCCGACTCGAGGACGCCGAGGTCGTCACGCAGCCATTCGACACAGGTTCCCGCGGACAGCATCACGGCTTCGACGCCCCAGCTGATGGCATCACCCTTCCGCATGGTGATGACAGGGATCGTGCCAGCCGGTCCCCGGCTCCCGTCGTGGGCAACAGCGCCCCCGACGCACTGGTCGAGCATGCCCCCGGTACCGAACGTGGCCTTGGCCTGACCGGGCCGGACACAGCCCTGACCGATGAGCGACGCCTGTTGGTCGCCGGCCAGGCCTGCGATCGACGGAGACCCCGGGAGCACCGACGCGGCGCCGATCACCCCGGTGGATCCGACGATGGAGGGGAGCAGGGATTCGGGGATGTGCAACGCATCGAGGATCACCGGATCCCAGGTGCGCCCGTCCCTGGTGAGTCCGGTCACCCCGGCGTTGGTGGCGTCGGTGACGTGCAGTGCCCCCCCCGAGAGGATCCATGTCACCCAGGTGTCCACCGTGCCGAACGCCAGTTCACCGCGCTCCGCCTTCGTCCGGTCGGGGTCGGCCGCATCGAGTAGAGCGCCCACCTTGGTGGCAGAGGCGTTCGGCGCCACCCGGATGCCCTGTCCCTGGAGCTCGAGACAGGTGCCGACGGTTCGGAGGTCCTGCCAACCGAGGCCCGGTCCGATCGGCACTCCGGTGCCCCGGTCCCAGAGCAGCGTGGACGCGCGCTGGTTGGCGATGCCCACCGCTGCGAGCGGACCGGACGCTTCGAGCACACGCCCGGCCACCTCGATGACCGCGTCGGCCATTGCGGTCCCGTCGAACTCGACCAGTCCCGGCTGCGGGCTGGTCGGGAGGACGGGCAGGTGGTGGATGTGCTCGACCGTGCTGTCCGGACGAACGACGGCCGATCGGACGCCGGAGGTTCCGACGTCGACCACCAGGATGCCGTCTCGACCGGCAGCTCCAGCCCTCATGGCCAAGGGATCCGTCCGAACGGGCTGTCGAAGCCGAGCTTTCCCGGGTTCAGGATGCCGCGTGGATCGAGGCAGTCCTTGACCGAGGCGAGCACCGTGAACGCCGCTCCCAAGGCATCGGGCATGAACCGAGCCCTGTTGAGGCCGATGCCGTGATGGTGGCTGATCGCGCCTCCGGCCGCCTGGGTGGCCAGGGTGACCGCGTCCCAGGCTTTCTCGTAGTACGAGGAGCTCCAGGCCGAACCGGCGGAGGTGACCCCGGTCGGTGCCGATGTGCCGGTCACAGCACCGCCATCCGCCCCTTTGCGGTGACCCTCGGGCTGCCGGCCGGCGAAGGTGAAGTAGAGGCAGGCGCCGTCGGTATAGGCGTGGGACTGGTGAGAGGAGGCGATTATCGTTCCCTCGATGCCGGCCAGAGCGTCGAGCACCCTCCGGTAGAGGCCGTCCAAGGCACTCCAGCGGGCAACGACCTCGACGGTGTCGACCACCACCCCTGCCCTCCAGAGAGGGGCCAGTGCGCTGACGTCGTTCCGGTGGCCCATCCAGCGCTCGACCAGCAGGGCGTCCAGACGCTCGGCCGTATCGCACTCCTCGTCGACCACGGCCAGGGTGGCCGCCAGCAGAGCGGGGTCGGCCTCGTCCAGCACGATGAGGACGCTGCAGTCACCACGATCGAAGTTGCGTTGTGACTCGATGGGGTCGTAGAGGCGGAGGACTGCGGGGGTCGCCCCACGGTGCAGGGTGCGCCGGCAGGCGTCGAGCCCGTCGGTGAACGAGGGGAATCCGAAGGCCCGACGGCCTTCCGCCTCCGGCACGGGATGTACCCGGAACCGTCCCTCGGTCATGATCCCGAGGGTCCCCTCGCTCCCGACGAAGAGCTGGGTGAGGTCGGGTCCCGTTGCCGCGCGCGGGCCGTGCCCGCCGGTGGTGATGATCCGACCGTCGGCGAGCACCACCTCGAGTCCCACCACCATGTCCTCGATCTTCCCGTACCGGGTGGAGTACTGCCCTGCTCCACGGCAGGCCAGCCATCCTCCGACCGTGGAGAGCTCCATCGACTGGGGCCAGTGGCCGAGGGTCACACCGTGCCCGTGGCGCAGCTCGGATTCGACCTCGGGCCCGAACGTTCCGGCCCGGATGTCGGCCACGAGCGACGCGGTGTCCACCTCGGTCACACCTGCCAGCCCACACAGGTCGAGGGCCACCCCGCCGAAGAGCGGGATGGAGGCACCGCACACCCCGCTCCGTCCCCCCGAGGCGGTCACCGGTATTCTGGCCTCGTTGCACAGGGCAAGCACCGAGGAGACCTGCCCGACGTCGGTGGGTCGGGCGATCAAGGCGGGGCGGGCCGGGACCTGGCCTTCGACCGCCCATCCGATGGCGAGTGGCCACCAGTCGCGACCGGCTTCGGCGCGCGCCCCGTCGGCATCGGTGACCGTCTCGCACGCGTCGGCTAGGCGGGCCCGCAGTCCGTCGTCGACGGCCACCAGGTGGTCGGCGAACCGGTCGGCGACACCGGCGGCCCCGGCGTCGATGGGGGTGACCGGGGTGGGCGTCGTCACGGTCGTACCTCGAATCCGGACGTGAGCACCGCCTGCTCGGTTTCCGGTCGGTCACCGGTGACTGGTCGGGACGCTCCCCGGAAACCGGATGGGTCGAGTCCGGCCGTGACCAGCTGGCGGTCGAGCCGTTCGGTGTAAGCGCTCACCTCGGTGGCGATCCGGCCGTCGTCCCAGCCGAGCTCGGCTCCGACGAGATCGGCCACCCAGCGGGCCGCTCCGGCAGCGGCCCGTGCGTCACGGAGAGACGCACGGGTCCGGCGGTCGAGCACGTCGGAGAGGGAACGGGCCATCTCCGAGCGCACGGCGTAGACCGCTTCGACCGCCAGGTAGGGAAGTCCGGGGACCAGCGGATCGAGCAGGTCCTCGCGACCTCGGGCCATGGCCAGCACCGCGGTGGTCTCGGTACCGTATCGACCGGCCAGATGGACGGCGGCTCGGGTGGCTCGGTCGGCGGTGCCGGGCTCGGGACGGCCGGCACCGACCGGTTCCGCGACGAGCCGTCCCTTCCCCCTGCTCGTGACGCCGCGCAACCGGAGATCCTTCGTCACGCAACGCGACCGGTCGCGCCCGAGCCCCCGGACGACCACGTCCACGGTGTCCTCCGCCATCTTCCGATAGGTGGTGAGCTTCCCTCCGGTCACGGTGACGACCCCACCCGGCGAACGCTGCACGGTGTGCCGACGGGACAGGTCGGCGGTCCGCTCGCTCGGCTTGGGCCGGGAACTGGTCGGAGCGAGCAACGGGCGCAGTCCCGTCCAGACCCCCGAGACGTCGGCCCGCTCGATCCGCCGGGTGGACACCGCGTTGGCGGCCTTCAGGATGTAGTCGACGTCCTCGGGGGTGGCGGATGGATCGTCGAGAGGGCCGTCCCATGCGGTGTCGGTCGTGCCCAGGTAGACCTGGTCGCCCCAGGACACCACGAAGATCGACCGGTGGTCGTCGCGCACGGGGATGACCGCGGCGATGTCGCACGGGAACACGGCGGCGGGCACGGTGATGTGGATGCCCTTCGCCGGGCGGATGGATCGGGGGTCACTCCCTTCGTCGAGGGCGCGGACCCGATCGGCCCACACCCCGGCGGCGTTGACCACCACCGAAGCCCGGATGTCGAACGGCTCTGCATCCTCGGGAGTGACCCGGGCCCCCTGCACCGTCCCGTCCGGTTCGCGGAGCAGCGAGGTCACCGGCGCGTGATTGGCCGCCACCGCCCCGTGGTCGAGAACGGCCGTTCGCAGTACGGTCAAGGTGAGACGAGCATCATCTGTGCGGGCATCCCAGTAGAGGAAACCGGCGGCCAGCTGGTCGGCGCGGAGTGTGGGCATGTGCTCGAGCACCTCCTCCCGGGACACGTTCTGATGGCGCCTGCCGATACGGACCCCTCCGGTCATGTCGTAGATCCACAAAGCGGTGCGGTAGACCTTGGCCGCGCTCCGGTTGGCCACACCGTTGCGGCCGAACAGGGGGATGAGGAAGGGCAGTGGCGACACCAAATGGGAAGCGTTGTCCAGCAGTCGCTGTCGTTCGGCCAGGTTCTCGTAGACCAGCCGGAACTCGTGCTGCTGGAGATACCGCAGGCCGCCGTGGACCAGCTTGGAGGACTTGGAAGACGTGCCCGAGGAGAAGTCGTCCTTCTCCACGAGGGCGGTGGAGAGGCCTCGACTGGCCGCGTCCAGGGCCAC
>DAHUZT010000082.1 GCA_027315005.1 Acidimicrobiaceae bacterium | reverse complement strand
GCTTCCGTGGTCGACGAGGTGGCTGCCGCCCATCCCTCCGAGTGGGAGCGGTACCGTACCGGAGACGACGAGGACGTGAAGAAGCTGACCGGTTACCTGACCGGTCCGGTCATGCGCGCCACCGGTGGCAAGGCGGACGGCAAGGCGGTGGCGATCGAGCTGCGGCGTCGGCGAGGCTGACCGGCGCCTCGTGTCCCTTTGGGCCGGCTGACACGCGAACCGAGTGCAAAGCGGCTACTAATCCGCGGAAACTGCCCCCTGCAGCCAGCCTCTTCAGGGGTTAGCCTCACGAGCGTGCGGGCTCAACTTGGGAGAGCGGCCGATGCTATCGGGGCCAGAGACCAGCTCCAGCGGGCCCGGGACCACTTGGTCGATCTGCTCATCGGAGATCACGCGACTGCCCGGGTACGCCGTAATCGGACAGATGACATCAATCTGAAGTTGTTGCTGCGATTCGGCATGCACCCCACATCGAACTACCTCGATGTGGGAGCGAATCAAGGCCATTTTCTGCAGGGCGTCCAAGAGTTGGCTCCTCTGGGCCACCACATCGCCTACGAACCCATTCCCAACCTCTGCGTCAAGTTGGCGCAGAGGTTCCCATCGGTGGAGATTCGGCAAGCGGCGCTTTCTGACCGAGAAGGAGAAGCTGAATTTACCCACGTGCTCGGCCCGGGGAATCAGGGCTACAGCACTCTCGTACCCGGCGGATTGAAGGAGCGCACTTGCTCTGGCGATCTCGAGACGCAAACCATCCTTGTGAGGATCGAACGGCTCGACGATCACTTACCAGACAGCTGGTTACCTCAGTTTATGAAGATCGACGTGGAGGGGGCCGAGCGCATGGTGTTCAAGGGTGCAATGAATACTCTCCGCCGGGCCAAACCGGTGATTGCGTTCGAGCATGGGTGGGATACGGAGGGCTCGGAAGAGATCTACAGCCTTATCTGTGATGATGCGGGGCTGAGGATCTTCGACATGGACGGCAAGGGACCTCTTGATCGCTTGCAGTTCTTCGAAGAGCTCGGTACTCGGTGGAATTGGGTTGCTCACGAATAGCTTCCCGGATGTCCTCATGCAGCGGTTACTCGGGGCCGAGCCTCGTCGGCGCAGGAGACAACGCGCCCACCTCCATCCGACACGGGTCGACATCGGCGGCGCACCGCTCGCACTCGAGCTCGAGGGTGCTGTGCGAGATGGCGAACGGTACGGCGATGGCCGATTTCACCTGCCCCCCGATGCTCTGGGCGTCCTCCAGGCTGGGATGCCCGCCGAGCACCAGATGGGCCGACAGCACCCGCACCTCGCTCGACAGGCTCCAGACGTGGAGGTCGTGCACCTCGCTCACTCCGTCCACCGCGACCATCGCCGAGCTGAGCCGCTCGACGTCGAGGTCGGACGGGGTCGACTCCAACAGCACCGAGACACTCCCGCGGAACACCGAGACGGCCTGCAACACGATGATGGCGGCGACCACCAGGGCAGAGGCGGGATCGATCCATCGGGCGGTGGGCACCGCCAACAGGACGACACCGCCCACCAGCACGGCCAGCGAGGCCAGGGCGTCCGCAGCCATGTGGATCATGGCCGAGCGCATGTTGAGGTCGGCCGTCCCGTCCCGAAGGATCAGCGTCGCCACACCGTTGACGACGAACCCGCCGGCGGCCACGAAGACGACGATCCCTGCTCGCACCGCTTCAGGATGACCGAACCGGTTGACGCTCTCGATGACGATGAAGAGGGTGACGACGGCGATGACCGACGCGTTGGCCAACGCTGCCAGGATGGTGGCTCGGTGGTTGCCGTACGAACGCGACGGGCTGGGCGGTCGCCGGACAAGCTGCACCGCCGCCAGGGAGAGGCCGAGCGCAGCGACATCCGCCAGGTTGTGACCGGCGTCAGCCAGCAGCCCGGTGGAGTGAGCCAGGAGGGCGAACACCACCTGGGTGACCACCAGTGCCAACGTGAGACCGAGGCTTATGGTGAGTCTGCGGCTGCGCTCCATGGTGCGGCGTCGCTCCAGATGTTCGATCCGAAGGGAACGACCCCGGTGAGGACTCGGGGACACCCCTCGGGCCCAATGCTAGCCGCCGGGTCTGAGGATCCCCGAATCAGCGTCGGGGCGACACCGGAAGTCCTCTGGCCCTCCTGATCGCCCGCCTCACGTCGACCCGCCTACGACCGGCGAACGAGTAGCAGGTGGAGAAGGCCCGGTGGACCCACGGCTGGGGGCGTACGTCGAGATGGTCGGAGCCGAGAGCCCGGATCTCCTCGGCCATCCGCAGGTAGCCGTGCCGCTGGTAGTGGCGGATGCCGTCGGTACAGTCATCCGGGCTCAAGACGAACCGGCGCACGTCGCACACCGCGACGTTGGGGAGCGTGGCCGCCACCCGATCGACCACCGCGTTCATCAGGGCGTGATGGCGGTGACGCGCGGGCTCTCTCGGGTTGTCGAGCTCCACCTCGGCTCCGTTCACCAAGATCAGGCGAGCGTCACCGGGGATGGTGTCGGCCAGCCATCGGAGGTTGTCCTCGAAGCGGCCGACCGAGATGCCGCCCAGGAACTCGAACTCGGTGGCGAACCAGGTCAGGAAAGACCGGTCGATGCCCTCGCGCTGCAGTCGGAACTCGACGCCGGGCCAGACGGCCGGGTCGGTGATGTCCACGTTCAACTGCATCCAGGGGGCGATCAAGCCCGTCGTCCGGTGCCGGTAGAGGCCCTGGGTGTAGTCGGTGAGAACGCTGTAGACGAGGACGTCGTAGTCGGGGTCGACGACCGTTGCCGAGGCGTACACGCCCTGGTCGAGGAAGGGGATCCTGTCCACCAGCATGCGCTGCTCCTCGGTCAGCCCGACGGCGGACTGTCGGAGGGTTTCGGTGTGGCCGACATGGACGAACGTGCCACTCGGAGCGGTGTGGGCGAACTCGGTGGTGATCGCCCCACCGAGGAACTGGGCCGTGGTGTTGAGGTCGCAGCCTCCTACCATCAGGATCCGATCTGGCTGGGTCGGCGCCGACCGTGGATCGAGGGCCGACCGTCCAGCCGACTGCTCCGGCATTGCGGGTCCGGCATCTTCGCTGTCGAGGGTGATCCAGTCCACGGTCGCCCCGAGGGAGGAGACCACGTCGCCGGCGACGACCAGCTCGGGTCGACCGAGATGCTGGTAGAGCCACTGTTCGACACCCATGTGCAGCACGCGGCACGAGAAGAGGAAGTCGGAGAGGCTTCCGTCGCTGCCGAACGAGTAGAAGCCACAGATCCCGTAGTCGCCGTAGCGGTCTCGCACCGTCACATAGCCCGCCCGTCGGTGAGGATCCGCGGTGATCGTGCGGAGCTGTTCTGCGTCGAGCCGTCGCTTGGTGAAATTGAGCTGGTGGGTCCGGTTGACCAGCTCGATCAGCCGTTCACTCTGGGCGGAGAGGTCGTGGTGGATGGCGAGGTGGATGTCGCACGAACGGAGGAATGCCTCGTGCGGCCCGCTGGCCGCCAGTCGGTCGGCCAGTTTGCGTTCGAGGAGCCGGTACTGGTGGAGTCGCGATCGCCGTCGGTCGTCCTTCCCGGACAGGTGAGGTGCACCGAGCAGGTGATCGATGACCTCGGGTCCCGCGGTCTGGATCCCCGGTACGAAGTGCCGGACCTCGCCGCGCATGCTGGGGGAGTCGTCGATGAAGAGGACGTTCTCTGCTCGCAGCTGGGCATCGTCGACGATCTGGGCGACACGGGGCCCTTTGGGCGACCAGTCGATGAGGGCGAAGACGAACTCATCCCATATGCCATCCTGTTCGAGCCGGTCTCTGGCCATGTCGAGGTCGTTCTTCGAACAGATGGCGCTGACGATGCCCCGGTCGTTGAGCGTTCGCACCAGATCGACCCGCGACGGGTCGAGGTCCACCGGTCCCTCGCTCAGGGTGCCCGACCACAGCGTATCGTCGAGGTCCCACACGATCAGCTTGACCGGGGAGCGCAGCTGCTCGGGAGTGCTCCCTCGGTCGACTCCAGTCGGAACGACCCCTCTCACCGCTTCTTCCCGGCGCCCTGGTCCGTCCACCCCTCCACCCTTCGAGTATCCCACCCGAACGGGACCCTCTCAACCGTCTGGTCGTGGCGGTGGTGCCGCGGGCGCCGGACCGATGGGCTTAGCAGGCTACCTTTTTTCCGGTGCAGGCAGACTCCGGTTTTCCGATGAAGGCAGGCTCCGGGGACGATGGAGAGGAAGGCGAGGACAAAGATGGGACCGACAGCAGCCTGAACCAGCAGGCGAGGCGCCTCCGGCGGCGCATTCGACTGGCCCGCGACGCATTCGACATCCGTCGAGACCCGTCCTTCCGGTCTGTCGCGTCCGGCTACGAACTCCCGGACGGGAACCGGCGGATCTACTGCCACCACGTCCGCAAGACGGCCGGGACCAGCCTGTACCTGAGCTTCCTGGCCCTGGGGGGCGAGGACCCGATGGCGGTGTGGCGGCGGATCACCTCCTCCAGGCTGCCCAGGACCATCAGCGGCCCCTACGCCTTCGTCTCCAACCACCGCAGCCTGCTGGCCGAGGGTGCGTACTTCTACGGTCGATCACACCGGCCGGCGGCCCGCCAGCCACTGCCGTCCCGCACCTTCACGGTCACCGTGCTCAGGGACCCGATCGACCGGGTCCGCTCGTACTACGACTACCTGGTGGACGGCGACGACCCCGACTCGCCCGGCCGGGTCGCCGAATCCGAGCGGATGCTGGCGGCCGATGGGTTCGACACCTTCCTCGACCGGGTCCCCCCCAGGCACCTGATGACCCAATTGGGAATGTTCTCGGAGAGCTTCGACGTGTCCGAAGCAGTCGATCGGATCTCCGCCTGCTCGTGGGTCTTCTTCACCGAGGAGTTCACCACCGGATTGGAGCAGCTCGGCCGCCACCTCCAGCTTCCACTCCAGCCGCACCGGGCCCGGACCGCGGGCCGCCGGTCCGTACTCAGTGACGACCGGCGCGAACGACTCCGGCTGCGACTCGAGCCCGAGTACGAGCTGCTCCGACGGTTGCGAGAAGGCGGGATCACCCCGGTTGCCCGGTCGGAATGACCTGTCGTCGCCGGTTGGCGCCGAGACCGTGCACCAGCGAATCGACCACGAGGACTGTCCCGACCCCGAGGAGGGACCCACCGAGGGCGTCGGTCGGGTAGTGCCACCGGAGACCGACCACGCTCACCATCATCGCCACGACGACCACGGTCCCGAACAGATAGAGCACAGGTCGGGCTCGTCGGCGAACCGCCAGCGCGAGAGCGGTTGCCATCGCGCCCACCGCTGCCACGTTGCCCGACGGGAAGGAGAGGACACCCTCGAATCGCCGGCCGACGAGTGGCTTGAAGACGAACTCTACGAGGAGGACGCAGAGGAAGGGACCGGCCACACACGCGATGGCGCGCGCCCGGTCGGACCGAACAGCGAGGAGAGCGGCCAGGAGGCAGCCAGCGATCAGGACGGCAGGGGTCCCGAGCCTGCTGACCCAGTCGTAGAGATCGGATCGAGGCGCGGCCCCGATCTGGTGGAAGCCGGCACGGTCGAGGAGGTTCGGGGCCGGATGGAGGCGGAGGAGGACGGCACCGATGCCGAAGACGGCGAGCAGCCACAGGCCGATGACGAGCTCACTTCGGCGGGTCAGCCCAGCTCCTCGAACCAGTCCACCGTGGCCCGCAGCCCGTCGGCCAGCTGTACCGGGACGATGCCGGGGAACAGGGAGGTCAAGCGCGACTCGTCGGCCTGCGAGTCGCGCACGGCTGCAGCCCGGGCCCCGACGTGCTGACGGGGGAGGGAACGGCCCAGCACACCCTCGAGCACCTCGATGAGTCCGAGCAGGCTGATCCGGGTGCCGAAGGCCAGATTTACGGGTTCGAGCGCGCACACCTTGCGGGTGACCGCGTCGGCCAGCACCGCGGCCACCGTTCCGACATAGGTGAAGTCCCTCGTCTGGCGGCCGTCTCCGTGGACCGGCAGTGGCTCGCCGCGAAGGGCGGCGGCCACGAAGGTCGGTACCACGGCGGCGTAGGCGTGGTCGGCCGCCTGGAGGGGGCCGAAGACGTTGAAGAAGCGGAAGGCGAGGACCGGCAGCCCGAACGCGTGGCCGTGGGCCAGCGCGGCCGACTCGGCGGCCAGCTTGCTGGCGGCATATGGGCTCACCGGCATCGGCACCAGGTCCTCGCGCTTGGGCAGGGTCCTATTGGCGCCGTAGACCGAGGAGGACGAGGCCACGAGGACCTGGGGACTGCCGTGGCGCCGGGCGGCTTCGAGGACCTCCATGGTGCCGGTGGCGTTGGTCCGGTGGCTGGCCATGGGATCGGCCAGCGAGCGGGGGACCGAGGGTCGGGCGGCCAGATGGACGATGGCGTCGGCCCCCTCCACTACCGAGTCGAGCAGTTCGGCGTCGAGGATGGACCCTTCGACCAGGTGCACCTTGGCCAGGCCGACGAGGTTGTCCCGGTCTCCGGTCGAGAAGTCGTCGACGGCCACGACCCGGGTCACCCCATCGGAGACGTCGAACAACCGGCAGAGGTTGGCCCCGATGAACCCGGCCCCACCGGTGACGACGACGTTCATCAGCGGCGGGTGCCGATCCGATCCGGTTCGGCGCCCGATGCCCGTCGGCTCATCGCGAGGAGACTACAGCCGTTCGACGTTGGTGCCGGTCAGCCGGTTCCGGGTGTCGAGGACGTAACGGGCGCGGGATCCGATCATGTCGAAGTCGAAGGCATCGTGGTCGGTGACGAGCACGAT
Source organism: Acidimicrobiaceae bacterium (assembly GCA_027315005.1). Lineage (GTDB taxonomy): Bacteria > Actinomycetota > Acidimicrobiia > Acidimicrobiales > RAAP-2 > Bog-756. The sequence continues at coordinate 13,095 of DAHUZT010000082.1, read as the reverse complement.
GCCTTCGGCCGCGTCGACCTCGTCGGAGGTGAGATCGACGATTGGGTAGGGAACCACGTCGTCTGGCACATGGGGGTCGGCGATCCGGACGTCGGCTCCGAGGCCGGCGAGGAGCTGGGCGATCACCGTTCCGGGCGCCTCACGGGCGTCTCCGGTGTTCTTCTTGTAGGCGATGCCGACGACGAGCACCCGCGCTCCGCTGACCGAGCGTCCCCGGCGGTTGAAGGCCAGCATGAGCCGGCGGATGACGTAGTCGGGCATGTGCTCGTTGACATCGTTGGCCAGCTCGACGAACCGGAAGGGCTGACCGAGGCTCCGGCGCACCTTCCACGAAAGGTAGCTCGGATCGATTGGCAGGCAATGGCCGCCGACGCCGGGACCGGGCGTGAAGCGAAGGTAGCCGAAGGGTTTGGTCGAGGCGGCGTCGATGGCCTCCCAGAGGTCGATGTCGAGGTCGGCCGCGAACATGGCCAGCTCGTTCACCAGGGCGATGTTGACGTGCCGGAACGTGTTCTCCAACAGCTTGGTGAGCTCCGCCTCGCGTGTGCCCGACACCGGCACCGTGTGACAGACGATTCGCTCGTAGAAGGTCGAGACGGCCTGGAGAGAGGCATCGTCGATGCCCGCCACCACCTGGGGGGTGTTCTCGAGCCGCCAGTCGGTGTTGCCCGGGTCGATCCGCTCGGGGCTGTAGCCCAGGTGGAAGTCGCGCCCGGCGACCAGGCCGGATCGCTCCTCGAGGATGGGGCCGACCAGCTCCTCGGTCGTTCCCGGATAGCTGGTCGATTCGAGCACGACGGTGGCGCCGGGCCGCAGGTGGCTTCCCACCAGCTCCGAGGAGTCCTCGACGTGGCCGAGGTGGGGAACACCGTCCACGAGGGGGGTGGGGACGTCGATCACGGTCACGTCGAAGCCGTCCAGCCGGTCCGGGTCATCGGTCGGGTGGTAGTGGCCGGTGGCGAGAGCCGCCGCCAGCCGTTCGTCGGAGACGTCCTCCACGTGCGAGGAGCCCGCGGCCAACCGCTTCGTCTTCGGCCCGTCGACGTCGAAACCGACAACGTCCATGCCGACTTCGGTTGCCCGCAGGGCCAGCGGGAGGCCGACATAGCCCTGGCCGATGACGACCAGGCGGGTCGGGCTGTCTGCCCGGCTCAACCGGGCCGATCCGTCGTTCGCTCCGCGCTCACGCCGGGACCTGCTCGGAGCGCGGGTCCGAAGCGGTGCCGTCGGGCGCGGCGCAGGTTGCCTCCGCGCCGATCCCGGACCGGGCGGCGCCCACCGTGAACAGCAGGTGCCGGACCCGTTCGGCGTCGCGCCCGGCCACCGCCTGACGCAGCTCCTCCAGACCCGATTCGAGCGTGCCGAGCGGAGCGGCGACAGGGATCAGCTGGTTGATGTACGGGTGCTGGGTGTCGAGGACCTCCTCGTCCGGTGAGCGCAACTCCTCCTCGAGCTTCTCGCCCGGGCGCATGCCCACCACCCGGATGGGGATGTCCTCACCGACCCGGTAGCCCGACAGCTGGATCATCCGCCGGGCGAGATCGAGGATCCGTACCGGTTCCCCCATGTCGAGCATGAAGACCTCTCCACCGCCGTCGGAGAGCACCGAGGACTCGAGGACGAGCTGGACCGCCTCTTCGACACTCATGAAGAAACGGGTCATCTGCGCGTCGGTGACCGTGACCGGCCCCCCCGAGGCGATCTGCCGGTTGAAGGTGGGGATGACGCTGCCCCGGCTGCCGAGCACGTTTCCGAACCGGACGGCACAGTAGGAGCCACCGGCAGGGGACCGGGAGAGCAGTACCTGCTCGGCGATCCGCTTCGAGGCGCCCATGACGCTCGAAGGCCGCACTGCCTTGTCCGTCGAGATCTGGACGAAACGCTCGGCACCCACTTCGGTCGCCGCCTCGACCACGTTGATGGTGCCGAAGACGTTGGTGGCGGCCGCTTCGGTCGGATGGTGCTCGAGTACCGGTACGTGCTTGTGGGCGGCGGCGTGGAAGACGACCTCGGGTCGGTGGCGGCGGAACACCTCGAGGAGTGCCGGCCGGTCGGTGATGTCGGCCAGGACCTGGACACAGGGAATGGTGACGGTGGCGGCCGCGTCGTGGAGGTGGGTCTCGTCGTGGTCGAGGAGCACCAGGCTGGCCGGATCCAGCTCCGCCACCTGGCGGCAGATCTCCGATCCGATGGACCCACCCGCCCCGGTGACGAGGACCCGCTTCCCTTCGAGCGAGCGGCGGACGGTGTCGAGGTCGATCGGGACCGGAGTGCGCCCGAGGAGGTCCTCGATCCGCGGTTCCCGGGCGTGGCGCAGGGTGGAGACAGGGTGGTCGCCGTTGACCAGGCTGCGGACACCGGGGAGGACCTTCATGGTCAGGCCGGCGTCGTCGCAGGCGAGCAGCACCCGTTCCACCAGCTCGGGCGGCGGGTCGGGGATGGGCAGGAGCACCTGTTGGATGGTGTACCGGCTGGCCGCCCCGGGGATGTCGTCGATGCCGCCCACCACCGGGACACCCATCATGGACAGCCCGTGCGACCTGGTGTCGTCGTCGAAGACCGCCACCGGCACCAGCCCCGCGCCCGGGCTCCGGAGCATCTCTCTCACCACGGCAGCTCCCGAGTCGCGGCTGCCGACCACGGCCACCCGCAGTCCCACTCGACGCGAGCCGCGCTGCCAGGCGAACAGCCGCGAGTGGAAGCGCAACACCCCCATCCCGGCCGTGGCGAACATGCACCCGACCACAAGCACGGCATCGGGAACGTGCTTGATGCCCGCCATGTGGAGGAGAGGGGCGAGGACGAGGAGGAGCGAGGCGGTCACCGCGGCCGACAGCACGAGCTGTCGGGCCTCTTCGGCTCCGGCGTGGCGCCACATCCGGTCGTAGAGGCCGAACACGTGGTTGGCCACCAAGGTGACCACCAGGAACAGCAACAAGAAGGTGGCGAAGTCCCGCCAGTAGTTGGCCGGAGGCTTGTCCCGGAAGTAGATGACCTCGGCGAGTCCGTAGCCGGCGGCGACGCAGATGGCGTCGAGCAAGGTGAACACGAGCCGGGATCGGATCCGGCTGGCCCGCATGGCCATGGTGAAGCGCTTGGGGCCGTTCGGCTCACGCACCTCCATGCATCTCCCCCCTGCGCCCCTGCTCTGCCCCTCGGCCCGACCGCCCGCTATGCACGACGGACCGTGCCCGACCGCCGAACCAGCGGGAACCGCTTGCCTCCCTCACCGTGTCAGCTCCACGTGATCCGCCTGCCCTGGGTTCGATGCGGCCGAAGCACATCGGTGAGTGCCCCGTGCCCACTTCGCCACAGTATGCCATGCCCGTGGCCTGTCCACCAGGGGCGTCGTTCGGCCACACTCCAGCGCGTTCGTTCGGGTGCAGTTCGGTCGCAGCTCAGGCGCAGCTCAGGTCCAGGCCGGGTGCAGCTCGGATCCGCGAGGTCTGACCCGCACGAAGCCCGTGTATGCTCTGATGCCTATGCTGGGCAGGCACCTCCGCGTCCCTAGCAACCCCAGGTGACGGAGCTGGTCGATGGAGCCAATTGATTTCATCGGTGGGCTGCGCCGCGGCTGGCGGTTGCTCGTCGTACTGGCACTGGTGGGCGCGGTGATCGCCGTCCTCGTCCCGGTAGGGTCCAAGCCGAAGAAAAAGGTGCCGTTGCCCTTCGAGGCGGTGGCCATCGTCGGGTCGGCTCCGGCCGGCGGCAGCAATGCTGTCGGCGGCTCGGTGACCAGCTCACAGATCCAGTTCTATGCCAGCCTCAGCAGTACCCAGCAGCTGGCCGCCACCCTCGCAGGTCTCAAGGCCCCGAGCTTCGTCCTCGGCGAGTACCTGTCGGCGGTGATCGGCCCGGTGGCTCTCGGCCCCGGCTCGGCGACGTCGACCACGTTGGCGGGTAAGGGCAAGAAGAACCTCTCGCCGCGGGTGTCGCTCCTCGCCCGGGGCAAGACCATCATCGATGCGGTCGACCTGGCGAACGCGTACTCGGCGGCCGTCGGGCACGTGATCCAGGTCGACGCCGACAGTCGGGCCCAGGCCGCCGCCGCGAGCAAGGCATCGGCCAGCTCCAGTGCCGCGAGTGCGAAGGGCACCGGATCGAAGGGCACCGGATCGAAGGTAACCGCCACGACGACGCCGCCACCCTCGGCCACTGGCTCGACACCTCCGTCGGTCGACACCGGCTACCAGGTGGAGAGCCCGGCCAGCTATGCGTACCGGACCAACAAGCATGCGGTGAGCCTCAGCGCCAGCCGCAAGGTGCGTGCCGTCGCCGGGTTCGTCATCGGCCTCCTCCTCGCGGTCGCCATCATCCTCATCCGGGAGCTCCTCGACAAACGTGTCCGCAACCGATCGCGCGCCGAGGCCAATTTCGGGTTCCCGGTGGTCGTCGAAATCCCCACCGGGGCACCGGTCGGCGCAGCTTCGGCCCGAGGGCCGACCCAGGTGGTCGACGTGGTCCGGGACCCGGACTCGGCGGGTGCCGAGGCCTACCGGATGCTCCGGATGTCCGTGCTATTCGAGCCCCTCGCCGCCGACTCCGGTCCCATCGACCCGTACGGCCTCGCCTACGCCGGCTATGGCTCCGCCCAACCGAACGGGAACGGCCGGGCGCCGTCGGCGGGGCGATCCCAGGCCCGGGCCGTGCCCGAGGTGGGATCGATCGAGTCCCTGGAGACCCTGCCCGAGCACGTGGGGAACGAGCGTCAGGTGATCCTGGTGGTATCGGCCGGAGTGGAACCGTCCCGGCCACACGTCGCCGCCAACCTGGCCGCGATCTACGCCGAGGCCGGTCAGCGGGTGATCGTGATGAGCACCGGCGACATCGTCACCGTCGGGCCCGCCGAGCAGGCCTACCGGCACGGCGATGTCAGCGCGGAGGAGGTCCGGGCCGCCCTCGAGCCGTCGCGGCTCGAGCTGGTGTCGCGTCTTCCCCTCAGACCGTTCATCGGGACATCCGGGCAGCTGGTGACCCGGGCCCCCATGGTGCTGCGCGCCGCCAGACGGCTGGCCGACGCGGTCATCGTCGAGGTCCCCCCGCTGCTGGCCCTGCACCATGCCGAAGCGATGGCCCACGCCGCCGACCTGGTGCGGGTGGTGGGGGAGTGCGGATGGACCACCTTCCCCGATGCACGTGCGGCCGGCGAGCTCCTCCGGAGGATCGACGCCCCCGTCCTCGGTGTCGTGCTCACCAACGTCCGCATCGGCGAGCGCGACATCCGACGCACCGTGGCCGCCCGACCGGCAGCCGCCGACGCCATGGACGGAGAGCACCTCGCTCTGCGCCCGGGCAGTGAGCCCTCCAGCCCCCCGACGACCATCAGCCCCACCTGAGTACGGACGGGGGAGCGCGAAGCATGCTCATCGCCACCCAGATCCCCTCCAATCCGCTGGTCGGCCTGGTGATCGCGGGCGTCCTGTTCGGGCTCGGCCGGGTGATCATCCGCCGGGTCGCCTTCGCCGAGGCCAGCCCGTGGCTGGTGCAGATCCTCACCGTCGCCCTCATCCTCCACCTCCTGGCCGCCCCGGTGCAGATCTTCGTCGTCGACCACGTGTACCACGGGATATCCGACTGGTCCCGGTACACCCATGTGGGTTCGGTCCTGGCCGGGAACTTCCGTCACTTCGACTTCACCCTGGCCGGCGCCAACGTGCGCCAGATCGTCAACGACGGTTCGATCAGCATCGCCGACGGCATCGTGATGTCCTTGGTCGGGAACGACCTGGTGGCCACGTTCCTGGTGTTCAGCTGGTTGTCCTTCATCGGTGCGATCTTCTTCTTCCGGGCCTTCACCCTCACCTTCGCGGGCGCCGATCACCGCCGCTACGCCAAGCTGCTGTTCTTCTTCCCCTCGCTCATCTTCTGGACCGCCGACGTGAGCAAGGAAGCGATCATGATGTTCGTCCTTGGCCTCACCGCCTATGGAGCGGCCAAGATCCTCGCCCGGAAGCGAGGTGGGTTCACCTTGGTCGTCCCGGGTGCGATCATCGGGTACTACATCCGGCCCAACGAGCTGTTGCTCATCCTCGGCGGGTTCGCGGTGGCGATGATGGTTCCGGCCGGTGCGGTCCAGAGATCCGCCGGGGGATTGCGACGGCTCCTGAGCCTGCTCGTCCTCGGCGTGCTCCTGGTCATCTCGATCGTGTTCACCGTCCACTACCTGCACGCCAGCACCAACACCCTGCAACAGGTCCACGCCAACAACAGCCAGGGATCGGGGCTCGGATTCGCGAGCAGTGGGGTCCCCTACTCGACCGACCCCCTCACCTATCCCCGCGACATCTACGTCGTGCTCGCCGATCCGCTTCCCTTCAACGCCCACGGTCTGGGCCAGCTGGTGGCGGCGATGGAGAACCTGCTCATCCTCGGGTTCGTCGTGGCCTCGTGGCGCAATCTCCGGATGATGTTCCGCGCCGCCGTCGCGCGCCCGTACGTGATGTTGTGCCTCGTCTACACGGGGATCTTCTTCTACGCGTTCGCCGCTCTCGGAAATCTCGGGCTCATCGAGCGCGAGCGGACGATGATGCTCCCGTTTCTGCTGGTCCTGATGTGCATCCCCCGGGCCCGGAAGGGCAGACCCCCCGAGTACGAATGGGAGCTGCGACGCAAGACTCGGATCATGTTGCGGAGGATGGCCGAACGCCGCGCTGCGATGGAGCGACGCTATCCGTCACGGACGGCGCCCCAGGCTCCCTCCGCCGGATGAGCGGGCGTTCTGCTCAGGCGGGTCCTCCGGGTCCGGGATGCGCCCCTAAACGTCCGGCCCCACCCGCCCCTCCGGCCCCACCGGAGGGCACCCGTCGGCCCGGTAGCCATGCAGGACCTCGTAGGTCTCGATGAGCCGTTCCACTCCCCTGCGTTCGTCGGGTGACCAGCAGGCCGAGTCGCGGCTTCTCCTGGGCGCCTGCCAGACGAGTCCGGCACAGTCGTCGAGGTATGTCTGTTCAACCTCCAGGCCGACGAACCGGCACAGCGCGGCGAGTGTGGGAGCGGTGTCCTGGACGAAGTCCTCGTAGGCCACGTCGAGCAGCTCGTCGGGAGCGAGCAGGGGTCGGACGATGGCCACGGCCCGGCAGATGTGCCCGTACCACTCGGTGGCCTCGGTGAGCGTCATCCGCTGCCGGCGCGCCTCGGTGGCGATGTTGTCGAAGGGATTCCGGGTGACGTGGATCACCCGGATCGGCACCCCCACCGTTCGCCGGAACCGGTCGAGCAGGCCGGGGTCGTCGGCCAGCTGGAGCACCGAGGACCGGGCCCGCTTGTCGCCGATGACCCGAAGGTGCTCATAGGACCCCTGGGACTGTCCGGGCACCTGGTACTGGTAGCCGGACCAGGTCCTGCCCATCTCACCGAACTGCCGGTCGCGCTGGAGAAGCAACGAGAAGAGCTGCGAACGACGGAACCGGTGACGGACGTAGCGAACTGCGTCGAGCTCGTGGGCGATGACCGCATCGGGATGGGCGTTCAGGAGGGTGGCCACCAGCGTGTGCCCACTTCGGGCATAGCCGATGAAGAAGCAGAACCGCTCAACCTCGTCGAGCGACCCTGCGCCACCAGTCTTCAGTGCCGAGGCGAGGTAGAGGGCGGCCCACTCCCTTCTCGTCCGCGGATCGGGGAGGCGGTCGAGGGGTGGGGGAGCTCCACTCCGATGGGTGTCCGGAGGTGTCACCGGACCGCCACCGCTCTCGCCAGGAGGGGCTGGAGCAGCTCCAGCCATCGTTGCGTCACCGACTCCATGGAGAAGTCCCGTACGCAGTGCCGCCTGGCTGCCTCGCCCATGCGGCGGCACCGATCCGTGTCGCAGAGCAGCCCGCGGGTGGCCTCCACCATCGCGTCGAGGTCGTCGACCGGAACGACGACGCCGGTCACTCCGTCGTCCACGATCGAGCGCACCCCGGGCACGTCGGTCGCTACGCAGGGCAGGGCGGAGAGCCCGGCTTCGATCAGGACCCCGGGCATGCCCTCTCCTGCCGGCCGGCTGGGGAACACGAGGACGCTCGATCGGCGCAACTGGTCGGCGACGTCCGAGCGAGCCCCGAGCAGCTCGACGCCCACCTGACGGGCGGCGGCGGAGACCTCGTCACGTAGGGGTCCATCCCCGACCATCACCGCCCGCACCGGCAGGTCGAGGGCGCGTAGCCGGTCCACCACCTGGACGAAGCGATCGGGCCGCTTGTTCTCGGTGAGCGCGCCGACGTACACGACGAGCGGGGCCGCCTGCTCCGCCCGCTCCGCCCTTCCCGCCGGCGCGAACGTCTCCGTGTCCCGGCCGTTCGGGGTCAGGTGGACCCGGTCCTCAGGAACGCCGAGGAGCTCGATGCATTCCGACCGGACCTCCTGCCCCTCGGCCGCCACCACGTCGGCCCGTCCGACCAGCCACTTCCACAGCTCGAGTTGCCGTCGGCCACGTGAACCCGAGTAGGTGCCGATGGCGTAGTAGGCGAGGGGCCGCCGCCTTCCCGCCATGGCGGGGATCAGGTACTTCAGGGGCTCGCTTCCGTGGGCGACGACGACACCGGGCTGAAGGCGTCCCAGCTCCTTCCGCAGCTTACGGACGAGCCGCACATCGAGGCCGACCGCCGGGCTCGGCCCACCGGGGTGGCCGACCTCGATATCGGCCGCGACGTCGTCCGCTCCACCGAAGAGGGTGAGCAGCTGGTGGCGTCGGACCCCAGGCGTGTCCAGCGCGTCTGTGAGGGCCCGTGCCTCACGTTGGGCGCCACGGGCACTGCCGGTCGGGATGACGTGCAGCACCAGAGGATTGGGGTCGGACGTGACGCAGCTGTTCATCGACTCGCTCATGTGCAGTGCCCCCGGCTGCTGCCGGCCACCCGGCCGGACGACACTACCAGCGCCGCGCCGCCCGCCCCTCCGCTACCATCGCGGCGGCTGCCGGCGCAGAATTGAGGGATGGATTGAGAACCCTGGTCATCGCCGGTGACGAACCGTGGCCGGAAGACAGCGGGTCCCGGATGCGGCTCGGCACGGTGCTGCGCGGGCTTTGCCGCGCCGGCCCGGTGGAGCTGGTGTCGGTGGTGTCGCAGTTCCGGAAGGTGCCCGCGATGACCGAGGGCGTCGTGGACCTGGCCGGGTTCGCTCGGGTCACCTTCGACAACCGACCCGCGACCGGCCTCGGCCTGCTTGCGACCCTCGTCCGCCCCACCATGCCACTCGCACTCCCCTGGCGTGGCAGGTCGCTGGTCACCGAGGAGCTGGGCCGTCACCTCTCGGGGAGACACGACCTGATCTGGTACTTCGGAGCCCGGGCATGGGTGCTCTCCGGTGCGGCCGCACAACCGGCGCCGGCCGTCGTCGACCTCGACGATCTCGAGGACCAGAAGATCCTGACCCGACTGTCTTTGGAATTGCCGCGGGCACCGTCCATGGCGGCAAGGCTCCGGCGGCGGGCGGGCGACGCCGTCTCCCGTGAGGAGGCGCGCCGTTGGGGACGCCTGCATCGGCGGATCTCAGCCAGAGCCGATGCCGTCGTCGTCTGCAGCGATCTCGACGCGGCGCGCGCCGCTGCCGCCGGCCTCGGGCGGGTGGAGGTCGTTCCGAATGGCTACCGGCTGTCGAGACCCCCGGTGGGCGCGCCGGGCGACGCATTGCAGACCGCAGTGAACGGCTCCTCTCCGGTGGTGCTCTTCGCCGGGCTGCTCCGCTACCCCCCGAACATCGATGCCTGCACGCTGCTCGCCACGCGGATCGGTCCACTCCTGCGGAAGCTCGTACCCGAGGTCCGGATCCGCCTGGTAGGCGAGCATCACCCCGAGCTGCTCGCGTTGCACGACCCTCCGCGGGTGACCGTCGTCGGCCGAGTGGCGGACATGACGACCGAGCTGGCCCGGGCCGACGCGATCGTGGTGCCTGTCCGCTACGGGAGCGGCACCCGGGTCAAGATCGTCGAGGCGTTCGCCCACCGGGTACCGGTGGTGGCGACGCCCCTCGGTGCAGAGGGGTTGGAGGCGACCGACGGGGAGCACCTGCTGCTCGGGCGGACAGCGGAGGAGCTGGCAGCCGCCTGCGGTCGGGTGATCGGCGACCGGGCCCTTCGGCGCAAGCTGATCGACCGTGCCGCCGAGCTCTACCATCGTCGGTACCGGTCCGAGGTCATCGAGGATCGGGTGGCCGAGGTCGCGCTGGACATCGGAGGGCACAGGGAGTGACCGGTCGGGGAGAACATTCGTCGAATGGGGGCGACGAGTCCATGGTCCGCCGAGGAAAGTCCATGGTCCGCCGAGGAAGAGGAGTGCCGGATGCGCCTCTCGTCTCGGCAGTGATCCTGGCAGTCGATGGCTCGGATCGGGCTCGGCGCTGTCTCGACTCGTTACCGGACGGCTGTACCACTGTCCCGATGGAGGCGATCGTGGTCTCGAACGGGCTCGGTCCCTGTGCAAGGAGACCACTCGAGCAGCGTGATGACGTCGTGCTCGTGCACAGTCGGGTCAACCTCGGATTTGCCGCTGGAGGAAATCTGGCCGCGAAAGTGGCCCGAGGCAGGTATCTGTTTTTCCTGAACGACGACAGCACGTTGGAACCAGGCTGCGTCGACCGATTGATTTGGACGGCAGATCGTCATCCTCGGGCCGGAGCGATAGGTCCTCGCATCCTTTCTACGGATGGCTTGCTCCAAGAGGCGGGTTCGATCTTGTGGAATGACGGGCACGCCACCCACGTGGGGAAGGGACTGCCTGCTGGCGCCATCGAGTACGGTTACCTTCGCCGTGTCGATTATGTTTCGGCCAACGGGCTGCTGGTTAGACGGTCGGCATGGGAGGCAGTGCAAGGCTTCGACGAGCGCTACTTTCCTGCCTACTTCGAGGACAGCCATCTGGCGATGTCGTTGCGCCGTTGCGGCCTCGAGGTGCTCTATGAGCCCCGAGCCAGAATTGTGCATGCCGAGGGCCAGAGCACCTCGTCTCGGTATCGCTCGTTTCTGATGAACCGCAATCGCCGGCGTTTCGTTTCCGCATGGTCCACCGAGCTAAATCACTTTGATCAGCGTCCTGGGCGCTACGACAGCATCGCGATAGAACACGCGATCAACCTTGCCCGAGGCATGCCTCCCCGGGTAGTGGTGTCCGTCCTGCATGACAACGGCGGGTCGCGGTGGGACCTTGTCGAGCGTCTGGCTGAAGATGGTTGGGCGGTCACCGTCGCATTGGGAGCCGGCCTGTCCGATCCGCCGCCTGCGCACGCGACATCCATGGTCGAGCTCGGTGTCGATCTGCGAAGGCTCGATGTCGACCGCGTGCTCGAGCTGATCGGTACCGACGTGGAAGCGGTGGTTGCGCCCGCACCACGGGGCTGTCGGAACCGGGCCGACGGCTCCGTTCTTCCCTTTGTCGACTACAGGCAGGACGAGCGCGAAGCGTTGAACCCAGAAATGGCCCTGAGAAGGGTGGCTCGCCGGCGCCCGCTTGGGCGCCACCTGGACTAGGCGCCACCTGGATCAACGGTGACGTGGCACCGATATCATTCGGCGATGACCGAGGACGACCGCTTGGACGCCGTCGGAGGTGAGCTCGACGACCAACCCGACGACCAACTCGACGACCAAAGAGTGGAAGCCCGGATAGGCCGCCTCGAGGACCAAGTCCAAGAGCTCGAAGAATTGCTCGAACAGTCCCGACGAGAGGCGCGGGCGACTGAAGCAGAGCTCTCGGTGAAGAACGAGTACCTCATCACTCTCGAGCAGACCCTCGACGAGCGACGTGGTATGTCGAGTCGGATGTACTCGATGTTGTCCAGGCAGATCGGTGCGAAAGTTGCACGGTTCGGCAGAGCCGCCCGATGAAGGTGCTGGTCGTGGCCGAAGACTTCCCCTGGCCACCCACTGGAGGAGGCCTCATCCGGTCCTCGCAGATGGTCGAGGTTCTGTCCGCGCTCGGATCCGTCGAGCTGTTCAGTCTCCACGACGGACGGCGCACCGACCTCGAGACTCCGGCAGATGCCGGAGTCGAGAGAGCCGGATTCGCTCACCGACCGGTTGCCACCCGGCACTGGTGGTCGCGCCTCGCCTGGTTGTTGCAGAGGGGCGTGCCCTTGGAGGTGACCATGCGAAGTATGGATGCCGGACCGCGGCGGGCGTTCGAGGCGTGGGTCGGAGACGGCTACGGGCTGGTGTGGTTCACAACGCCGTCTGTCTATGCATGGTTGGGTGGCCCGCGGCTTGGACCGACGATCGTGGATCTTGACAACTTGGAGGATGTAAAGACCCGACAGCGTATGCAGATCCTCGGATCGAACAGTCGCCGAAGAACGCCATTTACTCATATCCGGCGGACGGCGGCTCGCTTCCAGGCCGCCAAGAATCTTGACGATTGGGCCAGGTTCCAACGTTCGGTAGCGGACCGAGCCGACCGGGTGGCACTGTGCAGTGACGCGGACGTCCGTCGATCCGGCCTTGCTTCCGCGGTTCTCGTGCCGAACGGATACGTCCGTCCGAAAGCCACCTCCGATCACGGTCGCGTTGGCGATCCACCCGTACTCCTGTTCCAGGGCCGCCTGAACTACCAACCGAACATGGATGCGTGTGACTGGTTGGTAACCGACATCCTTCCCCGTCTTCGATTGCTCATCCCGATGGTCACCGCTCGACTGGTGGGGAAGTCCTCTCCGGCCGTCGAGCGCCTCGGCAATCCGCCTTTGGTCACGGTCACCGGTTTGGTCCCGGAGATGGAACCCGAGCTCGAGGCAGCAGATCTGGTTGTCGTGCCTCTCCGGATCGGGAGCGGTACCCGGGTGAAGATCCTGGAGGCATTCGCCCATCGGATCCCGGTCGTCTCCACTTCAGTAGGCGCAGATGGCCTTGACGTGGTCCACGGCGTACATCTGTTGATCGCTGACGATGCGGTGGCCTTCGCCGAGGCCTGCCGACGGCTGATCGAGAACGAGGAGCTTCGCCGACGCACGGTCGACAGGGCCCACGAGCTCTACGCGGAGCGCTACGCCTGGTCGGCAGTCAAGCCGCAGGTCGAGCATGCTGTACGCGAGGTCGCCACAGTGGCGTCGACGCCTCAGCGCGATCCACGATGAGCAAACCTTGCGGGCTTCGTCAGACCGGTTCGCGCTCCACCCGTGCCAGCACCT
>DAHUZT010000121.1 GCA_027315005.1 Acidimicrobiaceae bacterium | reverse complement strand
GGGAGTCCTCCACGCCAACCGCCACCATCAAGCTATGAGAGTCACACCCAAACGTGAAGATGGTGCCGGTTGAAACGTGAAGACCTCGCAGCGGAGGGAGTGGGATTCGAACCCACGGTACCCAGGGGGCACAACGGTTTTCGAGACCGTCCGATTCGGCCACTCTCGCATCCCTCCGGCAGTTCTTGCGCGTCTCGGCTTCCCTCGTCTGCCCTCATTGCTGAACATCCGATCTCGGTCACTGAGACGGCGATTGAAGATGATACATGCACACCACAAGAGCAAGTTCCGCCCGCATCACCATCGACGTGGAGGGGTGGTTCACGAGCTGAGGCGGGCGGAGGATCGACGAAAAGCCAGACACCCGGTTGGTGGCTTCGGCGGGGGATCGACCGTTCGCCGCTCGAGGTGGACGCGGAAGCAGTGACGATGTCCTACCGTCCCTTCCCGATCAGACAGGCGTCATGGTCCAGCCGGTGACGACCAGCTGTCCGTTGCCCACGACGGCCGTCATCGTGATCCGGTAGAGCCCCGGGGAGGATCCACCGGCCAGCTCCGGCTCGGTGGCGTGGGTGGCGCCCGTGAGGGAGTCGCCGGTGACTCGGAGCACAGGGTTGAAGGTCGAGTCGTTGTGGACCACGTCAGCACCAACGAGCGGACCGGCCGCCTTGAAGGGTACCGACGGGGCTATGGACGCCCACCAAGCCGGTTGGTCCTGCTCGGCCGAGCGCAAGGCGGCGAAATAGAGAGCGATCACTGCCCCCTCGTCCGCCAAAGGCTGGGGGCTCTGTTGCCACCCGCGACTTGATCTTCGATATCGAGCCTGCGGCGGCAGACGAGCGAATCGAAGTCTGGATGGATGGGCCACCACGGACCCAGCCCGACCGGTGAAGATGCGGCCAAGGATGGCCCAGGTCTCGCGATCGTTCCCGCGCCGCTCGAGCCGGCGTTCGATCCAGAGCCGAAACGCCAGTGCGCACCCGGGTCAGATGACCGGTCGGTACCGTCGCAGGGTCACTCGAGCCGGCAGGGCCGGCTACCCGGTCGTCTCCACGTCCCACCAGAGAGAGGACTTCTCCATGAAGGGGACCGTGCACGATGGTCCTTCACTCGCCCACAACTCGGGCGGAGCTTCGGGCCGGGCAGGGACCTGCACCAGCGCGGCCGACCTGGTCCCGTACTCGTCGGTGTGCACGCATGCGGCGAGCGTGGCAGGGCTCCGGACGACGGCATCGCCTTGGCCACCGTGTTGGAGATCCACGTCGAGTTCGGCTTCCTGGTCGCTCGGAACCAGATGGTCCGAGAGCACGGAGGGCATCCTGGTCGGAAGGTCATCCCCGGACGGGGAGTCCCGGGTGAGGAGGGTCCGGACCCGTCGGGTCTTCCAGGACGGTGCGTCGAGAGCGACGTTTTCGAGGACGTGGATCCCAGGTGCGAGTTCCTCCACCCGTGGCGGACTCTCTGGTGCCACCTCGACGTAGAAGAGTCGTCGACGGTCGCCGACGAGCATCCACGCCGGGTTGTACTGGCCTGGACGGACTCTTCGGGCGAGTGCTTCGACGCCCGAGACGGCACTGTCGCCGTGGGTGGCGAGCAGCGGGAGCTCGCCACGCGATCGCTTGGATGGATCACGTCCTTTTGGGCTCGGCCGGTTGGTCAGTCCGGCCACTACTCCGAGCTCGTTGACCGCCAGCCAGGTGCCACCTGCCAGTCCGTCCCGGCCGCCCACGACCCTGGGTCTCGCCTGGCGCAGTACGGACATCGGCTCCGCCGGTCGATCCAGCCTTTCGTCGCGGTTAGCCGCCACGACCAACGGATGATCAGAGATCGCCTGCCAGGCGAAGATGAGAAGGCACATCGTTCGGCCCGTCCTACGATCCGCCTTCGGCGGACGACGCGACCGGCGACAGTGGAGCGACGGCGACTCGGTCATCGTCGGTCATCGGCACCAGCGGCCCGGCCCGTCCGGGGCGCCAGAACACGAAACCACCGCTCCAGAATCCCTCGCTCTTGAGCTTCTGGCGATCCAACTTGTTCGTGGGCCCGACCGGTAGGGACTCCGTCACCAGCACATAGCGGGGGGACCACTTGGTCCCGAGGTCGGGTTGCGCGCTGAGGAACGCATCGAAGCCAACCGGATCGAAGGCCATCGGGTCGCGAACCTCGACCACGGCCATGACCTGGTCGTCGACGGTTTGCTCATCGGGTACCCCGAACACGACCACTCCGGTCAGTCCCTCGAACCGGCCGAACAGCCGTTCGAGAGGGGCGGCGGCGAAGTTCTCGCCGTCTACCCTGATCCAGTCCAGGGTCCGGCCGGCGAAATAGAACACGCCCTGTTCGTCGCGGTAGCCGAGATCTCCCGACCAGTACCATCCGTTTCGCGATCGGGTCCGTTCCGCTCGCACGTTGTTGTAGTAACCCTCGAAGCGATCGAGAGCATTGCGCCCGACGATCTCACCGATCGCCGAATCGGGGTTCACGAGCCGCCCCGACGAGTCGAAATGGGCGCGTTCGCACTCCTCGCCCGATGTGGAGCTCACCACCGCCACATCGAGCCCGTCGATGGGTGCCCCGAGCGCCTCGGGAGGGAGCCCGGGCCTGGGCACGAAGACGATGGCGTTCTCGCTCGAGCCGTAGCCTGACAGTACCCGGCAGCCGAAGCGCTTCTCGAAGGCGGCGGCGTCACGAGCCGACGACTCGGGAGCCAGCACCACTCGCAGGCGATGGTTGCCATCGTCGGCATCGGGCGGGGTCGCGAGGATGAAGGAGAGAGCCCGACCGACAGTCGAGAAGAAGGTGGCGCCCGTGTCGCGAATATCGGGCATGCAGGCCGAAGCCGAGAATCGTCGCCTGAGGGCGATGGCGCCGCCGCTCCCCATTGCTGGGAACACGCTCGAGAACAGCGCGTTCCCGTGGAAGAGGGGCATCGCACAGTACAGGACATCGGATTGAGAGAATGCAGATCCGACCGCCGACTCCGCGACCCGGCGGTGGCTGACCCGGACGGCCTTCGGGCCCCCGGTGGACCCGGCTGTGAAGAGGAGCAGGGCTAGATCCGCCGGATGAGTCTCAGCCGTCCAGCGGTTCTCGTAGTCGGGTGAGCTCCCTCGGTGGCCGCTGCACTCCCTGACATCGACAATGGCTACGACACCAAGGTCGAGCTCATCGATGAGGGAGCGATGGTCGGCATCGGTGACCACGACGGCACAGTCGGTGTGCGCGATGTCAGCGGCGAGCTCGCCACCTCGTCTGGTGGAATTCAGGCCGACAACGACCGCACCGGAGAGCAGGCAGCCCCCGAGCAGGAAGAGATAGTCGGGGATGTTGTCGAGGAGGATCCCGACGTGAGGTTGGCGACCTTCGGTCGACGAGCGTATCCAGGGAACGCGGCCCAGCATCTCGCGTGTGACCTCGGCCCAGCTCCAGGTGGCTCCCTCGAATACCAACCCGCAGCTGTCGTCATGCATGCGGGAGCGAATGACGTCCGCAGCCGAGGTCACGGCCGGCATCGGACCGGGAGGCGATCGATCTGACGCAGGAGGGTAGAGGGTACTGGTTCCACATCGCCGTGGATCACGTAAGCCGGCCAGCGATTCAGGAACTCGTCGAAGAAGACGCTGGCTTCGAGCCGGGCCAGGCCGGCACCGATGCAGTAGTGCTCGCCGAAACCGAAGGCGAGGTGGTTATTGGGACTCCTACCGACGTCGAACCTACCGGCCGTAGTGCCGAAGGTTCGATCGTCCCTGTTTGCCGCGCCGTAGACCATGAGCACGAAACCGTCGGCGTCGATATCGGTCGGCTCGAGACGAACAGGAGAGGTGGTCGTCCGGGCCATCGCCATGATGGGAGTCACCCAGCGCAACATCTCTTCGATGGCAGGTGCAAGGTTCGTGCGATCGACCAGCACACGCTCTCGTTGCTCGGGGTGCTGGGCGAGGGCGAGCACCCCACCCGCCAGGAGGGATCGGGTAGTCTCGTTGCCCGCCACCAACAAGGTCAGGCAGAAGCCTCGCAACTCGGCGCGGCTCAGGTGGGCACCATCGACCTCGGCGGCCACCAGGGCACCCAGAAGATCGTCGGTCCTCGTCGATTGTCGTTCGTCGAGTTGCCTGTCGAGATAGTCGACCAGTTCCATGGCCAACTGCGCGTTCTCGGCGTTCAGCGCAGTCGCTGCATCCATCACCGCATCCGACCACACGCGAAAATGGCCATGATCATCCGCCGGGAGCCCGAGGAGCTCGGCGATGACGAGGAGGGGCAGGGGAGCGCAAACAGCGTCAACGAGATCCACGCTCCGATCGGGGTCGATCTGTCCGAGGAGATCCCGGGTCAGCTGCCGGATCCGGGGCTCGAGCGAAGCCACCCGGCCTGGGGTGAACGCCCTGCTCACAAGCTTACGGTACTGCTGGTGGCGAGGAGGATCGAGATAGAGGATCGAGTCCTCGGCCGCGATCTGGCGACCATTGTCCGACGGCAGCACTCCTCTGCCCGAGCAGAAGGTGGCTGTGTCCCGCGATACCGCCTGGATGGCGTCGTGCCCGGTCACCACCCAGAAATTGCCGGCGTCATGCCAGCTCACCGGTGCCCGCCGGCGGAGCGCGGCCAGCTCGTCGTCCGGGTCTCCGGCGAAGAAATTGGGATCACCGAGTGGGATCTCCGCGAGCGGTCGGGTCATCGACAGGCCTCACGACGGAATCCCACCCGCACACTGTGCCATTTGTCCGCCTCTTGCGTTGGTTGCCACGGTCGACCCACTCGATCCCGGCGGAGGATGGTGGGCCGGTACCGTGTTGGCCGAGATGCCCGGGTCGCCGTCTTCGGGTGGTCCTCGTCGCCGGTGCGCGACCGGGGTGCGGGAGGACTGGTACTGCGGTGTCCCACGCTGGAGGCCATGTCCTCGATGGGGCTGCCGGGGCTGCCGGGGCCGACCGGGAATGACGTGATGGTATGACGTGATGGTATGACGGACACCAACCTGAAGCTCGGGATCGTCACCCCGGTGCTCACCATGTTGCCCGGGTTCTCTGCGCCCTGGGAGGTCGACGCCTCTGCCGAGGATGTCGTAGCGGTCGTCTCGAAGGCCGAGAGCCTCGGATACGACCACATCACCTGCAGCGAACATGTCGCCGTCCCCTCCGAAACCGCTCGCAAGCGCGGCAGTCGCTACTGGGACCCGCTGGCCATCTTCGGCTATCTGGCGGCCCACACCACCCGCGTCCGACTGGTCACCCATGTCCTCGTCCTCGGTTACCATCACCCGCTCGAGATCGCCAAGCGGTATGGGACCCTCGATCAGGTCAGCGGGGGTCGACTCGTCCTCGGGGTCGGAGTGGGCTCGTTGGCAGACGAGTTCGATCTCCTGGGTGTTCCGTTCCATGACCGGGGAGCGCGCGCCGATGACGCCCTGGCCGCCCTCAGAGCGGCGCTCTCCCATCCCGTGCCCGAATACGAAGGCCCGTTCTACCGGTTCTCGGGCATGGTGGTCGACCCTTGCGCCCTCCAGGAGACCGTCCCACTGTGGATCGGTGGCCATACAGCCCGCTCGTTGCGCCGAGCCGTCTCCCTCGGCGACGGCTGGATGCCGTTCGGAAGGACGGCGACTGACATCTCTTCGCTCCTGCGTTCGGCGGAGCGGACGAAGGAATGGTCGACGCGGACCCGGAAGCTCGAGGTCGTGCTGCAGAACGGCCGGCCCATCGATCCGATCGCCGATCCGGCAGGTGCGCAGCGCGCCGTGAACCGACTGCTCGACGCGGGCGCAACCAGGGTGCAGCTTCGTTTCACACACCGGTCGATGGCCCACTACCTCGAACAGCTCGAAGCGATGGCGACCATGATGGGTTGCCACCCGGAATGAACGATTCGAACCGGGTGGCAGCAGGCTTCTTCTCGCTGAGTGCCGGCTCCCCGAGTGGCGACGACCGCCCGTATCTGGCCTGGCACCTGCTCGATCACCTTCCCGAGCAGTACCGGATCCCCGGGATTCTGCTCGGCCAGCGCTGGGCCTCGACCCCGGCCTGCCGAAGAGCGAGGGCGGTCGGCGGCGATGGGTGGTCGGATGTCGACCATGTGGTCTGCTACCTCCTGACGGAGCCCGTCGACTCGGTACTCGACGCGTTCGTGGCCCTCGGCAACCGCCTGCACGAAGCCGGCCGCTTCGAGGTGCAACTTCCCTCCCGCTACCGTGGTCCGCTCCGGCTCACCGGAACCCGAGCGGCTGGGTGGGTGGCGGTCTCTCCCGACGTGCTGCCGTTCCGCCCCCACCGGGGGATCTACCTGATCGTGGAGGCGCTCGGGCTGGAACGGCGATCCGGTACGGTGGCCGAGCCCGACGTGCTGGATGCCCTGGCGGCGGTGCCCGGCGTTGCCGGGGCATGGATGTTCACCACCACGGGTGAACACCGGCGGACACTGTTCACCCCTGGTCCGGTGCAGATGACGGTCTGCTATCTGGACGACGAGCCGGTGATGGCGGCTTCCCGTCTCGAGCCGTTGGTGACCGACCTCACGCGAACGAGGCACGTCTTGCTGGCTGCCCCGTTCGAATCTCTGGTGCGATGGGATTGGGATCGCTTTGGCAGCGCTTCCCCGAGTCCACTTCCGGACGGGTCACGCGGCTGACCGGCACCTTCCAGGTGGTTTGCTCACGCTCCGCGCACGGAACTGAAGAACGTAGTGAGCTGACCGGTTGCTTCGTCGGCGCGCACGCCGGCGGTGACCTCCAGCTCATGGTTGAGGCGGGGGTCTGCGCAGAGGTTGTAGAGAGATCCACACGCCCCGGCCTTGGGATCGGAGGCACCGTAGACCAGTCGGCCCACTCTCGCCGCCACCAGGCCACCAGCGCACATCGGGCAGGGCTCCAGCGTGACCACGACGGTGGTTCCGGGGAGCCTCCAGGAGCCGAGGGCGGCAGCCGCGTCGGCCAGGGCGAGCAGCTCCGCGTGAGCTGTCGGGTCACCCTTCTCCTCCCGCTGGTTGTGGCGCGATGCCATGACCCGGCCACCACTGAGCACAACCGCGCCCACTGGCACGTCTCCATGGTCCGGGGCCGACGTTGCCTCGTCCAATGCGAGTCCCATTGCCGTCCAGTCGTCGATGGTGTCCACCGCATCCCTATTCGTCGATTGCCCAACATCGCGGTCGGCGGAGGCGGTGGGATTTGAACCCACGGTGGGTCTCCCCACACACGATTTCCAATCGTGCCGATTCGGCCGCTCTCGCACGCCTCCTGGTGCCCGGCGGTCCCGAAGCTGCCCGAGGGCGACCGTGGCGCCGACAGGCTACTCTGCCCGCCGGCGACCGGGACCCTACGCTTCCCTGGGAATCGAGTCACCGGAGGGCTAGCATCACGGCTGTCCCGACACTGGGTGCGGCGGCTGGGTCCTGCGCAACGTCCTCCTGTGAATCGAGTCAGGGTCGGAAGGCAGCAGCTCTCAGCAGTCCAGGGCGTGTGCCGCAGTCAAACCTGGCCGTCGCACCGAGTGCCGGACAGCACCGAGAGAGTGGCTGTCGAGGCCGGTAGGCTCCTCCGTCAGTGGCCGACGAAATCGAAAACGTCCCCTACCAGTCGCTGTACCGAAGGTTCCGTCCCTCGACCTTCTCCGCGGTCAAGGGGCAGGACCATGTGGTGCTGGCGCTGCGGAACGCAGTGCGCGACCACCGGGTCGCCCATGCCTATCTGTTCAGTGGTCCAAGGGGCACCGGGAAGACGTCAACGGCCCGCATCCTGGCCAAGGCCCTCAACTGCACCGACCTCGGTGACGATGGTGATCCGTGCGGAAACTGCCCTCCCTGCACCGAGATCGCACGTGGCACCTCGCTCGACGTGCACGAGCTCGACGCCGCTTCGAACAACGGAGTCGATGCCATGCGCGACCTGGTCTCCCGGGCTGCCCTCGGCACTCCGGGCCGCCAGAAGGTGTACATCGTCGACGAGGTCCACATGTTGTCGACAGCGGCTTCCAACGCGCTGCTGAAGACGCTGGAGGAACCTCCGCCACATGTCGTGTTCGTCCTGGCCACCACTGACCCGCAAAAGGTCCTCCCGACCATCCGCAGTCGCACCCAGCACTTCGAATTCCGCTTGCTCGGACCTGAGGTGCTGGTCGAACTGTTGGCCGGGATACGCCAAGACGCCGGTCTCGACGTTCCCGACGAAGCACTCGACCTCGCCGTACGGCGCGGGAGGGGCTCGGCTCGTGACGCGCTGTCGGTGCTCGACCAGGTGGCGGCGACCGACTCGATAGACGACGACCTCCCCGACCTCGGCGAAGTCATCGAGGCGCTGGCCGACCACGACGTCGAACAGGCCCTGGTCGCAGTGGGAAAGCTGATCTCGGCCGGCTTCAGTCCCCAACAACTGGCGGCCGACCTGGTCGACCATCTTCGGCAGGGGTTTCTGGCCCTCGTCGCTCCCGACCTGGTCAACGTGTCCCCGAGCGAGCGCGACGAGCTGGGCGCACGCGCCGTGCGGGTCGGGTTGGCCGCCATGGTCCGGGCCATGGAGGTCGTGGGCCGGGCCCAGGTGGCCATGCGCGACTCCCCCGACCCGCGAGTCGGCCTCGAGGTAGCCCTCATTCGTTTGACGCTTCCGGAGGCAGACCAATCCCCCGAGGCGCTGCTGGTCCGTATCGAGCGCCTGGAGTCCCGTCAGGAGGCGCCCGCACCGGCGCGTCCGGTTCCGAACGACCAGGTTGTCGCCGGTCCCACTCGCCAGTCGGTCGCACCTCCCGGTCAGCACGCTCCGACTGCCCCAGGCGCCGGATCGGGACCGGAACGAGAAGTGATTTCGAGTTCGCCTGCTCCAGCCGACCCGGCAGCGTCCCGATCGGACCGTGCCCGACCACCGGCGACCGGAGGGACGTCGGAGGTTCCGTTCCCGACCCGTGACGAGCTCGTGACGGCGTGGGGCGACCACATCCTCGGTCGCTTACGACCCAAGCCGAAGGCTCTGTTCCAGGCCGGCCGCTTCGTCGGGGTGGAGGGTGAAGAGGCAATCTACGGTCTCCCCAACGACAGTCACCGGAAGCGTTGTGAGGAGGTCCGTCCCGACGTGGAGGCCGTCCTTTCCGACCACTTCCACCGTCCGGTGACGCTGAAGCTGGTTGTCGACCCAGGATCGGCCGTCGGGGATGCTCCGATCGAACAATTGCCGGGTGCGCGGAAGGGATCGACGGGGCGGACCCCGCGTCGATCGGCGTCCGGGACGGCCACCGCGCCGCCACCGGCCCAGGAATCGGCAGCTCACGACCCAGGTACGGAGGGGCTCGAGATCCTCGATGAGGTCGAGCTCGGGGAGGTGGTGGACGTCGACAACTCGGCTCGCGCCCGCCTGCTCCAGGCATTCCCCGGTGCGGAAGAGGTGCGTTAGTGGCCGTCTTCTCGGGTCCGCTCCAAGCGCTCATCGACGAGCTGGGCCGCCTTCCGGGCATCGGGCCGAAGTCGGCGCAGCGGATCACCTTTCATCTTCTCAAGGTGGCTCCGGAGGATGCATTGCGGTTGTCGGAGGCCATCGTTGCCGTGAAGGAGCGGATCACGTTGTGCACCCGATGCTTCAACGTGGCCGAAGGGGGTCTGTGCGCCGTCTGTCTCGACGAGCGCCGCGACGGAACCAAGCTCTGCGTCGTCGAGGATCCACGGGACATCGCCTCGGTCGAGAAGACCGGTGAGTACTCGGGGCGCTACCACGTGCTCCAGGGAGCACTGAACCCGATCGAGGGTATCGGGCCGGAGCAGCTCCGGGTACGGGAGCTGCTCGTCAGGGTGGAGGACGAGAGTGTCACCGAGGTCATCTTGTGCACCAACCCGAACCTCGAGGGCGAGACCACGGCCATGTACCTGGCCCGGCTGCTCGGACCCATGGGACTGACCGTGACCAGGATCGCTTCGGGCCTGCCGGTCGGCGGGGACCTCGAATACGCCGATGAGCTGACCCTTGGTCGGGCGCTGGAGGGCCGACGGGTGATCGAGGCCTGATCCCCGTCGACCGGGTTCGGACGGGCAGGCGCTCACGCCCATGGGGCACGATGTGGAGATGCCCGAGACCACGTCCCGGTACCTCTGGATCCTTCGTCACGCCAAGGCGGAACGGGCCCCCCTGGAGGCCGCTCAGGACCGTGACCGCCCGCTGACGGCTCGCGGCCGGCGTGATGCAGAGGCCCTCGGGGAGCAATTGGCCGTCAAGCCCCCGTCGCTCGGAATGGACGACGGAGTTCCCCGTCCCGAGCTCATCGTGTGCTCGGCGGCCGTGCGGACCCAAGAGACCGCAGTCCTCGTTGCCGCCCCCCGAGAAGGAGGCCTGCGGGTCGACTCCTACCGCTCGCTGTACGGCACCGGCACCGACGTCGTGCTCCGCTACGTCCGGGGGGTCGACGAGTCAGTCACCAGTCTGGCCGTCGTCGGGCACAACCCGACCATGATGGAGCTCGTCTGGCAGCTTCTCTTCGATGCTGGTGAGCGTGCCCGGCTCGAAGCGCACGGCTTCCCCACCTGTGCGCTGGCGGTTCTCGCCGTAGGAGCGGCATCGTGGGAGGACGTGGGCACCGGCAGCGCGCGGCTCGCTGGGTTGTTCAGGCCTCCCTACTGACGCCGTCGCGGCATGGCACGGGATGTCAGCGTCGACCCCAGAGGAGGATGCGCTTGAACAGGAAGAGGTATGGCGACCGATGTCCGACGGCTTCGAGGAGTCGTCGTCGGTAGCGCGCCACGAATTCGTCCCAGGCTTCGGCATCGAGATCCGCCTTGAAGCGGGTGAGCGTGCTCCCCTTTGCCCACTCGACAAGCTCCACCGTGGACCGGAGATGGTGGGCATAGACCTGGAGTCGGACGTGCTGGTCACTGAAACCGAGGTTGTCGAGGATCTCGGCATACCGGTCGGGCGCCAGCACGTTGGCCGCGACCGGGTCAGGTGGAGGATCGCAGATGAACTCGGCGGCCACTTGCATTGCGACGAGGTGGAGAGGGTGATCGGCGTTCGCCGGCACCTGTACGGCCAGCTGGCCATGTTCCCTCACCGAAGTCGACCATCGGCCGAGCACCGCGGCGTGATCCGGGATCCATTGGAGGGAGGCATTGGCCACTACCACGTCTACCCCGTCGGGCCGTTCCCAGCTGGTGATGTCGCCGGGCTCGAACGCGAGCCCACCACCGCGTCGTCCCGCCGCCTGCGCAAGCATCGAAGGGGAACGATCGATCCCGGTGGTGGTCCGTGCCCTCGAGGAGGCGTGGAGCACGGCGGTGAGCCTCCCGTCGCCGCAACCCAGGTCGACCACGTCCGGCCGGTCCACCGGGCCGAGGAGTCCGACCAGATCCCAGAACGGCTCTTCCCGTTGCCCGGCGAACCGGTTGTACTGGACCGGGTCCCAGCCACCCCCGGCGTCCTTGCCACCGGACTCCACTGGACAGGGCTTCAGATCGATTCAGCTCGTGCGCAAGACTGCGGCGTCACCCTGGCCCCCGCCTCCGCACAGGCTGACGGCCGCGGTACCCCCGCCGCGGCGCTCGAGCTCGAGCAGAGCGGTCAGTGCAACCCTGGTGCCGGACATCCCGACGGGATGACCGAGCGCAATAGCGCCACCGTTGACGTTCACCACGTCCTCGCCGATCCCGAGGTCGGAGGCCGAAGCGCACCCGACGGCGGCGAACGCCTCGTTGATCTCGAACAGATCGATGTCGCCGACGGACAGGTCCGCCTTGCCAAGGGCCACCTTGATGGCGTGTGATGGCTGGTGCAACAGCGACGGGCCGGGCCCTGCGACCTGCCCGTAGCTGATCAGCTCACCGATGGGGGTGACGCCGAGTGCTTCTGCCTTTGCCTTGGACATGACGATGACCGCGGCCGCCCCGTCGGAGATCTGGGAGGCGTTGCCGGCGGTGATGGTGCCGTTCTTGTCGAAGGCCGGGCGCAGTTTGCCGAGGGACTCGATCGTAGTCTCCGGTCGCACCCCCTCGTCGGTGTCCACCACGACGGGATCACCTCTCCGCTGGGGGACGCTCACTGGGACGATCTCTTCGGCGAACCGCCCGCTCTTGATGGCGGCCGCGGCCCGCTCGTGCGAACGGGCGCTGAAGGCGTCCTGGTCCTGGCGCGAGACCCCGTCCGCCCCGTTGTACCGCTCGGTACCGAGTCCCATTGCGCACTGGTCGAACGTGCAGAAGAGCCCGTCGTACATCATGGAATCGACCACACTGCCGTCCCCGAGACGGTACCCCGCGCGCGCGCCGGGCAGCAGGTAGGGCGCCTGGGTCATCGACTCCATCCCGCCGGCCACCACGACGTCGGCCTCGCCCGCGTTGATCATGAGGTCGGCGAGGAAGATGGCGTTCAGACCCGAGAGGCAGACCTTGTTCACCGTGGTGGCCGGGACCTCCATCGAGATGCCGGCTCTCGCTGCCGCCTGCCGGGCGGTGATCTGGCCGGCACCGGCCTGGATGACCTGTCCCATGAAGACGTAGCGGACCTGATCCGGGGTGACGCCTGCACGCTCCAGGGCGGCGGCGATGGCGACACCACCGAGGTCGGCGGCCGAGAAGCCCGCGAGGGCACCGGACAGCTTGCCGATCGGGGTACGGGCTCCTGCGACGATGACGGTGCCGGACATTGAGGCCCTCCACAGCTCTACTGGCCAGGTCAGTTGACCCGGATCAGGTGACCTTGGCCCGCGGGGGTCCCTCCGGGTCGGCCACGGCGACCCATGATACGGCCTCGTGTGGTCGGCTGCCCGCTCGACCGACGAGGCGGCTCACCAGATTCGGACCCGGGGGGGCGGAACCCCGATTTGCCGGGCACCGGGCATGTCGATCGCCTCCGGTGACCGACGGCCGCCCGGGCTATCCTCACCTGGCATGCAGGAGTTCCTCTCGGCCATCCAGTCCGGTGCCTCAGGTGAGGAGATCGCCGCCATCCCGATCCCCGAGTCGTACCGGGCCGCCTTCGTTTCCCGGGACGAAGTCGAGCTGTTCCACGGCATGGCCTCGGATGACAAGGACCCGAGGAAATCCCTCCACGTCGGGGAGGTATCGGTTCCCGAGCTGGCCCCCGATGAGGCCTATGTGGCCGTCATGGCCAGCGCCATCAACTTCAACACGGTCTGGACCTCCATCTTCGAGCCGCTTTCCACCTTCGGGTTCCTTGATCGGCTCGGTCGTGAGAGCGAGTGGGGAAGCCGGCACGCCCTCGCGGAGCACGTCGTCGGTTCCGACGCCTCCGGGGTCGTCGTCCGGGTCGGCACCGCAGTCCGGAACTGGAAGCCGGGTGACCGGGTCACCATCCACTGCAATTACGTCGACGATCAGAGTCCGAGCGCGCACGACGACTCGATGCGGGCGGACAACCAGCGGATCTGGGGCTACGAGACCAACTTCGGTGGCCTGGCGGATCTGACGCTGGTCAAGGCCAATCAGCTGATGCCCAAGCCTGCGCATCTGAGCTGGGAGGAGTCTGCGATCAATGCCCTTTGCAACTCCACCTCGTACCGGATGCTCGTGTCGAGGAACGGGGCAGCCATGAGTCAGGGCCAGCGTGTGCTCATCTGGGGCGCGTCTGGGGGACTGGGGGCATATGCCGTTCAGTACGTGCTGAACGGCGGAGGTGTCCCGATCGGTGTCGTGTCGTCACCGGAGAAGGTCGATCTCCTCCACGAGCTCGGCGTGGAGGCGGTGATCGATCGGCGGGCGGCCGGCTACCGGTTCTGGAAGGACGACCACACCCAGGACGAAGCGGAGTGGCGACGGCTGGGTAAGGACATTCGGGCGCTGGTCGGCGATGACGTCGACATCGTCTTCGAGCACCCGGGTCGCCAGACGATGGGGGCGTCGGTCTTCGCAGCCAAGCGTGGTGGGATCGTCATGACGTGTGCCGCCACGTCCGGCTACATGATCGAGTACGACAACCGGCACCTGTGGATGAAGCTCAAGACGATCAAGGGTTCGCATTTCGCCAACTACCGGGAGGCGTGGGACGCCAACCAGCTTGTGTGCGATGGCAAGGTGCTCCCCCCGCTGTCGGCGCTCTATCCCCTGGATGAGGTGGGAGATGCCGTCTATCAGGTGCACCACAACCTGCACGAGGGGAAGATCGGGGTGCTCTGTCTCGCCCCCGAGGAGGGGCTGGGCGTCGACGATCCCGAGTTCCGCTCGCGGGTCGGCGAGGACCGTATCAACCTGTTCCGGCGGCACAAGGCCTGACCCGGAGGCGAGCACTCGGACGAACAGGGTGGTTGAGGGTGTGACAGGTGATGCCGAGCGCTTCACGACGATGAACGATGGAGGTTCCGGCTTCTCGGGGACGGCTGGCCGGGACCGGGAACACCGGGAGGACGAGTTATGACCGCACCGCTGCTCACCGAGATCGACCATGTCGCCATCGCCGTGGAGGATCTGGACGCGGCCATCGCCTACTACGCCGAAACGTTCGGGACCACGGTCGAGCATCGAGAGCGGGTCGATTCGGACGGGGTCGAGGAGGCGCTCCTCAAGGTGGCGGACAGCTACATCCAGTTGCTCACCCCGACGACGTCGAGCTCACCGGTGGCGGCTTTCCTAGAGCGGCGGGGCGAGGGTCTCCACCATGTCGGGTACCGGGTCGACGACTGCGCTGTCGCTCTCCGATCGGTGCAGGACAGCGGGGGACGGGTGATCGACGAGACGCCGCGTCCGGGCTCCCGGGGCACGACTGTCGCCTTCGTCCATCCCCGCGGGGCGCACGGCACCCTCATCGAGTTGGTGCAGGAGTAGGGCGGCGATGGAGCAGGCGCCCGCCCAACCGATGGCTCCGCAGCCCGGAGCGCCGACTGCCGTCGACGTTCCGGTCATCGGAGTTCCAGCCATCCCCCGCCCGGCCGGGTCGGACCGCCCACCCGTTGCAGTCCCGTGCGTGCCAGAGATCGACGGTGACGGAAGCGTGGTGGACCGGGAGAGGAGATCACTACCGCCACCATCGGGAACCGAGGGACCCATGGGCCCCGAGAGCTCTACGGAGCCTGCCGAATCGGACTCCGCAGCGCCGGGGCCCGGTCGATTCCCCGTCGAGGTGGCCTCTCGGCTGCGGAGCTACGTCTACCTGCTGGTGGATCCACGTACCGGACGGGTGTTCGCCGTAGGACGGGGTAAGGGTGACCGCTGCTTTCGGCACCTCGAAGCCGCTCGGGAACCGAACGACCGCGATCGAGTCAGTACGAAGAGGCCCTACGGTGCTCTCGACCGCATCCGCGCAATCGAGGCGGCGGGCCGTCCGGTGCGCATCGACATCCTGCGTCACGGACTCTCGGTCGGGGAGGCGAAACTGCTGGAGACGGCCGCTCACGACCTGCTCGGCCTTTCCGACCGGCCCGAACGAGGCGCCCGCCGGCCGGTGTCCGAGGTCGCAGCCGCACTGACCAGAAGGGCCAAGTTCAAGGCGTTCCACCAGGTCGTGCTCCTGCGCATCGGGGGAGCCGATTCCGGGACCGGCTACGAGGCGATCAGGCACGGGTGGCGCATCGGGCAGCGCTGGACGGACCCCTCTTCGTCCCGGTCACCCCGCTGGGCGGTGGCCGTACGAGGACAGGTGATCACTTCCGTCTACAGGATCGACCGCTGGGAACCCACGCCGGTCGATTCGCAAACGATCACCACGACGGCTGCCGGAACCGACCTTCGCCCGACGGGCGAGCGCTTCTCGTTCGTGGGATCACAAGATCATGAGCTGGAGCGCCGCTACGTGGGCAGAAGCGCAGCCGGCTATCTCAATAACGCCACGTCCGGTCAACCTGTCTACGTTCGGTGCGGCCCGCACTGGGTGAACACTGCACAATGAGCCTGGTGATCCACATGGGGGATGGACCACGATCGGGTCCGACCGCGCCGGTCCGATAGCCTCACAGACCATGGATCATCCGATGACCCAACGTCTGGAAGAGCTAGCTGTCCGCCGCGGGCAGGCGCGCAACGCCGGCTCGGCCCGAGCGGTGGAGAAGCACCACGCCAAAGGAAAGTTGACCGCGCGCGAGCGGATCGACTACCTACTAGACGAAGGGTCCTTCCAGGAGCTCGACATGCTCGCCCGCCATCGTGCACACGGGATGGGGCTGGAGGAGAACCGGCCTTATACCGATGGGGTCATCACCGGCTTCGGGACCATCGACGGGCGGCGGGTCTGCGTGTTCAGCCAGGACTTCACCGTCTTCGGCGGCGCACTGGGAGAGGTGTTCGCCGAGAAGATCCACAAGGTGATGGATCTGGCCGCCTCCATCGGCGTGCCGATGATCGGCCTCAACGACGGTGCCGGGGCCCGCATCCAAGAGGGCGTGGTCTCCCTTCACTCCTATGGGGGGATCTTCCATCGCAACGCCCAGGCCTCCGGTGTGATCCCCCAGATCAGCGTGATCCTCGGTCCCTGTGCGGGGGGCGCGGTCTACAGCCCGGCCATGACCGACTTCATCTTCATGGTCCAGGGGACGAGCCACATGTTCATCACCGGCCCCGACGTGGTAAAGACGGTGACCGGTGAAGATGTGACCTTGGAAGAGCTGGGCGGGGCGATGAGCCATGCCACCAAGTCGGGCGTCGCCGCCTTCGTGGCTCCCGACGAGCGGTCGTGTCTCGACGACGTCCGTTACCTCCTCGGATTCCTGCCATCCAACAACCTGGAGGAGCCCCCGATGGGCTGGGGGGGAGACGATCCCGAACGGTTGACCCCCGAACTGGTGGATCTGATGCCCGCCTCGCCCAACCAGCCCTACGACATGAAGCAGGTCGTACAGGCCGTAGTGGACGATGGAGAGTTCTTCGAGGTCAACCACCACTGGGCAATGAACCTGGTCTGTGGGTTCGCCCGGATAGGCGGAAGGGCGGTGGGTGTCGTCGGCAACCAGCCCCAGATGCTTGCTGGGGTACTCAACATCGACGCCTCGGAGAAGGGAGCTCGATTCGTCCGCACGTGTGATGCCTTCAACATCCCGCTGATCACCTTCGTGGACGTCCCTGGTTTCATGCCAGGCACCGATCAGGAGTACGGGGGCATCATCCGGCACGGGGCGAAGCTGCTCTACGCCTACTGCGAGGCGACCGTGCCAAGGGTTCAGGTCATCACCCGCAAGGCCTACGGGGGTGCCTACGTCGTCATGAATTCGAAGTCGATCGGCGCGGACCTGGCCTATGCATGGCCGTCTGCCGAGCTGGCCGTAATGGGCCCCGAGGGAGCAGTCGAGATCGTGTACCGGCGGGACCTGGCCGAGGCGGAGGACCCGGTGAGGCGGCGCAAAGAGCTGGTCGAGGAGTACACCGAGCGGTACGCAAACCCCTATGCCGCCGCCGAGCGCGGTTATGTGGACGACGTGATCGATCCGGCCGAGACCCGCCGGGTGCTCTCTCGAAGTCTGAGCATGTTGGTTTCGAAGCGGGAAGACCTCCCGAAGCGCAAGCACGGGAACATGCCCCTGTGAACCAGAGGTCGCTCGAGGCTCCCGAGCACGAGATCGCCCGCCGCCCCGACGTCGACCCCATGGTCGTGGCGCTCGTCGCTTCCGCCTTCGACCAGATCCGGGCTCGACAGACAGTGGTGACGACTGGCGAAAGCGAAGGTCCTCCGGTGTGGCGGTTCAGCAGCCGGTGGTGGGTGCGATCGCCCGCTGCCCGCCGCGTGCGCCCCTGGTCGTAGGGGATGCGACCGGTGTCGATCGGACGGAGACCGTCCTCGTGCTCAGGGGGCGGTACCGGCCCGGTGGGCTTCGGCCAGGTTGAGCATGTCCTCCATGATCTGTTCGATCTCGAAGTCCTTCGGCGTGTACACCCTGCTCACGCCCTTGCAGGTCAGGATCTCGGCGTCCTCGGGAGGGATGATCCCTCCGAGGACGACCGGCGCGTCGACGCCGAGGAGCCTCAGGCGGTTCACCACTTCGGGAACGAGCTCCAGATGGGAGCCCGACAGGATGGAGAGGCCCACCACGTCCACGTCCTCGTCCCGGGCGGCGGCCGCGATCTCCGCTGGCGTGAGCCGGATGCCCTGGTAGACGACCTCGAATCCGGCATCTCTCGCCGCCACCGCGATCTGCTCGGCGCCATTGGAGTGTCCATCGAGTCCAGGTTTGGCAACGAGCAGCCGGGGCGGTCCACCGTCCCGCTCGGTCATCGCCTTGGAACGGGTGCGCACCGTTTCGAACTCGGTCCCCCGGTGGCCGACACCGCCGCCGATCCCGGTGGGGGCGCGGTACTCCCCGAACACCTCCCGGAGTACGTCCGCCCATTCGCCGGTAGTGCCTCCGGCGTGAGCCAGGGCGATGCTGGCCGGCATGACGTTCTCTTCACCTGCGGCGGCCCGCTTCAGATCGTCGAGAGCCTGCCTGACGGCCGACCGGTCACGGCGGCTACGCCAGAGGGTGACCTCGTCTCGCAGCTCGGCCTCGACGGCCGGATCGACCCGCAGTATCGAGCCCACGCCGTTACCACTCGGAGTCAACGGCGAGTCGGCGCTCTCGGTGAAGCAGTTGACCCCCACCACCCGCTGTTCGCCGGCTTCGATTCGGCGCACACGTTCGGCCTGGCTGGCCACCAGCCGCGATTTGAGTTCGTCGATGGCCTCGAAGGCTCCTCCGAGTTCGATGACTTCTCCGAGCTCGGCCCACGACGCCTCGGCCAGCTCAGTGGTCTTCTGCTCGATGACCACCGATCCGTCGAAGATGTCGTCGTACTCGAGAAGGTCGGACTCGAACGCCAGGATCTGCTGGATCCGCAGCGACCACTGCTGGTCCCACGGTCGTGGGAGGCCGAGCGCCTCGTTCCACGCCGGGAGCTGGACCGCTCTTGCCCGGGCCCGCTTGGACAGGGTCACCCCGAGTGCCTCGAGCACGATGCGAGGCACGTTGTTCTCGGGTTGGGCTTCGGTCAGACCGAGCGAGTTGACCTGGACGCCGTAGCGCAGGCGGCGCAACTTCGGATCGACGACGCCGTAGCGCTCGGCGCACACCCGGTCCCACAGTTCGGTGAACGCCCGCATCTTGCAGGTCTCCTCGACGAAACGCACGCCGGCATTGACGAAGAAGGAGATCCGGCCCACCACGGCGGGGAACTCGTCGTCGGGGATCTGGCCCGACTGGCGCACTGCGTCGAGCACTCCGACGGCGGTGGCCAGGGCGTAGGCGACCTCCTGGTACGGTTGGGCACCCGCCTCTTGCAGGTGGTAACTGCATACGTTGACGGGGTTCCACTTCGGGACGTTGCTGACGGTGAAGGCGATCGTGTCCACGATCAGGCGCCGGCTGGGGACAGGGGGATAGATGAACGTTCCCCGTGACAGGTACTCCTTCACGATGTCATTCTGGGTGGTGCCGGAGAGAACGCTCGGATCCACCCCTCGGACCTCGGCATTGCCGATGTAGAGCGCGAGCAGCCAAGCCGCCGTCGCATTGATGGTCATCGAGGTGTTCATCGACTCGATGGGAATGCCTTCGAGCAACTGGGCCATGTGGCCGAGATGGGCGACCGGCACCCCTACCTTCCCCACCTCGCCGGCCGCTTCGGGAGAATCGGGGTCGTAGCCGATCTGGGTGGGCAGGTCGAAGGCGATCGACAGCCCAGTCTGACCCTTGGCCAGATTGGTTCGGTAGAGCTCGTTCGATGCCTTGGCCGTCGAATGTCCCGAGTAGGTGCGCATCACCCACGTCGGGTCACGCCGCCTTGGCTCCACTTCCATCTTGCTCATCCCTCCATTGTGGCGCGAGATCGTCAGGGGAGCAGAGTGCGCCACCGGTAGTCGTGGCCATCGCGGGAGCGGGGGGAGGTGGTCCCCGAGGAGCGTCCGACTATTTGCGGTAGTCGAGGAAGCCCCGACCGGATTTCCGACCCAGCTGCTCAGCGCTGACCATGCGTCGCAACAGTGGGACCGCCGCATAGTTGGGTTCTCTGAACTCCTGGTAGAGGGCATCGAGAATGGCAAGGGAGGTGTCGAGCCCGACCAGGTCCAAGAGCGCGAACGGCCCCATCGGGAACCCGCAGCCGCCTTTCATCGCCGTATCGATGTCCTCGATGGAGGCGACGCCTTGTTCGTAGAGGCGCACCGCATTGTTGAGGTATGGGAAGAGCAGTGCGTTGACGACGAAGCCGGCCTGGTCCTTCACCTCCACCGGCTTCTTCCCACACGCTTCGGCGAACTGCCGAGCGGCTGCGATCGTCGAGTCGGCGGCGGTCAAGGGCTTGACCAGCTCGACCAGCTCCATCACCGGCGCCGGATTGAAGAAGTGCACGCCGCACACCTTGTCTGGACGACCGGTCTGCATGGCCAGCTCGACCACTGGAAGGGTTGAGGTATTGGTGGCGAGGATGGTGCGATCGTCGGTGATCCGGTCGAGCTCATTGAAGAGCTCCTTCTTCACCGCCAGATCCTCCACCACCGACTCGATGACCAGGTCGGTGCCAGTGAGCGCCCCCAGGTCCGAGGTTCCCGTGACCCGGGACAGTGCCTCGTCACGCTCGGACTCGGTTCGCCTCCCCTTTTCGACCTGCCTTTCGAGCGACTTCTCGAGGGCGGCGATGGTGGCATCGGCGGTCGTCTTGCTGCGCGAGCGCAGCACCACCTCGAATCCGTTGACTGCCGCCGTCTCCGCGATGCCCGACCCCATGATGCCCGAACCGACGATGCCCACACGTTTGATCGACATGGGCCGCGATGCTAGCGGTGGACGGTCGAGGTGCGCTCCCCGGCGGGCTTCGGTCGCTCACGGTCCGTCCAGCGGACAGGATCGCGGCCCGCAGAGGGCGGGATCAGCCGTCGTTTGCCATGATCGCCATCGACCGACACCATGGAGCGATGGACACGGTAGATCCCGATGCAGACCGGGTGGGCGCGGCATCCGTCGAAGTGGCAGGGACGATCGGCGACCGGGGTGGTCCTTCGGCGTGGCGGGAACCTGGCGCATGGAAGGTCCGGTACGGGAGCAGGAGGCTCTACGACCGCCGCCTCAGCCGCCGTGACGAGCGGTGGCCGCCGCCCGCGCGGATGCTGGCCGCCCTCTTCCGCCACCCCGGCGCCGTCCTCGGCGCCCTGGGCGAGCAGCAGCCGGTCGAGCAGGACGGCCGTCAACTGCATCGAAGCGTCCAGGCCATGCTCGCCCTCACCGGTCGGGTGGGTCCTCGGCGAGCGCTCGGGGGCTCCGAGGAGGTCGATCCCTCCGTCATGCGGGCTGAGCTGAGACGGCTGACGGCTATGAGCATGCCCATCCGCACCGATGTCCACGTCACCGGTCGGCGCATCCCTGGACCCGAGGGCACTCTCGACATCCCCGTCCGGGTGTACCGCCAGTTCGGGCGCGGCGTGTCGATCCCCGGTTCAAGCCGGCCCGGACCACCGGTCATCGTCTACTTCCACGGAGGGGGCTGGGTGGTGGGCGATCTCGACACCCACGACGCGTCGTGCCGGATGCTGGCGGCAGCCAGTGGTTGCATGGTGGTCTCGGCCGGGTATCGGCTGGCTCCCGAGTGGCCGTTTCCGGCTGCCGTCGACGACGCCATGGCGGCATACGCCTGGGTCCGCGAGCGCGCCGGCGAGCTCGGTGCCGATCCCCGACGGGTCGGGGTGATGGGCGACAGTGCGGGGGGCAACCTTGCCGCGGTCGTGTCCCAGCTGTCCGCGAAGGAATCGCTACCGGCGCCGACGGCCCAGTGTCTCGTCTACCCGGCACTGGATTTCCGTCTGGGGACCGCGTCCATCCGGGATTGCGGCGACGGCTTCTTCTTGACCCGAGAGGCGATCGAGTACTACCGCCGGACCTACGTACCGAGCGAGCGAGATTGGCTCGACCCACGGGCTTCGCCGCTGCTTGCGGCCGATCTGGGCGCACTCCCTCCGACTCTGGTGGTCACTGCCGGATTCGATCCGTTGCGCGACGAGGGTGAGGCCTACGCGAAGGCGCTGGCTACCGCCGGGGTGCCCGTCGTCCACCGGTGCTGTGACGACCAGGTCCATGGCTTCATGGGTATGGGCTTCATCGACGACACCTATGCGCTGGCCACCGAGGTGTGCGAGGCGATGGGCCGGCTGATGCGTCGGTCGGGTCACTTCGACGCCCCCGACCACGCTGTCCGATGACGCGATCACCGGGCATGTTGGCACTCGTCGGTGGTGGGGAATGGAGCGAGGGTTGCGAGTTCGACGCGGAGTTGCTCGCCGCATCCGGTTCGAACCGGGTGGTGCTCCTTCCGACCGCGGGCGCCTTCGAGCGGCCAGAGCGCATGGTCCTTCAGGCTGCCCAGTGGTTCGCCGTCCGGGGAGCGGAGGTCGAAGGCCTGATGGTCACCACCCGGGCCGACGCGATGGACTCGGGCGCCGCCGCCGCCGTTGGGGCGGCACGTTTCCTGTACCTTGCCGGGGGGTCGCCCATGCACCTTCGCAGCGTGTTGAAGCGGTCGGCGGTCTGGGAGGCGCTGGTGTCGGCCTGGCGCGACGGAGCGGTGGTGGCGGCGTCCTCGGGAGCGGCTCTCGCCATCACCGATCCCATGGTGGACGCCCGGGGTGGCGGGCTCACCGTCGGTCTCGGACTGATCGACGGTCTGGCAGTGATACCCCATTTCGGGGACAGGCACCAGGACGAGCACGGGACGAAGCTCCATCGTGCCGTCGCGCTGGCCCCACCCGACATCCCGGTCGTGGGCATCCCCGAACATGCTGCGCTGATCCGGCTTCCGACGGGGAACTGGGAAAGCCGCGGAGCGGACGGCGTCTCGGTGTACCTCGACGGGTCGCTCGACGAGCGGGGGACTGCCGCCCTTTCGAGCTGAGCCGGCTGCTCAGTCCAGTTCGGTGATCGTGACCGACTCGATGACGACTTGCTCGCCTGGTCGGCCCGTCCGGCTACCCACCGCCTCGATCGCTTGCAGGACGTCGAGTCCGTTCACCACCTTTCCGAACAGCGAGTATTTGGGCGGGAGAGCCACGCCGTCGGGTCCGCTCACGATGAAGAACTGGCTTCCATTGGTGTTCGGTCCGGCGTTGGCCATCGCCACCGAGCCGATCTCATAACGTCCCGGGGACGGGAGCTCATCCTCGAATCGGTAACCGGGCCCACCGCGTCCAGAGCCTTCCGGGTCACCACCCTGAACCATGAACCCCGGGATGATCCGGTGGAAGACGATTCCATCGAAGTAGTGCCAGCGAGATAGGAAGACGAAGTTGTTCACGGTCCTGGGAGCCGCGACTGCATCGAGTGCAATGATCAAGGTTCCCTTCGATGTGGTCATCTCGGCGGAGTACCGCTTGGCCGGATCGATGACCATCGGCGGGGACTGGTCGAAGCGTTTGGTCTGCTCGCTCGAACCGTCGGGAGCGGGGATCTCGGGTGGCATGGCGATTCCTCGGTTCTGGTCGGAGCCGTTTGGCTTGCGTGGACGGGAGGGAGGCCGCGGGTTCGGTGGCGCGATGGTGCGGATCGCCAACCGGATCAGGATTCGTTGATGGTGACCGAGATCATCCGGTGGAGCACGGTGGGAGAACCGGTCTGGTTGCTGGCCGGAGCACCGTCGGAGTTGATCTTCTCGACGACGCTCATTCCCGAGGTGACCCGTCCGAACAGCGTGTAGTCGGGTGCCAGCGAGGTGCCTTCAGGACCGGCGATGTTGAAGAACTGGCTTCCGTTCGTTGTCGGGTCGGTGGTGGCGGGGTTGTTGGAGTTGGCCATGGCCAGCGAACCGAGGGGGTACTGGGGGCTTGCCGGCTTCGGCCCGGGTTCGCTGAACTGGTAGCCCGGCCCGCCGGTTCCCGTCCCGGTCGGATCACCGGTCTGGTCCATGAAGGTCTGGATCACTCGGTGGAAGATGATGCAGTCGAAAAAGTGTCGCTTGGCCAGGAACACGAAACTGTTGACAGCTTTGGGTGCCTGCTTGGCGTACAGCTGGACGGTGATGGTGCCGACATCGGTGGTGATGGTGGCCGTGTAGTTCTTCGATGTGTCGATGGTCATCGGAGGGAAGGACGGATAGGAGGGCTTGTTGAGGGTGGCCCGGAAGTTGGAGGGGCAGTCGGCCGAGGTGGTGATTGCGCTCGGGGACCGGTCACCCGATCCTCCCGGTGGGACCGGGGAGGTAGTGGACGGGGTGGTGGTCGACGCGGCGCTGTTCGACTTCGAGGTTGACGGCTTGAAGATCAGGTAGGAGATCCCCACCACGAACGCCAGAACGACCACGATCGTGATCACGCGCCGGATCGACCTCTTGCGCTTCTGCGCCTTCTGTTGGGCTTCCAGGCGCGCCCGCCGCCCTTCCTTCTGGCGCTGACGCTTCTCGGTTGGCACGGTGGATCAGGGTAGCCGGTCGCCCCGGCGGCCTCCGACCGCCCGGCTGGAGTTGCGCCGAACGACGAATCAAGGAGCGAGTTCCGACGGTCCCGAGTCCAGTTCGGACGACCCGGAAAGACCCCTGTAGCCTGGCGCACTATGCCCCTGCTGGTGCAGAAGTACGGCGGCACCTCGGTGGCTGACGCCGATCGGATCCGCGCCGTGGCAGACCACGTGGCCCGCACCCGTCGGACCGGTGCCGACGTGGTGGTGGTGGTCAGCGCAATGGGGAAGACCACGGACGATCTCGTGCATCTGGCCTTCGAGGTGAGCAGGACCCAGCCCACCCGAGAGGTCGACATGTTGCTCAGCGCCGGTGAGCGCATCTCGATGTCCCTGGTCTGCAT
Source organism: Acidimicrobiaceae bacterium (assembly GCA_027315005.1). GTDB lineage: Bacteria > Actinomycetota > Acidimicrobiia > Acidimicrobiales > RAAP-2 > Bog-756. Next base: position 7,822 of record DAHUZT010000121.1, on the reverse strand, counting down.
GGCGCTGGCCGACCTCGGCGTCGAAGCCACTTCTTACACGGGGAGTCAGGCCGGCATCGTCACCGATGCTGCCCACACCCGGGCAAAGATCCTGGACATCCGGGCCGATCGCCTGCGGGACACCCTCGCCGGCGGGGGCGTCCCCGTCGTGGCGGGGTTCCAGGGGATGTCGCTGGAACGCAACGTCACCACGCTCGGCCGCGGCGGTTCGGACACGACCGCGGTGGCCCTGGCCGCTGCTCTCGGCGCCGACGCCTGCGAGATCTATACCGATGTTTCCGGGGTATTCAGCGCCGATCCCCGGATCGTGCCGGAGGCGCGCAAGCTGAACCGGGTCAGTTACGAGGAGATGCTGGAGATCGCCGCCAGCGGCGGTCGCGTCGTGGCCCTCCGATCAGCGGAGTTCGCCAGGAACCACTCCGTCCCGCTCCACGTACGCTCGAGTTTCACCTGGGAGCCAGGGACCTGGATCGTCGAGGAGGACGCACAGATGGAAGCAGCCCTGGTCACCGCGGTCACCCACGATGTCTCTGAGGCCAAGGTCACCGTGGCAGGGGTCCCGGACAGGCCAGGACTGGCCGCCCGGCTCTTCCGGGCGCTCTCCGATCACGACGTCAACGTCGACATGATCGTCCAGAACGCCTCGCTGCACGGCACGACCGACATCTCCTTCACCGTTCCGGGAGATGACCTCGAGGTCGGTGCCGATGTCTGTCGGGGCCTCCTCCCCGAGTTGGGAGCCTCCAGTGTGAGCACCGACGCCTCCGTGGCTCGGGTATCGCTGGTGGGGGCCGGGATGAAGACCCATCCCGGAGTGACCGCCCTCACCTTCGAAACGCTGGCCAGGTGCGGCATCAACATCGAGATGATCTCGACGTCGTCGATCCGCATCTCGTGCATGGTGCGCTCCGAAGCCGTCGAAGTGGCAGTACGCGCGCTTCACGAAGCGTTCGATCTCGGCTGATCACCTACACTGATCCCATATGCGGTTGGCCGTGGTCGGTGCGACGGGGCAGGTTGGCTCGATGATGCTGACCGTGTTGGCGGAGCGGCGGTTCCCGTTGGACGAGCTGCGGCTGTTTGCGTCGACCCGTTCGGCTGGACGGCGGGTCGTGTTCGGGGGTGAGGAGGTCGAGGTCGAAGACGCCTCCGTCGCCGAGCTCGGTGGGATCGACATCGCCCTCTTTTCGGCCGGCGCTACCACCTCGCGGTCACTTGCGCCCAGGTTCACCCGGGCCGGGTCGGTGGTCGTGGACAATTCGTCGGCATGGCGGATGGACCCCGATGTGCCCCTGGTCGTCTCCGAGGTGAACCCCGACGCGTTGGCCGATGCCCGCCGGGGCATCGTGGCCAACCCGAACTGCACGACCATGGTGGCGATGCCCGTCCTCAAGCCGCTCCACGACGAGGCGGGCCTTCGGCGATTGGTCGTCGCCACCTACCAGGCGGTTTCCGGATCAGGTCGCGCCGGGGTGGCCGAGCTCGACGACCAGCTTCGCAAATCGGTCGATCAGGCTTCGGCGCTCGCGTTCGACGGGGACGCCCTGAACCTCCCCGCTGCGGTCTTCGCCGACGTCATCGCCCATAACGTGGTGCCCCTCGCTGGTTCCTTGCTGCAAGACGGGGAGACCAACGAAGAGCAGAAATTCCGGGACGAGAGCCGGAAGATCCTCGGCCAACCCGGTCTCTCGATCATCTGTACCTGCGTGCGGGTGCCGGTCTTCACGGGCCACTCCCTCGCGATCGTGGCGGAGTTCGAGCACCTGCTCACCCCGGCCCGAGCTACAGAGCTCCTGGCGGCCGCCCCCGGAGTCGAGCTCTCCGAGCTACCCACTCCCCTCAAGGCAGCCGGAAGGGACCCGTCGTTGGTTGGCCGGATCCGGTCGGCTGACGGTGCTCCCCACGCCCTGGCGCTGTTCGTGAGTGGAGACAACCTGCGCAAGGGGGCGGCTCTCAATGCCGTGCAGCTGGCCGAGGAGCTGGTGGCGCGCGGCGTCGTCGCCTAGCCCGATCATGTCTCCAGCCCGGATTGGACCGGCGCTGACGATCGTCGGTCGTCCCCGACGATGACCCGGGGCCCCGAACCCCACGACAGATACCGCCAGGTCCAGTTCACCAGGACCGTGATCTTGTTGCGGGTACCGATCAGGTAGAGGATGTGCAGTCCGAACCAGGCGAGCCATCCGAGCGTTCCCTTGATCAGCAGGCCGCTCGGGAGCTGGGTCACCGCCGCCCGACGTCCGATGGTGGCCATGATGCCCTTGTCGCGATAGTGAAAGGGTTCGGTGGGCCGCTCCGCTACCCGGTTGAGGATCTGGAGGGCGGCATGGGCGCCCGACTGAATGGCCACTTGTGCCAGTTGTGGGCAGAAGGGGCCGTCGCCTGTTCGGTGATCTCCCGGGTCGGGGAGAAGGGGGATGGCAGCGGCGTCGCCGATGGCGAACACCCCTTGCATGCCGGGCACGGAGAGGTCGGCTGCGACCTCGAGGCGTCCGTCCGGGATGGTTGCACCTCCGAGCTTCGAAGCGACCGTGTCCTCGACGGTTATCCCCCCCGCCCAGATCACCGTTCTGGTGGAGATCGCCGTACCATCGTCGAGTTGGACCGATCCGTCATCGACCGAACGGACCATCCTCCCGAGCACCAGCTCGACACCACGGCGCCGGAGAGCGTTGGCGGCATAGTCGCCGGCTCTTTCCTCGAACGAGGAGAGCAATCTCTCTCCTCCGTCCAAGAGGATGATCCGTGCCTCGGCACGCGCGAATCCGAAGTCGTCGTGGTGGATGGCGACATCCAACAACTCGGCCATTGCCCCGGCCACTTCGACTCCGGTGGGCCCTCCGCCGACGACCACGAAGGTCAAGGTACCTTCTTGTTGAGTGGATGCTCCTACGGTCGATAGCGCGGCATCGGCCTCCTCGAACCGTCGCAGGATGTGGTCTCTCAGTCGCCGGGCGTCGTCGAGCGTGTACAACGGCAGCGTCCATTCGGCGGCGCCCGGTATGCCGAAGAAGCGGGCGGTCGCCCCACTCGCCACGATGATCGAGTCGAAGCTCAGTGGATCGGCCCGTTCGAGTTCGATCAGCCGCTCGGCCCAGTCGACGCCGGTCACCCGGGCGAACCGGAAGCGCACGTTGTCCACTTGTCCGAATATGGTTCGGACCGGATAGGCGACGTCCCCGGGGTCGAGCCCGGCCGTCGCCACCTCGTAGAGCAGAGGCTGGAATGTCGAGAAGTTCCGCTGGTCGACCAGAGTGACGTCGACACGCTGCCCCCCCAGCGCCCTTGCCGCGCTGATTCCGCCGAATCCGGCTCCGACGATCACCACTTTGTGCACGCCGCATGGTCCCACACCGGGGTGGTCCCGAGTGGCCCTGGAGCGGGGTCAGGGACGATGCCGACCCGCTCTGTCCGCGGCATGGTGACAGCCGGTCGGTACGCTGATCGGAAACGCCCCGACGATCGGGCCGGTCGAGGAGGACCACCATGATCATTCAGCTCATCCTCGGACTCCTCGTCGGGGCATCGATCGGGGTCATCATCGGGTTGCTCTTGCGCGCGAACCAGGCGGCAGCCGCCCGTACCGCCGAAGCCCGGTTGGACGATGCTCGCGGGCAGTGCCGGCTTCTCGCCGACGACGTCCGGACCCTGCAGTCGGATCTTGCGATGTCCCGGGACGAAACAGCCGCGCTCCGCACCGAGGCCGTTTCGCTCGAAAGGGAGCTGGGCCACGAACGTAGGGCCGCCGAGGAGCGCCGCCAGGCGTTCGAGGAGGTCCGTGCCCAGCTGACCGGCGAGTTTGCCCAGCTGTCCGCATCCGCACTTCACCGGAACAATCAGCAGTTCCTCCAGCTGGCAGACGCCAAGCTGAAGGAGACCCGCCAGGCGGCGGAGGGGGAGCTGTCCAAGCGCCAGGAGGCGATAGAACAGCTGCTCAAGCCCATCGGGGCCCAACTGGGCAAGTACGAGGAAGGGATGCAGCGCCTGGAGCTCGAGCGCCAGCGGGCTTACACGACGCTCACCGAGCAGATGAAGCATCTCACCACCTCGCAGGATCAGTTGCAGAAGGAAACCCGCAATCTGGTCACCGCGCTGCGGTCCCCACAGACCCGGGGACGCTGGGGTGAGCTCCAGCTTCGGAGGGTGGTGGAGATGGCCGGGATGCTCGAGCACTGCGACTTCGACGAGCAGGTGACTACCGAGTCCGATGGCGATGGGGGACGATTTCGCCCCGACATGGTGGTGCATCTACCCGGCAACAAGAACGTGGCGGTGGACGCCAAGGTGCCCATGCAGGCATTTTTGGCCGCCAACGAGTGTGACGAAGATCGCGAGCGGCGCTCGCATCTGGTCAGCCACGGTCGCCAGATGAAGGCGCACGTCGATGCGCTGGCCAAGAAGGAGTACTGGAAGCGCATCGATCCCTCGCCGGAGTTCGTCGTGGCCTTCGTGCCCGGTGATCCGCTCCTCACTGCCGCGCTCGAGAGCGAGCCCGGGCTGATGGAGTACGCCGTAGCCAATCACGTGCTGCTCGCGACCCCGACGTCGCTCATCGCCCTTCTCCGTGCGGTGGCCTACGGCTGGAGGCAGGAGGACCTGGCGGACAACGCGCGCGCCATCCATCAACTGGGAGTGGATCTCTATCAGAGGCTTTCCGTACTCGGGGACCACGTCGCCGGAGTGGGTAAGGGGTTGAACAGTGCGGTGAGTGCCTACAACAAGGCCGTGGGTTCTCTCGAGCAACGGGTGCTCGTGACCGCCCGGCGGTTCACCACACTGGGCGTCGTCGGGTCGGGCGAGGATGAGCTGGCACGACTGCCCACGGTGGACACCACCACCCGTGTCCTTCAGGCCGCCGAGCTGGTTCCCCTGCCGGGATCGTCCGAGATCGAAGATCCGACCCTCGCCAACGGCGACTTTTCGACCCGGTTCGAGCCGATGCCCTAGCATTGGGCGGATCATGCGAGTCTGGTTCGAGCTCTCAGGTCACTCCAAGGTGCAGCGGTCATAACCTGTACCCAGCCCCTTAGAAGGGGCCGTGTAGGTGATCCAGCCAGGCCGGCCTGTCGGATGGAGTCGGCCAGTCGGACCGAGAGAAAGGCGAGACGTGAACATTCTGGTACTCGGAGGGGACGGCTATCTCGGATGGCCTACGGCGCTGTACCTGTCTCGACGCGGTCACCGTGTCGGCGTGGTCGACAACTTCGCCCGGCGTGGCTATGACCTCGAAATGGGGGTCGAGAGCCTCGTTCCCATCGTCAGCCTGCAACGGAGAGTCCGCCGCTGGCGGGAGATCTCGGACCTGGCCGTGGACACCTACGTCGGCGATCTCACCGATCCGGCGTTCGTCACCCAGGCAGTCACGTCGTTCGGCCCCGACGCCGTGGTGCACTTCGCCGAGCAGCGATCGGCCCCCTACTCGATGATCGACCGGAACCATGCTGTGTACAGCCAGGTGAACAACGTGGTCGGCACCCTCAATCTGCTCTATGCGATCGCAGAGCACAACCGCGACATCCACCTGGTCAAGCTGGGGACGATGGGTGAGTACGGCACTCCCAACATCGACATCGAAGAGGGATTCATCGAGATCACTCACCGCGGCCGTACCGATGTGGTCCCTTATCCGAAGCAGCCGGGTTCCTTTTACCATCTGTCCAAGGTCCACGACAGTCACAACATCATGTTCGCCTGCCGGATCTGGGGGATCAGAGCGACCGATCTCAATCAGGGGATTGTCTACGGGCACGAGACCGAGGAGACGGGTCTCCATCCCGAGCTGGCCACGCGCTTCGACTACGACGGCGTGTTCGGGACCGTGCTCAACCGGTTCTGTGTGCAGGCTGTCACCGGGAACAACCTGACCGTCTATGGCTCCGGCGGCCAAACCAGGGGGATGCTGAATATCGTCGATACGCTTGCCTGTATCGAGTTGGCTCTCGAGCATCCGGCTGATCCTGGGGAGTTCAGGGTGTTCAACCAGTTCACCGAGTCCTTCTCGGTGCAGCAGATGGCCGAGATGGTCGCCGCTGAGGTCCCGGGAGCGAACATCGAGCACACAAGCGATCCGCGGGTCGAGAAGGAAGAGCACTACTACCGCGCAGCCCACACCAAGCTCCTGGATCTTGGCCTGAAACCCCACCTGCTGACGTCAACGGTGCTCAAGTCGATCCTGGCCGTAGCCGAGCAGTACAAGGCGAACGTCGACACTGCCGCCTTCCGCCCCACGGTCAATTGGCGGAGTACGGCGAGTGAGCTGGCGACTGCCCGTGGGTCTGCGCCCCGGGCTCCCGCCGATCACGAGGGTGACCAGGCGGTTGCACGGGTCTGAAGGCATGTCGGGGTCACCACGGTCCTCGTCGCAGCGCTGACTGATCTTTCGAGTCCGCAACCTCGGTCAGAGTTGGCCGAACTAACGTCGGCGAGATGCCCAGGTCCAGACGGAGAAGGCGGCGCCCTCGGTCCGCCCCACGCCGCCTGTCCGGGTCGGCCGTCGCGTGGATGATCGTGGTGGGGTCGGTGATTGCGCTCGTGGCCGGCTCCATTGTCGAGATCAACGCACAGTCGGGAGGATACCGGCGGTTGACGGATTCGGGATTCGGCGCGCTTGCCTCGCCGCTCATCGAGGCATCGAACCGGACTGGAGCACGGCTGTCACGGCTCATCGACAGCGCCCCCACCTCCACCGGATCGATCGCCGTTGGAACCGGCTCGAGGCACTCGGCATCGACCACCACCACCACCACCACCACCGGAGCCACGGCATCGACCGTCTCGATCCCTGGGGGGTCGGCCCGCCTCACGCTCCAGCAGGGACTTGATCAGGCAGTCGCCGACACGGCAGCCCAGGTACGTGCGTCGGTCGCTTTGACGCCGCCACCGCCGGAGTTCGCGATCGATCAGCGCCTCGTCGCCATCATGACCGACCGCGCAACCGCCACCCGCCGACTGCGTTCGGCGATCGACGGGTTGCTCGGCATGGAACCGCTTCCCGTCGCCAACTCTCCATCGCCGGTCGGAAAGCTGATCTCGGTGGGTCAAGCTTCATCCGAGATGGAGGCGACCGGCGCGCTGTTTGTGGCAGCAGACGCGGGCTACCAGGATCTGGTGAGGAGCATCGCTGACCGACGACTTCCCATCCGGATGCCTCGTTCCGTGTGGGTTCCAAATCCGACCGTCGATGCGCCTCTCGGTCCGAACCGTCTCGGGACGACAGCGTCCCTGCTCGCCGGTTCGTCCTCGTTGGCTCCCGTGAACCTGATGGTCATCACCGCTCTCGGTCTCGATCCCCCCAGCATCGCCACGGGGGCGCCCGGTGTGATCGGACAGGGGTGCGGACGAGCCCAGTCCACCGTTCCCGGAACCAGTCCGACAGTCGTACCTTCGACCGGCACGCTGACGGTGGCGGCGACGGTTACCAACTGCGGCAATGTCGCCGAGTCGGGCATCGCAATCGTCCAGTCATTGGCGTTGGCCGACCCCTTCGGAACCCGACCCCCGCCTGCTGGTGCCCGAGGGTCACGCAACCAGGTCAGTGTTTCCGTCCAGCCGGGGGCCTCGGTCGCACCCACGCTGCCGTCGCTGGTGGTCTCAGCCGGCCATCGGTACCTGCTGACCGTCTCGATCGCCACTCCGGCCGGCCAGACGGATTCGGCGGGGTCTTCCCAGGCACTGCTGCTCCAGATCGGTAGCTGATCCCACACGCCGTCCGACCGGATCTCGGTTCCCTTCCCGCTCAACCCTCGACCGGCCAGCATCGTCCGACCACGCTGCCGATCGGCTTGCCGCCGCCTCGATCTAGGATTGGCTCGTCGGTCGTCCG
>DAHUZT010000117.1 GCA_027315005.1 Acidimicrobiaceae bacterium | reverse complement strand
AATCGGCGTCGTCGTAAATGGTGTACGAGGACCGGTAACCCAGGCGTTCCCCATGGGCGCGAAGGATGCGGACGCAGGCCGAATGGAAGGTGGAGACCCACATGCGCTGGGCAGCCGGACCGACCAGCTCGGCCACCCGGTTGCGCATCTCATCGGCAGCCTTGTTGGTGAAGGTGATGGCCAGGATCTGCCACGGTGCGGCGTCACCGGTCGCGATGAGGTCGGCGATCCTCCTGGTCAAGACCCTCGTCTTTCCCGAACCGGCCCCGGCCACGACGAGCAATGGCCCACCTCGGTGCACTACCGCCTCATGCTGCGATTCGGTCAGTCCGTGGCGCACTTCGGCCGGGCCGATCACTCCCATTCGATCGTGCCGGGGGGTTTGGAGGTGATGTCGAGAGCGACCCGGTTCACGCCGTCCACCTCATTGATGATCCGCGAAGACAGGCGTTCGAGGAGATCGTAGGGTAGGCGAGCCCAGTCGGCCGTCATCGCGTCGTCGCTCGTGACGGCCCGGACCACGATCGGGTAGGCGTAGGTGCGGCCATCTCCCATCACACCGACGGTCCGGACGGCCGGTAGAACGGCGAAGCTCTGCCAGAGCTCGCGGAGGAGACCGGCCCGACGGATCTCATCGACCACGACGGCGTCCGCGGCGCGCAGGATCGCAGCCCGTTCCGGGGTCACCTCACCGACGATCCTGACGGCGAGACCCGGTCCGGGAAATGGCTGGCGCCAGACGATCTCCTGGGGGAGTCCGAGCTCCTCACCCACCGCCCGGACCTCGTCCTTGAACAGGAGTCGTAACGGTTCCACCAGTTCGAAGGCCAGGTCGTCCGGAAGGCCCCCGACATTGTGATGGGACTTGATGACGGCGGCAGCCGACGAGCCCGATTCGATGACGTCGGGGTAGAGCGTGCCCTGCACCAAGTACCCGGGGGCATCACTCCCGTCCGGAACCGCCGGGTCCAGCGCCTCGACGATCAGATCGGAGGCGACCTCTTCGAAGATCCGTATGAACAGCTCACCGATGATCTTGCGCTTGTCCTCGGGGTCGGTGACACCGGTGAGCGCATCGAAGAATCGGCCGGCGGCCTTCACGTGGACGAGGTCGATGTGGAACTGGCGGCGGAACGTCTCTTCCACCTGCTCGCTCTCCCCGGCCCGCATGAGTCCGGTGTCGACGTAGACGCAGGTCAACTGATCGTTCACCGCCTTGTGGACGAGTGCGGCAGCCACCGCCGAGTCGACACCTCCCGAGAGTGCGCACAGTACCGGAGCGTGCCCCACCTGGGCCCGGACGGCTTCCACCTGCGACTCGATGATCGAAGTGTGGGTCCACGACGGCGGACAGCGACAGACGTCGAAGAGGAAGCGATCGAGTAGCGCCCTCCCCCGCTCGGTGTGGATCACCTCGGGATGGAACTGCACGCCGAAGAAGGACCGGCGGAGGTCGTGGAACGCGGCGACCGGGGCATCCGCGCTGGCGGCGGTGGCCACGAACCCCGCGGGTACCTCGGTGATCGCGTCGGCATGGCTCATCCACACCTCACTCTCGGCCGGCCAGTCGGCGAACAGCGGCGAGGTTCCGGCCATCGTCAAGTGGGTTCGTCCGTATTCGCCCCGTCCGGTGCGCGATACCGTACCGCCCAGTTGGCTGATCATGAGCTGGGCCCCATAGCAGATGCCGAGCAACGGCACCCCGGCGTCGTAGAGGTCCGGGTCGACAGATGGAGCCGGGGATTCGTTGACCGACTTCGGTCCTCCGGAGAGGATGATCCCGGCCGGCCGGCAGGCAAGCAGTTCACCGGCGCTCGCCGTTGACGGGACGATCTCCGAATAGACATGGGCCTCGCGGACCCTCCGGGCGATCAACGGGGCGTACTGGGCACCGAAGTCGACGACCAGCACGGGACCGGAGACGACCGGTCCGATCACCGGGCCGGGTGGGCTCAATGGCCCATGCCGACGCCCTGCGACCGTTGCAGATCCTTGCCCTCGGTCTGCAGGGCTGGGGCCACCATGACCTCGGCCTTCTGGAACTCCTTCACCGTCTCGTAGCCACAGGTGGCCATGGCTGTCCGCAAGGCGCCGAAGAGGTTCATCCGGCCGTCGTTCTCGTGGGCCGGACCGAGCAGGATCTCACGCAGAGTACCCCGGGTGGTGGTCTTCACCCGCGCCCCCCGCGGCAGGGTCGGGTGGAAGGTGGCCATGCCCCAGTGATACCCGCGAGCGGGGGCTTCGACCGCCGAGGAGAGGGGCGATCCGAGCATGACTGCGTCGGCGCCGCAACACACCGCCTTGGCGATGTCACCTCCTTTGGACATGCCCCCGTCGGCGATCACCTGGCAGTAGACACCGGTCTCGTCGAGATGGCGCATCCGGGCGCCGGCCACGTCGGCGATGGCGGTGGCCTGGGGGACACCGATCCCGAGCACTCCCCGGGTAGTGCAGGCGTTCCCCGGTCCTACCCCGACGAGCACGCCGACGGCACCGGTGCGCATCAGGTGGAGCCCTGCCTGGTACGAGGCGCAGCCGCCGACGATCACCGGGATCTCGAACTCGCGTATGAACCGCTTCAGGTTGAGCGGCTCGGAGGTCTTCGAGACGTGCTCTGCGGAGACGACGGTCCCCTGGATGACGAGGAGGTCGAGCTCGGCGGCCAACAGGGCGGGCGCGAACGCCTCGGTCCGCTGCGGGGTCACCGAGGCGGCCGTCGTGATGCCAGCTGCCTTCATCTCCCGGATCCGCTGGGTCACCAGCTCGGGCACGACGGGCTCGGCATACATCTGCTGCATCCGGGCGGTGGCCTTCTCGGCCGGGAGCTCTCGGATCTCGTCGAAGAGCGACGAGGGGTCCTCGTAGCGGGTCCAGAGACCCTCGAGGTTGAGCACGCCGAGACCACCGAGCCTTCCGATCTCGATGGCGGTGGTCGGGCTGACCACGCCGTCCATGGCCGCCGCCAGCAGCGGTAGCTCGAAACGGTACGCGTCGATCTCCCAACTGACGTCCACGTCCTCGGGGTCGCGTGTCCGACGGCTGGGCACGATGGCGATGTCGTCGAACCCGTAGGCCTGGCGGCCCGACTTGAAGATGCCGATCTCTAGCTCAGCCACGTCCTCGTCCTCCAGAGCCTGGTCGTCGTTGCCCGAACCTCCGATCGGCGGACGATTCGAATATGGTGCCGACCGATCGTGCTCCACGATACCGTGCGCGTCGGAGAGGACGCGCCCGTTCAACCACCGGAACCGGTCGAACAGGGCACTCGCTGGTGGGCCGGCCGGCGCTTTCGGCTCAGTCGGCCATGGGCGCCGGCAATGCCACTCCCAGGATGGTGCACAGCAACTCCATCAGCGTCCGGGCGGTCGCTCCCCAGATGGTCTCGCCCGAGGCGGCGAAGAACCACACCGGGAACTCGCCGTCGAGCCGGCCCGGCGCCCCGGTCCTCCCGGTCACCACCCAGCGCTCCTCGTGGAAGGCACCGTCGCTCACGAGGTCGGTCAGGGCCACATCGAAGATGCGGTCGACCTCGTTGGGGTTCGGCTGGAGCGTCGGCCGGGTGACGAGGGAGGCCACCACCGGTGTCATCACCGTGTTGGAGGAGAGGGTGGGCGTCGGGGTGAGGATCGCCTCGACCTCGACCAGCCGTCGATCGAGGGCGATCTCCTCGAATGCCTCGCGCAGAGCGGCATCGACGACGCTCTCGCCCGCCTCGACTCTCCCACCGGGGAAGGCGACCTCGCCACTGTGGTTGCGAAGCTGCTCCGAACGCACGGTCAGGACCACCCGGGCCTGGTCATCCTCCTCGAACAGCGGAACGAGCACAGCGGAGGACCAGGGGTCGGGTCGGACCCGGCCGGTGGCGCGCCACGGTTCCCGAGCCCTTCGCCCGGCCGGGCCACCAACCGGTCTCCCGGCCAGCGCCGCCTTCACCCGACCGAGGGTGATCTGTTCGCGCGCGTCGGCTGCGAGCCCGGCCCAGGGTGCAGGATCACCGTCCCGGTGCTGGGTGGGTCGGGGGATGGCCTGCCTTTCGGCGGGGGGATCGGCCTCGGAGCGGGACATGACGGCACCAGGCTAGGGGACGAGAACAGGCCGGGCCCGAGGGCCCGGCCTGTGGTCTCCTGCGGCGTCTTGCGGATCGGGACCGGCCGAGAGAGGCCGGCGCCGGTCACATCATCCCGCCCATGCCTCCCATGCCGCCCATGCCGCCACCCATGGCAGCGGCCGCTGCTGCGGCGGCGGCGGGATCGGCCTTCTCTGGCTTGTCGGCAACCAGGGCCTCGGTGGTCAGGAGCAACCCGGCGATGGACGCGGCGTTCTGCAGTGCAGAGCGGGTCACCTTGGCCGGGTCGATGACTCCGGCTTTGACCAGGTCCTCGAGCTCGCCACTGGCGGCGTTGAGCCCGACCGAGCCGGACTCTGCCTCCACCTGTCGCACGGAGACCGAGCCCTCGAACCCGGCGTTGGAGGCGATGGCATGCAACGGAGCAACCAGGGCCTTGGCCACGATCGATGCGCCGGTTGCCTCGTCACCCTCGAGTGAATTGACGACCTTGGCGACTGCATCGCGCGAACGAACGAGCGCGGTGCCGCCACCGGCCACGATGCCCTCCTCGACGGCTGCACGGGTGGCAGACAGCGCATCCTCGATGCGGTGCTTCTTCTCCTTCAATTCCACCTCGGTGGCCGCGCCGACCTTGACCACGGCAACGCCGCCGGCCAGCTTGGCGAGCCGCTCCTGGAGCTTCTCGCGGTCCCAGTCGGAGTCGGTGTCGTCGATCTCGCGCTTGATCTGGGCGATCCGGCCCTTGACATCGCCTTGTGCTCCGCCCCCCTCGACGATGGTCGTCTCGTCCTTCGTCACGATGACCCGCCGGGCCTTGCCCAAGAGGTCGACGGTGGTCGAGTCGAGCTTCAACCCAACCTCCTCGGAGATGACCTGGGCACCGGTGAGGACGGCCATGTCCTGGAGCATCGCCTTGCGCCGTTCCCCGAAACCGGGGGCCTTGACGGCCACCGACGTGAACGTACCTCGGATCTTGTTGACCACGAGGGTGGCGAGTGCTTCGCCCTCGACGTCCTCGGCCACGATCAGCATGGGCTTGCCCGACTGCATCACCTTCTCTAGTACCGGCACGAGATCGTGCACGGCGCTGACCTTGGAGTTGACGAACAGGATCAGGGGATCGTCGAGGACCGCTTCCTGGCGTTCCGGATCGGTGACGAAGTACGGCGAGAGATAGCCCTTGTCGAACTGCATCCCTTCGGTGAACTCGAGATCGATCCCGAAGGTGTTCGACTCCTCGACGGTCACCGTACCGTCCTTGCCCACCTTGTCGATGGCATCGGCAAGCACCTCCCCGATGGCGGCGTCGGCAGCTGAGATGGCGGCAACCTGAGCGATCTCGGTCTTCGAGTCGATCTCCTTGGCCTGGTCCTTGATGGATCCGACAGCGGCGGCGACCGCCTTGTCGATCCCCTTCCGCAGCCCCAACGGGTTGGCACCGGCAGCGACGTTGCGCAGACCCTCCTTGATGAGGGACTGCGCCAACACCGTCGCCGTCGTCGTGCCGTCGCCGGCTACGTCGTTGGTCTTGGTGGCCACCTCCTTCACCAGTTGGGCGCCCATGTTCTCGAAGACGTCCTCGAGCTCCACCTCGCGGGCGATGGACACGCCGTCGTTGGTGATGGTCGGCGCCCCGAACTTCTTCTCGATGACCACGTTGCGCCCCTTGGGGCCGAGGGTCACCTTGACCGTTTCAGCCAGCTTGTTCACGCCGGCTTCGAGGCCACGGCGGGCCTGCTCGTCGAACTTCAGGATCTTCGGCATTACTTCTTCACCTTGGCCAGGACGTCGCGGCTCGACAGGATGAGCAGATCTTCGGCATCGACGGTGATCTCCGTTCCCCCGTACTTCGAATACACGACAGTGTCACCGACCGCGATGTCGAGCGGGACCAGGTCACCGCTGTTCTCGGCACGGCGACCCGGGCCGACGGCGAGGACCTCGCCCTGCTGGGGCTTCTCCTTGGCGGTATCGGGGATGACCAGGCCCGAGGCCGTCGTCTCCTCCGACTCGTTGGGACGGACGACGATGCGATCGTCGAGGGGCTGCAGACTCATGGTTCATGCCTCCTGTGGCAGGCGTTGGCAGTCGATGCGTTGGCAGTCGATGGTTGAGAGTGCCAACTGTAGCGGCCCTCCCGATGTTTGGCAACCGGCGGGTGGGAGTGCCAGTTCGCGCCGGGCACCTCCGGCGGAGGCGCCGGGAACATGACCCCTCAGGCGGTCGAGACCAGGCGGAGGTTGGGGTCGACCCCGAGGTCCATCGGGCTCGGCACTCCGAGTTCGAGACGCCACCATCCGGCGGCGGCGACCATGGCGGCGTTGTCCGTGCACAGCGCTCGGCTGGGCAGAAAGGCTCCGATTCCCAGATCGGAGGCGAGCTCTTCGGTGCGACGACGCAGCAGCGAGTTGGCCGCCACCCCCCCGGCAAGGCAGATGGCCCGGGCCCCAACCTCGACCGCCGCCTGGCGGGTCCGGGTCACGAGGACGTCGACCACCGCTTGGCGGAAGGAGGCGGCGACGTCGGCGGTCTTCGCCTCGGGATGCTTGCGGACGGTGTTGACCACCGAGGTCTTGAGACCGCTGAACGAGAAGTCGAGTCCGTGGCCCGGGAGTGACCGGGGGAAGCTGAACGCCGTAGGGTCACCGGTGTCGGCCACCCGGTCGATGGCCGGACCACCCGGATAGCCGAGACCGAGGAACCGGGACACCTTGTCGAAGGCCTCGCCGGCCGCATCGTCGACGGTGCCGCCGAGCAGTCCGTAGCGGCCCGGGTCGGTGACGGCCACCAAGAGGGTGTGGCCCCCCGAGACGAGGAGGACGACGAGCGGCCATCCGAGGTCGGGTTGCTCGAGCATCGAGGCGATCAGATGTGCCTCCAAGTGGTTGACCCCGATGAGTGGCACACCCCAGGCCAACGAGAGGGCTTTGGCTTCGGCCACACCGACCAGCAGGGACCCGATGAGACCGGGGCCGTAGGTGACGGCGACCGCACCGATTCCCCTGCCCGAGGCGTCCGATCCGGAGCCGGCCAGCGCCTCGTCCAGCACCGGCGTCAACAATTCGACGTGGGCTCGTCCGGCCAGTTCCGGCACTACTCCACCGAACCGGGCGTGTAGGTCGATCTGGCTCGACACGATGGACGAGACGATGGTCGACCCGCCGTCCACGACGGCTGCGGCCGTCTCGTCGCAGGAGGTCTCGATACCGAGTATGCGGAACGGGGTGGGCACCGGGAGAGACTATCGTCGGGAAGTCACGGTGAGACGGCCGGACGTCATCGTGTCGATCTCTTGGAGGCGGTCCGCGTACTCGGCCGAATCGATGTTCCTCGACCACATGACCAGGGCGTCATCGCCCGTCTCGGGGTAGTAGTTGCGCCGCACCCCCACCGGAGCGAGCCCGAAGCGCCGGTAGAGCGCCAGGGCCGGTTCGTTGCCCACCCGGACCTCCAAGGTGAGGTGCCGGGCGCCGTTCACCAGCCCGGTCCGCTCCAGGTCGAGCAGGATGGCCGTGCCGAGACCACGACCCTGCCATGTCGGGTCAACGGCGATGTTGTTCACATGGGACTCGTCGTCGATGAGCATCTGCCCGGCGAAGCCCACGATCCGGCGACCCGACCAGGCGACCCGGTAGACGCGGGAGGTGCGCAGGGACAGCTCCTCGACGAACAGCCGCCGGGTCCATGGCAGAACGTAGACGGCCTGCTCGATGCGGAGCACTCCCGGGAGATCCCTCCCCCGCATGGGGGCGATCACCACCTCCGCCCTATCCGGTTCCTCGGACGCGGCAGTCACCGTGCCGAGAGGTCCCCGTCGGTGACGGCGACCTCGGGCATTCGCCGCTCCCAGTTCATGCGGGCATCGGCCGGTCTCCGGTAGTCGCAGACCAGCTGTTCGGCCGAGAGCGCCTTCGCGCCACCGGCCAGCCGCCGCTCTGCCAGCTCGGCGACCATCAACGGCGACGGCACGGACACCTCGGCCGCCAATCCGAGGTCGAGCTGCCCTCGAGACTCGAGGACGGTCCGGTAACGGACGGCTCCATCACCGACCACCACCACTCGGTCCGACCCAGCCACCAGACTCGCCAGCCAATCGAGGAGGCGGTCAGGATCGAGGGGCTCGGTCCGGTCTTCGCGCACGGAGGCGGGGTCGACCACCGATCCGATCCGGCCGGCGGTCGCCGGAACCACCCGGTCGAATCGGTAGGCGGAGGCGAACACCTCGCCGCGGCGGGCATCGACGACCGCGACCACGGGAACCCGCACCGCCTGCTCGGCGGTGCCCAGGCGTCGGGCGGCAGAAGCTGCCAGCGCGTCCAGGCTGGCGATGGGCGAAGCACCGATGCCGAGGGCCTGTGCCAGCGCCTTGGCCGTGGCCACCCCGACCCTCAGCCCGGTGAACAGACCGGGTCCGACATCCACGGCGACGTGGTCCAGCTGGTCGACCGCACAACCCGAGACTGAGCACACCTCCTCGATGAGCGGGACGAGCAGCTCCGCATGGGCCCGGCCCCCCATCCTGAGGCGTTCGACGCCGGTGCTCCGGTCGATGGACAGGGCCGCACCTACGGCTCCGGTTGCCGTTTCGACCCCGAGCACCTTCACGACGGTGCCCACGGGTGCCCGAGAACGGAACGGAGCACCGACCACCGTTCGGGCCACGATCCGTCGGTGGCCGTCACCGTGACCGTGCGCTGCCCGAGATCGTCGTCGTGCCCCTCGGCGACCAGGCGAACCGAGAGCGCACCCGGGCCGAGTACGGGGGCGGCAACATCGCCCCACTCCACGAGTGCAACACCTCCGTCCTCGACAAGCTCGCCGAGACCGAGGTCGACTATCTCGGCGAGATGGTCGAGCCGGTACACGTCGGCGTGCTGGAGGACGAGCACCGGCTCCACGCTCGACCGGGCCCCGCCGGGCGGCACCGGATACTCCCGGACCAGGGTGAAGGTCGGGCTCGCCACCGGTTCGGTGATGCCGAGGCCAGCAGCGAATCCCTGAGCGAACGTGGTCTTCCCCGCACCGAGGTCGCCGACCAGGAGCACGACGTCCCCCGGCCCGCAACACCGCGCAAGCGATGACGCGAGGGTGCGCGTCTCATCGGCACTGTGGGTCCGGAAGGCGAGCGGCTCGGGTCCGTTCATCGCCCCCACCCGAGAAGCCGCTTGGCCCTCACCAGATCGGCGCGCATCTCGGCCACCACCGCCCCACCCGACCGGAGCGCGGCCGCGGGGTGGTAGGTCGGAACCAGGTGCCGGTCCCCGATGGGGTATGAACGTCCCCTCAACCTGGTGATTCCTTCGGTCATCCCGAGGAGGAGCCTGGTGGCGAAGTTCCCGAGAGTCACCACCACCAACGGGTTCACCAGGTCGAGCTGGGCATCGAGGTAGGACCGGCACGAGTCGATCTCCTCGGTCCGGGGATCCCGATTCTCCGGCGGACGGCACTTCACGACGTTCGCGATGTAGCACCAGGTCCGATCGACGCCGAGTTCCTCGTCCAGCAGGCGATCGAGCAACCGGCCGGACCGCCCGACGAACGGCTCCCCCTGGAGATCCTCGTCCCGACCAGGGGCCTCACCCACGAACATCAAATCGGCGGCGGGGTCCCCGGAGCCGAAGACCACCTGAGTGCGGTGGTCCGCAAGCGGGCACCGGACGCAGGTGGAGGCCTCCCGGGCCAGCTCTTCCAGTTCACGGCCCGTTGCCACGGCCAGATGGTAGTGCCGTACCCTTCGGTGGGGAGTGTCCGAGGGAGACCCGCGGCACACGCGCCCCGATGCCACAGAGGACCTCGTAGCCGATGGTCCCGAGCCATCCTGCCCACTCGTCGACCGTGATCTCCTCGTCCCCCTGGCGACCGATCAACACCACCTCATCGCCCACGGACACCGTCGCGTCGCCCACCGGTCCACAGTCGACGACGGTCTGGTCCATGGTCACCGATCCGGCCAATGGTCGCCGTCTTCCTCCGAGGAGGACCGCGCCGTTGCAATCGAACAGGCGCCGGGGGACGCCGTCGGCATATCCGACCGGTACCGTCGCCACCGTCGACCGCTCCGCCAGGGGCCGACGGCGACCGTAGGATGGCCGCGCACCGGCATCGAGGTCGCGGACAAAGCTCACCCGGGCCCGAAGGGAGAGCACCGGACGCAATGGCTCGGCCGCCGTCGCCACCGCAACTCCGAGCGCGGGAGTCGGCGCCACACCGTACAGGGCGATCCCACACCGAACGAGGGCCCGGCGGGTCTCGGGTACGGCGATGGTGGCAGCCGAGTTGGCCATGTGGGTCGTCATCGGAACGAGCCCGGCACCGGAAAGGGTGGCAACCGCGGCCTCGAACCGTCCGACCTGGAGGTCGGTGAAGGCCCGGTCCTCCGATGAGACGCCCTCGGCCACGGCCATGTGGGTCCAGAGCGCGCCGAGTCGGAGGTGGGGGTGGGCGTCGATGGCGGCGGCCAGGGACATGACGTCAGTGGAGTCAGCCCCCACCCGATGCATACCGGTGTCGACTTTGAGATGCGCGTCGACGTGGGGCACCCCAAGCGAGGCCGCGGCCCGGCCCAGGGCCTCGATCCCCGTGGCGGTGTACACGGTAGGGGTGAGGCCGCTCGCCACCACCTCGACCATGGCCTCCTGGGGAGGCTCGGACAGGAGCAGAACCGGGACTTCGACGCCCCCCTCCCTGAGCACCACCCCCTCCTCCACCCGGGCCACAGCCAGCCAGGACGCGCCGGCTTCCACGGCCGCTTCGGCCACCGCGACCGCACCGTGCCCGTATCCATCGGCCTTGACCACCGCACACAACGCGGCCGGGTACGCCCGCCGGCGCAGCACCCGGGCGTTGTGTCGGAGGGCGTCGAGGTCGATCTCGGCCCATACCGGGCGCCAATGCTCACCCACCCCGACACCGGCCGAGGACGTCTGAGACGAGGTCGGGAAGGTCGCCGGCCACGAGGCCCTCGGCCCGGCCGGTGGAGGCGGCCCAACCGTGCAGGTGGGCGGCGAGCCCGGCCGCCACCATGACCGGAAGGTCGCGGCTGATCAGGGCTCCGATGATGCCGGACAGCACGTCACCGGTGCCCGCGGTGGCCAGGGCGGCCGTGCCCCGGGTGGCGAGCAGCACCCGGCCACCGGGAGCGGCCACGGCGGTGGTCGGACCCTTGCAGAGGGCAACAGCCCCCGATTCCTCGGCCAGGCGCCTGGCCGCCGAGACGCGATCGGGGCCCGGCCCGGCCCCCATCAACCGGACGTACTCGCCATCGTGCGGGGTGAGGACAACCAGCGAGCGGGCTCGGGAAAGGGCGCCATGGGCGAGACGTCCGAGGGCGACGAGACCGTCGGCGTCCACCACCACTGGAACGGGGGATCGCTCCACCAGGGACTTCACCTCCGCAGCCGTGGACTCCGACCGGCCGAGACCCGGTCCCACCACGACCGCCGCACACCGTTCGGCGGCCTCGAGCGCTCCGGACGACCAGCCGCTTGCGGGCAGTTCGATGCTCACCGCCTCCGAAGCCGATGCCGAGTCCAGAGCGGCGCCGGGAACCCCGAGGCGGACCATTCCCGCACCCGCCCGGTAGGCCGCCCTGGCGGACAGGGACGCGGCCCCCGTCATCCCCGGCGACCCGGCCACCATCAGCACGGCGGCCTGCCACTTATTGGCCTCAGGTGGTCGGGGGGGATACCGGCTCGAGAGGTCACCGTCCTCCACCAGCCAGATGGCGGGATCGCCCACGGCGAGGCCGATGTCGGCCACGGTGATCCGGCCGGACCGTGCCCGCCCCTCACCCTGGAGCAGTCCAGGCTTGAGCGCGGCGAAGGTCACCGTCCGGTTCGCCCGCACCGGTGAACCGGCGCATTCGCCGGTGTCACCGTGGACCCCGGAGGGGACGTCGACGGCAAGCACCGGTGTCCCTTCCGGTCCGACCGGAGCCCGGTACTCACCCCTGAACCCCGTGCCGTACGCGGCATCGATGACCAGATCACAGGTGGGCAAGGTCACCCTCGACCCCGCGTCCACGATCTCTATCGCCGCCCCCCGCCCGGCGAGCACCCGGGCGGCCACCTGCCCGTCGGCACCGTTGTTTCCAGGCCCGCAGACCACCACGATCCTGCGACCGTAGGCCCCGCCCAACAGTTCGAGCGCGGCGGTGGCCACCGAGTGGCCGGCCCGGGCCACCAGCTCCTCCAGGGCCGTGGTCGACCGGGCGACGCCGTCGACGTCTCGCATCTCGGAGATGGTCAGGACCGGTTGCACTGTCCTCGACGTTACGGCCCCGGCACGCTCTGTGTGACACGGTCGGTGCTTCCCGCCGCACTTCCCTCGGCGACCGCCACGGCCATCGCGGTCCGATGGGTGTGGGACATCGAAAGATGCCAACTGGCCACCCCGGCACCGCGGGCCCGGATGGCTGCCCGCCCGTTGAGCTCGAGGCCCGGGACGCCCAGTCGCCGGCGAACCACTTCGATCTCGGAGAAGGCCACCGACCAGAGGCCGATGCCGAGTACCTTCATGACCGCCTCCTTGGCGGCGAAGCGGGCAGCCAGGCGGGGAACCGGATCGGCGGCGGACTCGGCATAGACCTGTTCGTCCCGACAGAAGAGCCGTCCCACCAGGCTCGGGCGGCGTTCGAGCACCACTCGGAACCGGTCGAGCTCGACGACATCGACACCCACTCCGATCACCCCGGCAGTCACCGGGTCGTCCCCGTCGGCCGTGCGGTCCCCGACGAGGCCCGATCGATTCCCCTGCCGGTGCCATGCATGGGGCGCGGCTACCCGTCGACCTGGGCGGCCAGCCCAGCCGCACTCTGGAGCTCGTAGCCGACCAGTGCGCTCAACCGCTGAGCGACTGCCTCGGCTACTCCGTCTCCACTGGCCTCGACCATGATCCGCACCAGCGGTTCGGTCCCGCTCGGCCGAAGGACCACCCGCCCCAGCCCGCCGAGATCCGCCTCCTCCTCGGCCACCGCCGACCAGACCGCTTCCGCCCCCTCGAGAAGGCCGATGTCGGCAACCGGGACATTCACCAGGATCTGAGGGACGTGCTCGACCAAGCCATCGAGCAGTTCGGCCAGCGGACGTGATTCGCGCACCAACAGGTCGGCCAGGACCAGGCCGGTGAGCAGGCCATCGCCTGTGGTCGCCAGTCGCCGGAAGATGATGTGACCGGACTGCTCCCCTCCGAGCGACAGACCGTCCTTGTCCAAGGCGGCAAGCACGTGGCGATCCCCGACGGGGGTCTCCTTCACGATGATGTCCCGGGCGTCCATCGCCAGGGCGAACCCGAGATTGGTCATCACCGTCACCACAACCGTGTTCCCGGCCAGTTGGCCGCGCTCGGCAAGATCGATGGCGAACAAGGCAAGGAGCTCGTCACCGTCGACCGTCGCACCGGTGGCGTCCACGGCGGCCAGCCGGTCCGCATCCCCGTCGAGGGCGAGTCCGAGATCCGCCCCGTGTTCGACCACCGCGGCAGCCAGGGTCTCGGTCGCCGTCGACCCGCAATTTGCGTTGATGTTGGTGCCGTCCGGTTCGCAGCCGATGGCAACGACGTCGGCACCCAGCCGTTCGTAGACCTGGGCGGCCACGGCGGTGGCGGCGCCGTTGGCGCTGTCCACAACCAATCGCAGCCCGTCCAACCGTCGACCCTCGATGAGCGATCCGAGATGATCCACGTATGCATCAACCAACCCCTCCTCCGCGACGAGGGCGCCCACTCCGTACCCTTCGACGGGCCGAGGCCCCCGGACGGCCGGATCGAGGATCCGACCCATCTCCTCCTCGATGACTGCTTCGGTCTCCATGGTCAGCTTGGCGCCACCAGCGCCGAACAGCTTGATCCCGTTGTCACCGAAGGGGTTGTGGGAGGCGGAGACCACGACGGCGGGCACGTTCCGGACCGAGGACTGCCAGGCCAGGGCCGGGGTGGGCAGCACGCCAGCGTCGATGACGTCAGCTCCCTCGGCGGCGAGACCGGCCGAGAGGGCCGCCTGCAACATGGGTCCGGATCGTCGGGTGTCCCGACCGACGAGAAAGGTGGGCGCGGTGATCGTCCGGGCCACCGCCCGTCCCAGGGCCAGAACGATCTCGGGGGTCAGCTCGACATTGGCGATCCCCCGCGCGCCATCGGTGCCGAAGTGGACCGTTTTCACCGGGTTACCGCTTGGAGTACTGGGGAGCCTTGCGCGCCTTCTTCAGGCCGTACTTCTTCGACTCCTTCTTCCGGGCGTCACGGGTGAGAAACCCTGCCTTCTTCAGCGACGTTCGCAGTTCAGGGTCGACTTCGCACAGGGCGCGGGCGATCCCCATCCGGAACGCTCCAGCCTGCCCGGACACACCGCCGCCGTCGATGCTCACATCGATGTCCCACGAATCGCCCGACTCGGTCAGGCGAAGGGGCTCGGTGGCCACCATCCGGTGGGTGGCCGACGTGAAGTACCGCTCGAACTCCTGCCCATTCACCGTGATCTTGCCTCCGCCAGGTCGGAAACGGACACGCGCCACGGCTCGCTTGCGGCGTCCTGTGGTCTGGCTGATCGGTATGGCTTGGGCCACGGTCGGGTTCCTCGCGTTCCTCTATTTGCTCGTCCGGCAGGCTTGTGGCGGTCGCTCAGGAACCACCGGCAGCCGACGCCGTCCGGTGGCGTGCGGCCGCGATGTCCAACTCCTCGGGACACTGGGCTGCGTGGGGATGCTCCGGTCCCCGGTACACCCGGAGCTTGGTGGCCATCTTGCGACCGAGTCTGTTCTTCGGCAGCATCCCGACCACCGCCTTTCGCACCACTTCGTCGGAGCGGTCGGTCATCAGGTCGCTGTAGCGGGTGGCGGTCAGCCCTCCCGGGTAGCCACTGTGACGGTACGACACCTTTCGCTCGGCCTTCCCGGCGGTGAGCACCACCTTGTCCGTATTGATCACGATGACGTGGTCGCCGACATCGGTGTGCGGCGCGAATATCGGCTTGTGCTTGCCCCGCAGCAGCGAAGCGACCTCGGTGGACAGACGGCCCAGCACCAAGCCGTCCGCGTCGACGACGTACCAGGCGCGAGTCACGTCAGCGGGTCTGGGTGAGAACGTACGCACACAACTTCCTTGCTCGACGGTGTTGGGGACCATGCGCCACCGGTTGGCGCCATGCCTACCGGTACAACCATGCCTACCGGTACCACCAGCGCGCACCGAAGGCGGGCAGAACGGACCGACGGTCTAGCGGCCAACCAGGATACGGCCAAACCAAGGTTTCGGGCAAGCCGGTCCGGACGGCAGCTCATCCGCTGTAATCGACCGCCATCAGCGTCAGCCCGTGGGCCGGAGCGGGCTGGGAGGCCAATCGCCGATCGGCCGCCCCCAGGATTGCGGGGATGTCTGCCGGACGAAGGCGCCCGCGACCCACATCCACGAGGGTGCCGACGAGCGAGCGAACCATCTGATGGCAGAACGCGTTGGCCTCGATCTCGAAGGCGAGGAGGCGGCCGACGGTGGGAGCCAGCGAACCCGACGGCGCCAGAGATCCACCTCTGGCCCTCTCCGATACGGCATCGGAGGTCCGATCTGCGTCTGCGATCAGATGCCAGGCGGCTCCGGTCACCCTGCGGGGCATGGGATCCGCCGCCACGGTTCCGGGAGCCCGCCGGCAGAACGAACGGAAGTCGTGCTCCCCGAGGAGGACGTCGGACGCCGCGGCCATCGTGCGAAGGTCGAGCGGATCGACGACATGCCAGCAAAGGCCGGCGAGCAGCGGGTCGGGCACCGGGGCGTTGACCACGAGATAGCGGTACCGCCGCCACGAGGCCGATCGCCGAGCGTCGAAGCCGCGAGGGGCGACCGAGGCGCCCCTGACCACGATGCTCGGTGCCAGCTGGCGGTTGCACGAGTTCACCAGGGCGCTGGGATCGAGAGCGGCCGATCTTTCCGGCGGTAGCTCGAAGTGGACCACCTGGCCGAGAGCGTGCACCCCGGCGTCCGTCCTCCCTGCACAGGTGAGGACGACCGGGCTGCGGGTGAACCGGCTGATGGCCCCTCCGAGCGCACCGGCCACGGTCACCTGGCCGCGCTGTTCGGCGAAACCCCGGAACGACGATCCGTCGTAGGCGACCGCCAACCGCCACCGGACGGGATCACCCTCGGCAACCCCGAGGGGGCCCCGGCTCACAACAGTTCGATGCGCGCCATTGGGGCGTTGTCGCCCGGACGTGGACCGAGCTTGAGGATCCGGGTATAGCCCCCGGGCCGATCGGCATATCGGGGGCCGATCTCTTCGAACAGCTTGTGAGCCATGTCGCGGTCGCGGATGAACGCCACCACATTGCGCTGACGAGCCACACCACCTCTGGCCGCCTGAGTGATGACCTTCTCGGCCACCGGGCGAAGCGCCTTGGCCTTCGCTTCCGTGGTCACCAAGTACTCCGCTGCGATCAGAGAGGCCACCATGTTCCCCATCATCGCCTTCTGGTGGGCTGCACTGCCACCGAAGCGGCGGCCCTTCTTCGGGGTACCCAACACGGTGAGTCAGTCCTTCGCTCTCAGCGCAAGGCCACGCTCATCGAGCTTCTGCAGCACCTCGTCGAGTGACTTCTGACCGAAGTTGGTGATGTTCAGCAGGTCGTCGAGCGTCCGGTCCACCAGCTCTCCGATGGTATTGATCTGTGCTCGCTTCAGGCAGTTGCGCGGCCGCTCGGTGAGATCGAGGTCCTCGATACGCAGATCCAGGTCGGGCGAGCCACTCCCTAACATGCTCACCTCGCCGAGCTCCAGGCCGAGCGGCTCGTCCTCCAGGTCGGCGACCAGGCCGACCAGGGCTCGGAGCGTGTCTCCGGCCGAAGCAAGGGCTTCCCGAGGCGAGACTGAGCCGTCGGTCTCGATATCGAGCACCAGGCGATCGAAGTCGGTGGACTGTTCGACCCGCACCGGTTCGACCGAGAAGGCAACCCGCCTGACCGGTGAGAAGATGGCGTCGACCGGGATGACCCCGATGGAGGACGAGCGCTTGTTCTTGTCGGCAGACAGGTAGCCGCGACCGCGTTCGACGGTCAGATCAGCGGCAAGCCGACCCTTGGAGTTGAGCGAGGCTATGTGCTGAGCTGGGCTGAGCACCTCGACGTCTGCCGAAACCTGGAGATCGGCGGCGGTGGCGTCTCCCGGTCCCCGCTTGTCCAGACGAATGGTCACCGGGTCATCACTGTGCACCCGGATCAGCAAGTCCTTCAGGTTGAGGATCAGGTCGGTCACGTCCTCTTTCACGCCGGGCAGCGTGGTGAACTCGTGGAGCGCGTCGTCGAACCTGACCTGGGTGACCGCAGCTCCCGGAATGGACGAAAGCAGCGTGCGGCGAAGGGAGTTGCCCAGCGTGTGGCCGAACCCCGGGTCGAGCGGTCCCACGGCGAACCGCTGCCGATTGTCCTCTTCTTCGTCGATGATCTCGACGGTGGGTCGTTGGATGATGAGCATGCTGATCGTGGCTCCTCGGCACCGGGGTGCACAGGGTGGATGGGGGACGGGGATGGTCTCGGTCGTATCGTCTCTGGCGACGTTCGGTTTCTGGCTACTTCGAGTAGAGCTCGACGATCAGCTGCTCTTGCACCGGCTCATCGATGTGCTCTCGGATGGGGAGGGAGAAGACACGGACCTCGAATCGATCTCCAACCGATTCCAGCCATGGCGGCAGTGCCCGATCAAGAGTGTCCATGTTCCGGCGTACGTGGAAGAGCTCCCGCGAAGACGGTTTCAGGGAGACGGTGTCACCCTGGCGAACCCGGTAGCTCGGGATGGTGACCCGTTTGCCGTTGACCAGGACATGGCCGTGTCTCACGAACTGGCGGGCCTGGGCCCGGCTAGCGCCCCATCCGGCCCGGAAGGCGACGTTGTCGAGACGCTGTTCGAGCATGCGCAACAGGTTCTCGCCGGTGATCCCCGGAGCACGGCTTGCCTCGACGTAGAGGTTGTGGAATTGGCGTTCGAGGAGCCCGTAGATGCGGCGGGCCTTCTGCTTCTCTCGCAACTGGGTCAGGTACTCGGACCCCTGGCGCATCCGATCACGTCCGTGCTCGCCAGGCGGGTAGGCGCGGCTGTGCCGATCGGTCACCGCCTCGGAGACCGGGCATTTCATCGAGTAGCAGCGTTCTCCCTTCAGGAAGAGCTTGGTGCGCTCCCGCCGGCAGAGCCGACAGACGGGTCCGGTATAACGAGCCATTGATCCTCAGTTTCCCTTCGGTGCCCAGCCCTAGACCCGGCGCCGCTTCTTCGGGCGGCAACCATTGTGGGGGATCGGGGTCACGTCCTTGATGCCGGCCACTTCGATGCCTGCAGCAGCAAGTGACCGAATGGCAGTCTCACGCCCGGAACCGGGCCCCCGGACGAGCACGTCCACCCGGCGCACCCCGTGCTCCATTGCCCGTTTGGCACACTGCTCGGCCGCCAGCTGGGCAGCGAACGGTGTGGATTTCCGGGAACCCTTGAACCCGACGTTGCCAGCCGATGCCCAGGCCAGGACGTTCCCGTCCGGATCGGCGATGGACACGATGGTGTTGTTGAACGAACTCTTGATGTGCGCGACGCCGAAGGTCACGTTCTTCCGCTCGCGCTTGCGCGGTCGGCGGGCTCCGGTCGACTTCTGTGGCTTGGGCATCTACTTGCGAACCTTCTTCTTTCCGGCGACCGTCTTCTTCGGGCCCTTGCGGGTGCGGGCGTTGGTGTGGGTGCGCTGGCCATGGACCGGAAGTCCCTTGCGGTGACGGATTCCTTGATAGCAGCCGATCTCCATCTTGCGTTTGATGTCCTGAGAGACGTCCCTCCGGAGGTCCCCTTCGACCTGGAGGTTGGTATCGATGTAGTTGCGAAGCCGGGTCACTTCTTCGTCGGTGAGATCCCGGACGCGGGTGTCCGGACTGGTCTCGGTGGCAGAACAGACCTGCTGGGCCGTTGTTCGGCCGATGCCGAAGATGTAGGTCAGTGAGATCTCAAGTCGCTTCTCACGGGGGATGTCCACCCCGGAAATTCGAGCCACGTTCCCTTCTTCCTCTCTACGCTCTTGCGTGTCCCGGCCAGCCGGCCGTCAACCTTGGCGCTGCTTGTGACGCGGGTTCTCGCAGATGACCAGGACCCGACGGTGACGGCGGATCACCTTGCACTTCTCGCACATCGGCTTGACGCTGGGCCGAACCTTCATGTTCTGTTCCTCGTCCCTTTCACGACGTTCCCGTCCAACCGCTTCCTCATCGTCTGTCCGGAATCGTCTGTCCGGACCGATCCCGCCAGTCGCCACTCCCGTGCGTAGCGCCGGTCTGGGTCTCCCCTACTTGTACCGGTAGGTGATCCGACCTCGGGTCAGATCGTACGGTGTGAGCTCCACCTGTACCTTGTCTCCCGGGAGGATCCGGATACGGTGCATGCGCATCTTCCCGGAACTGTGGGCCAGCACCTTGTGGCCATTCTCGAGCTCCACCCGGAACATGGCGTTCGGAAGCGGTTCGACGACCGTTCCCTCCAGCACGATGGCATCTTCTTTGGGCTTGGGCAGGTGAATCTCCTCGATCGTTGCTGTCTCGTCCGCCCGGAACCGGCGAACCGGCCTGGCGAACCGCATCTCCTCGCCGGCCGATACACCGAAATCCCCCGGTGCACAACGCGCACCGGGGTTACGGAGACGTGGATGAAAGGCCTCCGACCGCCCAGACCGCACGGGCGGTGGCCGAACGAACAGTCTAGCGCCTCGGCCGCCAATTGCCAGTCCTGCCAACCGCCTTTCCTACCCGCACCACCGCACTCCGCGGCGCCGGTACCCGATGGACCGAGCGCTCAGAGACGGGTGAGCACTTCCGGTCCGTCGTCGGTGACCGCGATCGTGTGCTCGAAATGGGCGGACAGGCGCCCGTCGGAGGTCACAACGCTCCAGCCGTCATCGAGCAAGACGGTAGCCGGGCCTCCGGCATTCACCATCGGTTCGACCGCGAAGACCATACCCCTGCGGAGGGTCGGCCCAGGCGTCCCCGGCCAGTAATTGGGCACCTGGGGTTCCTCGTGCATCGCCGTGCCGATGGCGTGCCCCACGTACTCCCGCACCACCGAGAACCCGGCCGACTCGGCCACCTGTTGGACAGCACGGCCGACGTCATGGAGCCGGTTGCCGGGGCACAACTCGGCGATACCCGCCGACAGGCTCTCCTCGGTCACCTCCATCAGTCTCGACGCCTCGGGGGAGACCTCTCCCACTCCCATCGTGTAAGCGGCATCTCCGTGGTAACCCTCGACGATGGCGCCGCAGTCGACCGAGATGATGTCACCCTCCTCCAGCACCACGTCCTCCGACGGGATGCCGTGGACGATCATCGAGTTGGGTGACGTGCACACGACGGCGGGAAACCCGTGGTAGTCGAGGAAGTTGGATCCCGCTCCCCGCCGTTCGAGGATCTCTCTGGCGGCAAGGTCGATGGCGGCAGTGCTCACACCGGGCCGGATGACCGCCTTCGTCGCTTCATGGATCTCGGCCACCACCCGACCGGCTCTGCGCATCTTGGCCAGTTCATCGGCGTTCCGTCTCATCGCATTCCTGTCTGTTTGTATCGTCGATCCTCGATGACTTTGATGATCCGCCTGGTTACCGCGTCGGGAGACCCGGTACCGGCCACCCGGGCCAGCTGCCCCCGAACCTCATACCACTCGATCAATGGTGCGGTCTGAACCTCATAGAGCTGGAGACGGCGCTCGATGGCCTCCACCTTGTCATCCTCCCGTTGGACCACCTCGCCACCACAGACGTCGCAGGTCCAGTTGATGAGGGGCGGAGACGAGACGGAGTAGTTGGCCCCGCAGTCGGCGCAAACCCGGCGCGCCGCCAGTCGCCGAAGCACCTGGCCGGTTTGGATCTCGATGTCGATGACCAGATCCAGGTCGAGGGGGGCGAGGATGTCGGCCAGTGCTTCCGCCTGATGCACCGTGCGAGGGCATCCGTCGAGGATGAATCCACGGTCCCGGACGTCTCGCTCACCCAGACGTTCCGCGATCATCTCCATGATCAGATCGTCGGAGAGCAGCTCTCCGCTATCCATGATGTCCCGGGCCTTCATCCCGAGAGGAGTCCCTTGCTTCACCGCAGCCCGCAACATGTCCCCGGTGGATACATGCGGCACCACGTAGTGATGGGAGAGACGCACACACTGCGTGCCCTTCCCTGCCCCCTGCTTGCCGAGGACGACGAGCCTGGCTCCGGGTACCACTTACTTGAGAAAGCCCTCGTAGTTCCGCATCATGAGCTGGCTGTCGATCTGCTCCATCGTCTCGAGCGCCACACCTACCGCGATGAGCAGCGTGGTCCCGTAGAAGGGATAGCTCGTGATGTTCCATGCCGCCATCAAGAGCGACGGGATGACGGCCACCGCCCCGAGGAAGAGCGCACCGGGCCAGGTGATCCGATTGAGAATGTGGGCGAGGTAGCGCTCTGTCGGTGTGCCAGGGCGAATCCCGGGAATGTAGCCACCCTGCTTCCTGATGGTGTCCGCCTGCTGGTGCGGATCGAAGGCGACGTAGACGTAGAAGAAGGTGAAGAGCAGGATGAAGACGAAGTAGGTGAGGATGTAGAAGAGGCTGGTCGGCGTCACGTTGTGGTTCACCCAATTGCGAAACGCCGCCGAGGGAACCACGTTGGACAAGAGCACCGGGATGTACAGGACCGAACTGGCGAAGATGATGGGGATCACCCCTGCCTGGTTCACCTTGAGCGGGATGTACGTGCTCGAGCCGCCATACATCTTCCTCCCGACAACCCGCTTGGCGAAGGTCACCGGGATCCGCCGTTGACCCTGGTCGACGAAGACGATGAAGACCAGCAACAGAAGGGACACCAGGATGATGACACCGAACTTGACCTTCCCACCCACCTGCAGAACGGTATTCAGTCCGGAGGGGATGCCGGCGACCACATTGGCGAAGATCAAAATGGACATCCCTTGACCGATCCCCCGCTGAGTGATCAGTTCGGCAAGCCACATGACGAATGCGGTACCGGCGGTCAGGGTCAGCACGATGAAGGCGGCCCGCCAGATCGAGTAGTTGAGGATCAGGTCGATGCTCTGGGAGGTCCCGAGCAGGCCTCCGCCTCCCTTGTGGAACAGGTACACGAGGCCGGTCGACTGCATCAGCGCGAGTGCCACCGTGAGATAGCGGGTGGTCTGTGTGAGTTTCTTCTGGCCGACCGCACCCTGGTCGCGCCACTCCTCGAGCTTGGGGATCACCGTGACCAACAGCTGGATGATGATGCTCGAGGTGATGTACGGCATGATGCCGAGCCCGAACACGGCCATGCGGGTGAGCGCGCCACCCGAGAAGAGGTTGAGGAAGCCGAGCACGCCCGAGGATTTGGAGGCCGCCTCCAACTGGGCCACCTTTGAGAAGTTGACGTAGGGAACCGGAACGTTGGCCCCGAACTGATACAGGGCGATGACGGTCAGCGTGAAAAGAACCTTGTTCCGGAGGTCGGAGATCTTGAAGATGTTTGCCAGACTGGAGAGCATGGGGTTCCTCGACGCCGCGGTAGGCAGATGCTACCGGTTGGTGAGGGCGTTGCCCCGGGCCGGTGGCCGACCATTCCCGAATGGCGGAGGAACCACAGTGCACGTCCCGCCCGCCCCGACGATGGCGGCCTCGGCCGCCTTCGAGAAGGCGTGGGCCTCCACCCGGACAGGCCGGGCTATCTCGCCGCCGCCGAGGACCTTGACCAGGGCCCCTTTGCGGACCAGGCCCACCGCCACCAGCCGCTCGAAGTCGAATGTGTCGCCCTCCTGGGAGTGGAGCGAACCGACGTTGACCGGGCTGTACTCGACCCGGAACGGATTGGTGAACCCCCGGAGCTTCGGGATCCGCTGCATGAGCGGCAGCTGTCCCCCTTCGAAACCGAGAGGTACTGTGTCCCGGGCACCCTGGCCCTTGGTCCCGCGCCCCGCTGTCTTTCCGCCTTTGCCGGCGATGCCTCGTCCGACGCGCCGCCGCGCACGGGTAGATCCGGGAGGAGGACGGAGTTCATGGACCTTCATGGTCGACCTTTCTTCTCGGCGGAGGCCGGGGTCACCTCCACGAGATGAGGAACGCGGGCCAGCATCCCACGGATTTCAGGACGGTCGGGCAGTACGTTGGTCCTCCCGATACCACGGAGCCCGAGCGCGCGGAGCGTGCCACGGTGCTTGGGTTTGGTGCCGATGGCCGAGCGTACCTGGGTCACCTGGAGGAACCCCGTGCCTCGGGAGTCATCGTGCCCGTCCATCTCACCTCACCTCCGTGAACAGATCACCGGTCCGCCTGCGCTCGCGGTAAGCGCGCAGCATCGCCGCCGGCACCACGTCTTCCACCGGCTTCCCGCGGAGCGCGGCGATCTCGTCGGGGCGCTTCAGGCTCTTCAGCCCGGCGATGGTGGCATGGGCCACGTTGATGCCGTTGGAGGAACCGAGCGATTTGGACAAGATGTCTCGGATCCCGGCCATCTCCAGAATCGCCCGGGCCGCACCACCGGCGATGACCCCAGTACCGGGAGCGGCCGGCTTCAACATCACCCTCCCGGCGCCGGACTCGCCGATGACCGGATGGGTGATCGTCGATCCAGCCAGCGGGACCTCGAACATGCTCTTGCGCGCCTCTTCGATTCCCTTCTGCACCGCCAAGCCGGCCTCCTTGGCCTTGCCATATCCCAGCCCGACCCTGCCGTTTCCGTCACCCACCACCATGAGGGCGGCGAAGGAGAACCGACGGCCACCCTTCACGACTTTGGAGACCCGATTGACCCGGATCGTTCGTTCCTCGAATTGCAGCTCGTTGGGGGCCATGCTCAGAACTCCAGTCCCTCGGACCGGGCGGCTTCGGCCAACGCGGCCACCCTCCCGTGATAGGCGAACCCACCGCGGTCGAATACCACGGTGGTGATTCCAACCGC
Organism: Acidimicrobiaceae bacterium; assembly: GCA_027315005.1. Classification (GTDB taxonomy): domain Bacteria; phylum Actinomycetota; class Acidimicrobiia; order Acidimicrobiales; family RAAP-2; genus Bog-756. The sequence goes on along the minus strand of DAHUZT010000117.1, from coordinate 12,170 downwards.
TTTGGCCCGCGAGGCGACCAAGCGGCCGACCGCCGCCGCAGCCTCGACGTTTCCACCCGAGACCCCCCGGAGTTCGGCCTCGACGGTCGACGCAGCCACGAGTGTACGCCCGGCGTCGTCGTCGATCGCCTGGGCGGTGATGTGCCGTGCCGATCGAAACACCGCCAGGCGCGGGCGTGCGGCGGTGCCGCGGATACGGCGGCGGACGCGGGCGTGCCGCCGGCGGCGGAGCTCGAGGTTGTGCCTAGTACGTGCCATTACTTGGCCGCCTTCCCTGCCTTGCGGACGACCCGCTCGTTCGCGTAGCGGATACCCTTTCCCTTGTAGGGCTCGGGCTTCCTCAGCTTGCGGATGTCAGCCGCTACCTGACCCACCTTCTGCTTGTCGATGCCCTTGACGACGATCCTGGTGGCGGATGGGACCTCGAAGGTGACTCCGTCAGGTGCCTTCACGTTCACCGGATGGGAGAACCCGAGGGCCAGCTCGAGGGCGCCCGGACCCTTGGGGATGGCACGGTAGCCCACCCCGACAATCTCGAGCTCCTTGACGAACCCGGCGGTCACACCGGTCACCATGTTGGCCACGAGCGACCGGGTGAGCCCGTGCAGCGCGCGGTTCTGCCGCTGATCGTCGGACCTCGACACCACGACGGTCTCGCCCTCCTGGGCGATGGTGATGGCAGAGGGAACCGATCGGGCCAGCTGTCCCTGAGGCCCCGAAACGGTCACCGTATTGCCCTCGCCAAATGCCACCGTGACCCCAGAAGGAACGGGAATGGGGGAACGACCGATGCGCGACATCAGCCTCCACCTCCCGAAGCCGGACATCCGGTCACCCTCGTCGGTCTCTCACCAGACATAGGTCTCTCACCAGACATAGCAGAGGACCTCGCCGCCCATCCGATGCTTCCGGGCCTCGCTGTCGGTCATCAACCCTTTCGAGGTCGACACAACGGCCACACCGAGCCCGCCCAGAACCCGCGGCATCTTGTCGGCGCGAGCGTAGATGCGGAGACCCGGTTTGGAGATCCGCTTGATGCCCGAGATGGTCCGGGCACGATCGGGTGAGTACTTCATGACGATCTCAAGAGTCTTGCCCGGACGCCCAGGCTCTTCATCGATGCGATACTCCTTGATGTAGCCCTCTTCGACCAGGATGGCGGCAAGAGACTCCTTGAGCTTCGAGCCTGGCATCTTCACCGTGTCGAAGTGGGCGGTATTGGCATTGCGGATGCGGGTGAGCATGTCGGCAATGGGATCGGACATAGTCATCGCGCTTCGCCTCCTCTCACCAACTGGCCTTGGTCAGGCCGGGAATCTCACCGGCGTGGGCCATCTCGCGCAGGCAGATGCGGCACAGGCCGAACTTCCGATACACCGCCTTGGGCCGTCCGCATCGGCGGCAACGCGTGTATCCGCGGACTTTGAACTTGGGCGTCCGCTGCTGCTTTTCAATCAGGGCCTTCTTCGCCATGGGTCTAGTGACTCTCCTGTCGGAATGGGAAGCCGAACGCGGCCAGCAGGGCACGTCCTTCGTCGTCGGTGCGGGCGGTTGTCGCAATGGTGATGTCCATGCCCCGTGTGGTGTCGATGCTGTCGTAGTCGATTTCGGGAAAGATGAGTTGCTCGGTGACCCCGAAGGTGTAGTTGCCGTGTCCGTCGAACGATCGGGGGCTCAACCCACGGAAGTCGCGGATGCGGGGAATGGCCATGGAGAGGAGTCGATCGAGAAACTCCCATGCCCGATCGCCGCGCAACGTGACCTTTGCCCCGATCTCCTGGCCTTCGCGAAGCTTGAAGGAGGCGATCGACTTCCGGGCCCGGGTCACAACCGGCTTCTGCCCAGAAATGACTTCAAGGTCGCGGAGGGCTCCCTCGATCAGTGAGCGCTGCTGGGTGGCCCTCCCGACACCCCTGTTGATCACGATCTTGGCGAGCCGTGGGACCTCCATGATGTTGCCGAGGCCGAGGGACTCCTTGAGCTCGGCCCTGACAGTGGCGTCATAGCGCTCTTTGAGGCGCGGGCGTGTGGACGTCGGGCTCACAGGTCGACCCCGCACTTTCGGCATACCCGGAGCTTGCGACCCTGTTCGTCGAAGCGCATACCGATCCGCGTCGGTCCACAGGCACCACATACGATGGCGACCGAAGAGGCCGAAACCGGCATGAACTTGTCGATCACCCCGCCCTGCATGGTGGCCCGGGTCGGCTTGGCATGGCGCTTCGCCACGTGCACCCCTTCGACGATGACCCGTCCCTCAGCCGGGAGAACGCGGACGACCGTGGATTGCCTGCCCCGGTCCTTGCCGGTCATCACCTGGACCTTGTCACCCTTTCGTATGCGCATTCACAGCACCTCCGGAGCAAGTGAGACGATCCTCATGAACCGTTTGTCACGCAGTTCCCGACCCACCGGGCCGAAGATGCGGGTCCCACGCGGTTGCTGCTGATCGTTGATGAGGACCGCCGCATTCTCGTCGAATCGGATATAGCTCCCATCCGGACGACGCTTCTCCTTCTTCGTGCGGACCACAACACACTTGACAACGTCGCCCTTCTTCACGGCCGCACCGGGAATTGCGTCTTTCACCGTGGCCACGAAGACGTCCCCGATCGAAGCGTACCGTCGGCGGGACCCACCGAGCACCTTGATGCAGAGGACCTCTCTGGCCCCGGAATTGTCCGCCACCCGGAGACGGGACTCCTGCTGGATCATCGGGCACGCTCCAAGACCTCGGCCAGCCGCCAGCGCTTCAGCTTGGACATGGGCCGGGTCTCCACGACCCGGACCCGATCACCGACTCTGGCCGTGTTCTCCACATCGTGGACGAAAAGTCGCTTGGTGCGCTGAACCGTCTTGCCGTACCGGGGATGGCGCACTCGTTCCACGACAGCCACCACCACCGTGGCATCCATGCCGTCGGAGACGACGAGGCCTTCGCGAACTTTGCGGCGATTGGCGCGTTGGGCTGGATCAGCCTGCTGGTCGGGCATCAGCTCTCCTCCTCGTCATCGTCAGAGTCCTCGGACGGGTCGTCGAACGCGAAGGCGTCCTCGACCGGCGCATTGGCCATGCCGTCGTCATCGGCCTTCTCCTCCGCCCGGGCGTCCTCCTCGGTCCGGATGCCCACCTCTGCCCGGGCGTCCTCCTCTGCCTCCTCCTGGGCCCGAGCCGCCGCCCGCCGCTCAGAGGCTGTCGAGGAGTCCCGGCCGTGGGCTTCGTCGTCCAGCCGGCGGCGATCGGCCGCCCGGTGGGCCGGGATCTCCGCCAGTTCGAGGCCCTCCGCCTCGGCGATCTCCCGCATCCGCAGCTCGGTAAGCATGCGGGCCACGTCCTTGCGGACGTTGTTGATGCGCGAGAAGTTGTCGAGCTGGCCGGTCGCCATCTGAAAGCGGAGGTTGAACAGATCGCGGCGGGTCTCGGAGAGCTGACGCTCCAGCTCCTCCGTGTCGTAGCCGGCGATGGTGGCGGCCGTGACCATCAGATCTGCACTTCCGGCGTGCCATGGGTACCGGGGCGTACCACGAAGCGTGCACGGAAGGGCAGCTTCTGGATGGCTCGCTCCATCGCCTCACGGGCCAACTGGGGCTCGACCCCGGCCAGTTCGAAGAGGACCCGACCCGGCTTCACGACGGCCACCCAGTGCTCGGGGTTTCCCTTGCCCGAGCCCATACGGGTCTCGGCCGGCTTCTGCGTGACCGGACGATCGGGAAAGACGCGTATCCACACTTTGCCGCCTCGCTTGACGTGTCGTGTCATGGCGATCCGGGCCGCTTCGATCTGGCGAGCGGTCAGCCAGGCCGGCTCCAGAGCCTGGATTCCGAAGTCGCCGAAGACGACCTCGCTCCCTCCTTTCGCCATGCCCGACATCCGGCCACGCTGCTGCTTGCGGTGCTTGACCTTGCGGGGCATGAGCATCTCAGTCCACCTCCTTGCGGAAGTGTGGCGTCTCACGGTGCTCACGTGTTCGACGCTCGATCTCCTCGTCCTCGTTGAGGATCCGATCGAGCTCGTCAGGTTCGGCCGGTGTGCCGACCATGTCCGCCACCGGGGGGTCGGCCTGCTCGTCGGGCAGCTCGTCGACCTCGCTGCCATTTTCCGAAGCCGGCGGGACGCTTCCGGGCGCACCTTGCTCCGCCCGACGCCGGCCACCACCGGCCGTGATCAATCGCCGAGGAGCATCTCCTCCCTGGCCGGAGGTCTCGCCCACGGCCATTGCCGCTTCGCGGCTGATCTTGTCCTCGGTCGAGATCTTGTAGGGAAGGATGTCGCCTTTGTAGATCCAGACCTTCACACCAATCCGGCCGAACGTGGTCCTCGCCTCCCGGAACCCGTAGTCCACATCCGCACGCAGGGTGTGGAGAGGGACCCGGCCTTCTCGATACGACTCCTTCCGTGACATCTCCGACCCACCGAGACGACCGGCGCACTGGACCCGCACTCCGAGTGCACCGGCCTTCTGGACGGTCTGGATCGACCGCTTCATCGCCCGTCGGAATGCCACCCGCCGGGCCAATTGGTCACAGATTCCCTGGGCGATCAGCGCGGCATCGAGCTCGGGCTGCTTGATCTCCTGGATATTCAGCTGGATCCGGTTGCTGAGCCCGGTGATCTCCTCGATCTTCTTCTTGAGGCGATCTGCCTCGGCTCCCCGACGACCGATGACGATGCCCGGGCGGGCTGTGTGGATATCGACCCGAAGGCGGTCACGGGTCCGCTCGATCTCGATACGGCTGACTGCTGCTGACTCGAGCTGAGACATGAGATAGTCGCGGATCTTCCAGTCCTCGATGACGCAGTTCTGATAGCTACGTTCCTCGAACCAGCGTGACTTCCAGTCGGTTGTGACACCGAGCCGGAATCCGTACGGGTTCACCTTCTGACCCATTTACTCGCCCTTTCCTTCGGAGTGGTCGCCGTCGGGATCGTCCTCCGACCCCGACTCGAGCTCGGGCTCGAGCAGCGGCCCGGCCTCCGTCTCGGTGACGATGTCCTCGTCGTCGTGCACCACATCTTCCGTCCAGGACTCGGTGCCGTTCTCCCCCCCACCGGTCTGGGTAGGTACCTCGCCACGCTGCCGCCGACGCGAGCTGGCGACCCGGCGAGATCGCTGAGCTGTGTTGGCGGCCTGCTTGGCCCGCCGACGGGCGATCCGATCCTCGGGGAGACGGCTCACGATGATCGTGATATGGCTCGTCCGCTTTCGGATCCTGGTAGCACGCCCGCGGGCTCGGGGCCGCCATCGCTTGAGGGTACTGCCTTCGTCAGCGAAGCAGGCCGTGACATACAAGTCCTCGGCGTCCTGGCCATCGTTGTGCACGGCATTGGCCACTGCAGAAGCCAGGACCTTGGCCACCAGCACCGCCGCTTCCCGGTCGGTGAGGGCGAGTATCTCTGCAGCCCGATCAACTTCTTGACCCCGGATGAGGTCGAGCACTTGGCGCACCTTGTAGGCCGAGGCACGGCTGTGACGGAGAACTGCCCGGGTACCCTCGCGCTCATTCGTCTTGATCCCGGTCATCTCAACGCCTACCTGCTCGTTCTTGCCCGGCGTGGAACTTGAACGTCCGGGTCGGTGCGAATTCGCCAAGCTTGTGGCCGACCATGGACTCAGTCACATAGACCGGTATGTGCTTCCGACCGTCATGGACGGCAATGGTGTGACCCACCATGTCCGGGATGATCGTGGATCGTCGGGACCAAGTCTTGATGACCCGCTTGTCCCCGGCCGCATTGAGGACATCGACCTTCTTCAGGAGATGTGCGTCGACGAACGGGCCCTTCTTCAGACTGCGTGGCATGGTGTGCTCCTTCTGCCTTGCCTACCGGCGGGCCCCGCGTTTGCGGCGACGACGAACGATCATGTTGTCCGAACTCTTGTTTCTCGCCCTCGTCCGGCCTTCGGCCTTTCCCCAGGGAGACACCGGATGGCGCCCACCAGAAGACTTGCCCTCACCTCCGCCGAGCGGGTGATCCACCGGGTTCATCGCGACGCCTCGGGTCTGCGGACGCTTCCCCTTCCAGCGGTTCCTTCCCGCCTTTCCGATCTTGATCAGTTCGGCCTCGGAATTGCCCACGACGCCGAGGGTTCCCCGGCAGTCGATGGGGACCCTACGCATCTCGGTGGAGGGAAGGCGAAGGGTGGCGAAGGGGCCTTCCTTGGCAACCAGCTGGACGCTCATCCCCGCTCCTCGGGCCAGCTTGCCGCCACCTCCGGGCCTCATCTCCACGTTGTGGATCACGGATCCGACGGGAATGTACCGGAGGGGCAAGGCATTGCCGGGACGGATCTCCGCGCCCTGGCCCGACTGCAGGCGATCGCCCACCTGGACCTGGCCCGGAGCCAGGATGTAGCGCTTCTCACCGTCGAGATAGTGGAGCAAGGCGATCCGCGCGTTGCGATTGGGGTCGTACTCGATGGCGGCCACCTTCGCCGGCACTCCATCCTTGTCCCGTCGGAAATCGATCTTCCGGTACTGTTGCTTGTGCCCACCACCGCGGTGGCGCGAAGTTTTTCGTCCATGGCTGTTGCGGCCACCCGACTGCGGTTTGGGGACGAGCAGTGATTTCTCCGGTCGGTCCCGGGTGATCTCTTGGAAATCCGAGACGGTCTGGAACCGACGGCCGGCGCTGGTCGGCTTGCGTGAACGTAGTGCCATGGTTCCTTGCTTGCCTCTCAGCTCTCGAAGAGGTCGATCGAATCACCCTCGTGGAGGGTGACGATGGCCCGCTTGGTGTCAGGACGGTGTCCAAGACTGTTGGTCTTTCGATTGCGTCGGGTCTTACCCTTGCGGTTCAACGTGTTCACGTTGTCAACACGAACGTTGAACGCCTGCTCGACCGCGTTCCGCACGTCGATCTTGGTGGCCGACGGATCGACCACGAACACGTAGACGCTCTGGTCCATGAGCGCATACGATTTCTCCGAAACGACCGGACGGATCAGCACGTTGTGCGGATCTCTCATCGCTCGCCCCCTCGGACACCGGAGCCGGTGGGCAAGTTGGCCTGGGTGAAAACCACCCAGTCGTTCACCAGCACGTCGTAAGCGTTCAGCTCACCGGCCATGATCGTCTGGACCTCGGGAATGTTCCCGAAGGACCGATCGGCATACCCATCTGCTTCCCCGAGCACCACCAGCACCCGTCCCATGACGCCGAGTGCAGCCAACGCAGCGATTGCCTCCTTGGTGCTCGGGATCTCGAAGGTCCACGCGTCAACGACCACCACCCGCTCGAGGGACGCACGATCGGACAGGGCCGACCGCAGCGCCAGCTGGATCATCTTCTTCGGGGTCCGCTGGGCGTACGAACGGGGCTTCGGCCCGAGGGCCACGCCACCCCCGACCCACTGCGGAGATCGGGTCGAACCCTGACGTGCTCGGCCGGTTCCCTTCTGGCGGAAGGGCTTGGCGCCGCCGCCGCGGACCTCGGCTCGGGTCTTCGTCGACTGGGTCCCCGAACGGGCCGCTGCCAGCTGGGCGGTGACCACCTGGTGGAGCACGGCGTGATTGGGCTCGATGCCGAACACATCCGGCTCCAACTCGACGACGCCCACCTCGTCGCCTCCCGGGGATCGGAGGACGACGTTCCGGGCCAAGGGGGCGGACCGCCGAAGCCGGCGAACGGCGGCGGGGCCACCTACCGGCTCTTGCGTCTCGATTGCGCTCATGCCGTCAGGCCTCCTTTGACCAGCGGGGCCTTGATCGCATCGCGGAGGATGACCATGCCTCCCCGGGGGCCAGGAACCGCCCCCTTCACCAGAACCAGCTGTCGCTCGGCGTCCGCCTGGACCACCTTGAGGTTGAGGGTGGTCACCTGGCCGCCACCCATCCGACCTGCCATCCGGGTCCCCTTGAAGACCCGGGACGGGGTGGCGCACGCTCCGATCGAACCCGGCGCGCGGTGGTGCTTGTGGTTCCCATGGGCCGCACCCTGACCCTTGAAGTTGTGGCGCTTCATCCCACCGGCGAAGCCCTTGCCCTTGGAGACGGCGATCGCATCGACCAGCTCACCCTCAGCAAGGAGATCGGCGGCCAGTTCCTGACCGACTTCGTAGCCGGAGGTGTCATCGATCCGCAGTTCCACCAATCGGCGCCCGGGATCGACGCCGGCCCGTTCGTAGTGCCCCAGCTCCGGCTTGGTCAGGGCGGACGAACGACGGTGCCCGAAGGTCACCTGGAGGGCGGAATAGCCCTCGCGCTCGGGGGTCTTCACCTGCACGATCCGGACCGGTGCCACCCGCACCACCGTGACCGGCACCGCCCGGTGCCGGTCGTCCCAGATCTGGGTCATACCCACTTTTTCGCCCACGATCGCCCTGGTGGCCACTGGAGCTTCTCCATCTCGCGTCTTCGTTCTGCTCGGAACCGGCCGGTACCGATGAGCTGCGTCTGAACTGCAGGTGCGCTGCACTGGCCGGCCGGCCCCTGTTCCGGATGCTTCTGGCGGAACCGACGGGTTGCATGCAGACGCTCCGCTCGGTAGACCCGAGCGGAGCGCTCGCTTGGTTCGGTCCGAGGTCCCCACCTGAGGCGGTGGGCGCTCGGTCACGTCCTACTCTCGGGATCGATCGGTGCGGGATCGATCGGTGATGGTGCCGACCGGCGAGTGTACACCATCGCACGAACCGCGACAATGCCGCGCCGATCGGGATCGCCGACGGTAGCCGGATCAGACCGTTTGGATCTTGATCTCGATGTCCACTCCGGCGGGCAGGTCAAGCCGCTGGAGCGAGTCGACCGTCTTGGGCGTGTGCTCGACGATGTCGACCAGCCGCTTGTGGACCCGCATCTCGAAGTGCTCGCGGCTGTCCTTGTACTTGTGGGGAGAGCGGATCACCGTGTAGCGGTGTTTCTCTGTCGGCAGGGGGACCGGGCCCAGGACCTTCGCCTGGGTGCGGAGGACCGTCTGCACGATCTTCTCTGTCGACTGGTCGAGGATCTCATGATCGTAGGCCTTCAGCCGGATCCGGATCTTCTGCCGTGGACCTTCTGGGGCCATGGGTTACTGGAGTCCTCTCCTCGGAAATACTGCTTTGGTCGGCTTCGGCTACTCGAGGATCTTGGTGACCCGGCCCGAGGCGACCGTCCGCCCTCCCTCCCGGATGGCGAACCGCAGACCCTCGTCCATTGCGATCGGCTTGCCCAGCTCCACGGTCATCTCCGTGTTGTCCCCGGGCATGACCATCTCCGTTCCCTCCGGAAGGCTGATGGTGCCCGTCACGTCGGTGGTACGGAAGTAGAACTGAGGCCGGTAGTTGGTGAAGAACGGCTTGTGACGCCCACCCTCGTCCTTGTTCAACACGTAGACAGCGGCCTCGAATTTGGTGTGGGGGGTGATCGAACCGGGCTTGCACAGCACCTGGCCTCGCTCAACTTCTTCCTTCTTCGTCCCGCGCAAGAGGGCGCCGATGTTGTCACCGGCCCGACCTTCGTCGAGGAGCTTCCGAAACATCTCGATACCGGTGACCGTCGTGCGCTGGGTCGGACGGAGTCCGACGATCTCGACTTCTTCGCCGACCTTGACCACTCCCTGCTCAACCTTCCCGGTGACCACCGTGCCGCGGCCGGTGATCGACATCACGTCCTCCACCGACATGAGGAACGGCTTCTCCACGTCGCGTTCGGGCTCAGGGATGTAGGAATCTACGGCCTCCATCAACTCCAAGATCTTGGCCGACCACTCCGCATCGTCCTCGAGTGCCTTCAATGCGCTCACCCGGATGATCGGGGTGTCATCACCGGGGAATTCGTTGTCGTTGAGGAGCTCGCGCACCTCGAGCTCGACCAGGTCGAGAAGTTCCTCGTCATCGACCATGTCGGCCTTGTTGAGAGCCACCACGATGTAGGGAACTCCCACCTGCCTCGCCAGAAGTACGTGCTCACGGGTCTGGGGCATCGGGCCGTCGGCCGCCGACACCACCAGGACCGCCCCGTCGACCTGGGCCGCACCGGTGATCATGTTCTTGATGTAGTCGGCGTGACCGGGCATGTCGACATGGGCGTAGTGCCGGTTGGGAGTCTCGTACTCGACGTGGGCGATCGAGATCGTGATTCCCCTCTCCTTCTCTTCAGGAGCCTTGTCGATCTGGTCGAAAGGAGTGAACGACGTGGTCGGGTCGTTGTCGTGCAGGACCTTGGTGATGGCCGCGGTGAGCGTCGTCTTTCCATGGTCGATGTGTCCCATCGTGCCGACGTTCACGTGGGGCTTCGTGCGCTCGAACTTCTGTTTGGCCATGGCTGGGGTACGTGCTCCCTGATCTCCGGCGGAACCCCCTCGGGTCCGCCACGGCGCAGGCGGTTGCCTGCCACCATCCTCGTCTGACGGTGCTGCTCACATTGCTTGGGTAATGGTCTCTCTTCGATGCTCCGCTGCTACCTGCCTCAATCGATCCACCTGCGGGCTCGAATCCGGCCCTTTCCGGGATCCGGACTCCGGGTCCCGGTCATAGCCGCTCATTCGCCGCGTGCCTTGGCGATGATCTCCTTGGCGATGGACTCGGGGACCTCGTTGTAGGCGTGGAACTGCATCGAGTACGTTGCCCGCCCCTGCGTACGCGAACGCAGATCCGTAGCGTAGCCGAACATATCGCTGAGCGGAACCTGTGCTCGTACGATGTGGCTGTTGCCTCTCTGCTCCATTCCCTCGACCTTCCCCCTGCGGGAGGACAGATCACCGATCACATCGCCCATGTAGTCCTCCGGGGTGGTGACCTCGACCGCCATGACCGGCTCGAGGAGCACCGGATCGGCCAGGTTCGCAGCCTTCTTCACCGCCATGGAACCAGCGATCTTGAAGGCCATTTCGGACGAGTCGACGTCGTGGTAGGAGCCGTAGGTCAAGACGACCTTCACATCGACGGTCGGGTAGCCGGCCAGCACCCCCGAGGTCAGGGCCTCCTGGATGCCGGCGTCGACGGAAGGTATGTACTCCTTCGGTATCACACCACCAGAGATCTTGTCGTCGAATGCGTAGCCACCGCCCGGACCAGTCGGCTCGAGGGTGATGACCACGTGGCCGTACTGCCCCTTGCCGCCCGTCTGGCGAACGTAGCGGAGCTCGACCTTCTCGACCTTCTTGCGCACTGTCTCCCGGTAGGCGACCTGCGGCTTCCCTACGTTGGCATCCACGTTGAATTCCCGGAGCATCCGGTCGACCAACACTTCGAGATGGAGCTCCCCCATCCCGGAAATCACCGTCTGTCCGGTCTCTTCATCGGACTGGACCCGGAAGGTTGGGTCCTCCTCGGACAGCGAGAACAGGGCACGGCCGAGCTTGTCCTGGTCGGCCTTGGTCTTCGGCTCGACGGCAACGTGAATGACCGGCTCGGGAAAGGTCAGCGATTCGAGGACCACGGGATGGTCGGGATCGCACAGGGTGTCACCAGTGGTGGTCTGCTTCAGCCCGACGACGGCCACGATGTCACCGGCGTAGACGGCATCGAGATCCTCCCGGGAGTTGGCGTGCATCTGAAGGATCCGGCCGATCCGCTCCTTGCGTTCCTTGGTCGAATTGAGGACGCCGGACCCCTTGGCCAGGGTCCCCGAATACACCCGCAGGTAGGTGAGTTTTCCCACATAGGGATCGGTCATGATCTTGAAGGCCAGTGCGGAGAAGGGCTCGTCGTCGTCGGCCGCACGCTCCACTTGCTCTTCGAACCGGCGCGGTGGTGTGCCTGAGGCGGGGGCGATGTCGAGTGGACTGGGGAGGTAGTCGACCACGGCATCCAGCATGGGTTGCACGCCCTTGTTCTTGAAGGCTGAACCGCACAGCACGGGCACGGCGTGGCTCCCCAAGGTCACCGTGCGGACCGCTCGCTTCAGGTCCTCGGGCGTGATCTCCTCATCCCCGAGGTACTTCTCCATGATCGCGTCGTCGTGGTTCGAGACGACGTCGATGAGCTGATGGTGTGCCTCCTCGGCCACCGCCTTCAGCTCGACGGGGATCTCCTCTACTTGCCATTCCTCGCCCATTCCCTCGTCCCACACCAGGGCCCGCATGTGGACCAGGTCGACTACGCCCCGGAAGCCGCCCTCTGAACCGATCGGGAGCTGCACCACAGCCACGCTGGCATCCAGCCTGTCTCTGATCATCTCCACGCACTGGTCGAAATCGGCACCGGTGCGGTCCATCTTGTTGACGAAGCAGATTCGGGGGACCTCGTACTTG